>CAIMVM010000321.1 GCA_903844895.1 uncultured Pseudomonadota bacterium
AGACGAGGCGATCCGATATGTCTTTCGGAGAATCCTCAAACAAGGCCTTTAATACTCCAAACACGGCGTAAACTTTCCATAATATTTCATTGGAAACCCTAGTGTAGATACCGATCCTCATATGATCCCACTTTTAAATGTCCAAAAACCCCCTGCCAAAGATGGGGGTGGTTTTCATAGGATACGGTGGGGGGGGGCTATAAATTTCCATAGAGACTAGGTTTTGGATATTTGGGATGACGATTTGTTAGGGCGTAGGTTTTGAGTTTTTTGTGCCTTGAAACTCTAAACGGTCAATGATCTTTTTTTCTAAGGTTCGAAATCTCCTGATTCTTCAAGAATGGCCTTTATCTCGTCCAAAGCAAGACTTTCTTTTTCTTCTTTTCCTAGCACGTAGGTCGCAACTCCCATCGCAATATTACTTCCTCGAAGCGCCACTTCAACTACCTTGTCGTTTTTTGAACGGCAAAGAAGTAGGCCAATTGTGGGCGCATCGCGAGATTTATCTCTCATTTGTTCTTCAACTGCATTCACATAGAAGCGTAATTGCCCTTCGTCACGAGGGTCAAATTCGGCATTTTTAGGTCAATAACAACGTAACAGTGCATTTTGACATTGAAGTTACCTGATTTAACGGACACAACTAGCCTCCAAAACCCTGTTTGGACTGCTGAAAACAATCGTTAAGCTTTCGAAGATACTCTTCAACTCCACTAAGAATTTCTTCCGCAGCCAAGCGTGTGCCATAATAAATGGGAGAGGAATTGTAGAGCTTCTTATACTCATTTTGAAAATAAATATTTAAAAAATGCTCTATTTTATCTTCAAGATATGGCAAGCCATTAACCAGAAAATAGTTCTGGCTACCATAAATTCGACCGTCCATTTCAACAGCAGATCTAAAAATATTCAAAAACTCCTCACTGGCCATGGAACCGCTTTCCCACTTGAATTTTTCATATAGTCGATGAATGTCATATAAATGGCGTTCTTTTTCTTTTACAGAAAAGCGCGCCTTCCCTTCACTGTGGGAAAAGTAGTCCGTGATGCAAGTCAGCAATGCCTGAGATTTTTCAATCAATGTCCTCTCGTAGGACATTACCCTGACTTGAATGGGATGCAGCCCTTTATAGCCTTTGTAGGCTTTTGGGTTTTTTTCTTTTATGAAGTCGCCAAGCAATGAACTTATAGGTAGCTGAACAACCGGAAAAGCGTCCCCAGAATATCCAACTCAAGTTGAACATGAGGCTTTAAATAACTGTGGATGACCCTTTCTGCGAGAATGAGGATTAAGGTGGGCTAGTTTTGATCTGTCATCGAAATATCAAGAAAAGATAACTCCCCTCAGCCGGCTCAGGCTGAAAGGGGAGGCTGAAAGGGGTATTGTTCTATAATAGATTTAGACTTGTTTTAAAGAGTGTCAAATTGTTAGACAATGGGCAAGTGACAACATGTCGAAATTGTTAGCATTTTAGATTGGTACAATAATTGTATTTAGAGGCTAGTATACTGAACTAAGATTTTATATATAATTTGCCGATAAGGAGGGGGATTAAGATGGATACGAATGATAAATTGGAGATTCTTCTTATGGGAGCTAAACAATTTGAATATACAGAGGCGGAGCAACGCTGGCATGAATATAGACAAAAGTTAATGAGTAGTCTGTCAGGCGAGTCAGATGAGATAAGGGCTATTCAGTTACAACTAGCTTATAATCGATGGCACGGGATTAAAAATTCTAATGAATTGTTAGCAAAAGGTGAAGAGACCGCATCGGAAGATGGGGAGTTTTTTCAAGGCGATTATGGTGATGAGATTTTTGAATGACCAAGCAATCACCACCTAAACGCGGTGAAATTTGGCACTTAGATTTCGGCCCAAAAAAAACTGAAGAATATGCCGGCAAGCACTATGCTGTATGCCTGGCAGAAAAAAGTAGTAAAAGGAGGGTTGTAATGTTTTGTCCATTAACCTCTAAAACATACAATGACGGATCTTTTAAAATTCTTCTTGCAGGGAATTATATTAATGAGAAGGATTCTTATGCCCTTATATACCAGATTAAAAGCCTTGATTGGGTAGCTAGAAAGGGTAATTTCGAAGGGACCAAAGTTAAATATCATGATCTTCATTATATTCTTGAGACACTAGCAGATTATGTTGGTTTTAAGCTTAACTAACACTCCACCTCTTTAAATTTCTCTCTCCACCTCTTCCTTCTATAGATAAAATCCTAAATTTATCGGCTTACAATGCCGACACAGAGAAAAACATGTGGGGCACAATGTGGCCAAACTCAGGAAGATATAGCTTGATGTATTGAAAATGAGAGATTATTTTTTTTCTTTGCTCTCGATCTTAACTTGAATAGCAGAGATATTCCGAAAGGAACGAGAGAAAAAAAATCCCATTTTCATCGCATCAAGCTATATTAGATAAACTATATATTACTGTTCAGTCGTTTCCATTGATCATCTCTGCTGGAGTTATAGCATGAAGTATTTTTGCCATATTTCATGATGTCTTTATTTTATAGGAACTTTGAACTTGGGAATTCGGAGCCATAAAATTTCGGATGTCCGTGAGTTTAAAGACCTCCAAAGCGGATAATCCCATATTTTAGGGATGGCATTCGACAGGCCACGTCGGGTGGCGGATTCACGAAAAAGTTCAGCACGATCTTTAGCTGGTAATGTCGCTACTTTTTCCATCAATCTCCGCCCTGGCATATCTTGACTATAGCCGCATGAATCCATCCAGTTGTGATTTTGGTGTCACATAAAACTTTTCTAGACAGGCGAGGATCAAGCCAGTTTCGTATGGTCTCGATGGTGTTAGCGACTCATGAAAGATTCAGTTTTCAAATGCTTTACCAAAATCTTAGATTGAGGCTACAGTGAGCGACGCTTTACCCCATCGAAAGCTTTTTAAAAACTGAACACACCCGCCCAAAGCAGCAAAGTGCTTAGGGAATATATCAAAAAGGGAGTTGATTTCACTACTATCCGGCGTGGGCAACATGCCATATGTATTTACATTTCACACATGACCCACTACAATCCGAAAAAGGCGGGAATTTTCGGAGGCGACTATTTATGAGTATATTTAAGAGGCACTGTAAACCCATAAACTCCAATAGTTACTTCCTATTCGGTGCGAGAGGAACAGGCAAAACCTCGCTGATTCATGGGATGCTCGGCAGCGAACGTGTGTGGGTGATTAACCTGCTAGAACTGACCACCGAAGATCTCTATCGCCGCGATCCCGACCTTCTCTACAAGCAGCTTCTGGTAAAGCATGCTGAGTTTGATTGGGTTTTCATTGATGAGATTCAAAAAGCGCCTGAACTTCTCAATGTGGTTCATCGCGCGATTGAATCTCGTGAGTTTAAATCTCCCAAATTTGCGATGACAGGGTCAAGTGCTCGCAAGCTCAAACGTGGCTCAGCTAACCTTCTGGCTGGACGAGCCTTTGTGAATAACCTTTATCCTCTAACCCACATTGAGCTTGCGGATCAATTTCAGCTAGATCAGGTCCTGAATTGGGGGTCGTTGCCGAAAATTTTTTCTTTTCAAGAAGATCAAGAAAAAGCAGAGTTTTTGCGAGCCTACGGGCTCACCTATTTAAAAGAAGAAATATGGAACGAACACCTTGTTGATAATTTAGATCCTTTTCGATTGTTTCTTGAAGTTGCAGCCCAAGCTAATGGAACCATTGTAAACTACCTTAAAATGGCTCGTGATGTTGGCGTCAACGAAAAGACCGTAAAGCGCTACTTTGAACTCCTCGAAGAAACTCTTCTTGGATTTCACCTTAATGCCTACTCACGGTCAGTTCGCAAAAGGCAATCCAAAAGTCCCAAATTCTACCTTTTCGACACAGGGGTCGCGCGCGCCTTAGCCCGATTTCTAGGTCAGCGTATCACACCTAAAACACAGCCTTACGGCCTTGCTTTTGAACAGTTTTTAATAGCAGAATGCATACGCCTCAATGACTATTTCCGCAAAGATTTTCGCTTTTCTTATTTCAGAACGAAAGAAGGAGCCGAAATTGATCTCATTATCGACCGCCCGGGAGAGTCCTTGGCCTTGATCGAAATCAAGTCATCAGAAACGCCAAGTATGAACGATGTAAAACATCTCATTAAGTTAAGAGATGAACTTGGCCCCTGTGAAACATTCTGCTTTTCAAATAGTCCCCTTGAGTACATCGAAGAGGGAATTCATTTCCTTAATTGGAAAGATGGCCTTAAGAAAGTGGGGCTGGTCCCAGGAAACGATGCTATTCAATAATTTATGACCATTTAGAACAAAATTTAGGAACATTGGTCGGGACCAGTTGAAAATATTTTGACACTCTGCATGGCGAACTGGGGTGTTTTTAGGCACCAATCAAAACGGCGCTGAAACTTTACGCTTTCGAAATCTAGGGGCCATTACTGAGAAAGAAGTCCAAAAAATTCTTCTTGAAATCAGCAGTAAAGTTCTTCACCTTCTTAAAAAGCATGGCTTCTTAAACCACGACGTGTAAACAGAGAACCGCCCTCAAAGTGACAGTATCTTTAGAGACCACGAATCCCTCCCCATGGTGACTTCTTCCTCCATCGCCGGAAGGATGGACTTTGGCCCTAATGCCGGTCAGAAATTGACAAGAATCGGATCAGAGTTTGGCTACTATGTAGAGATACCCTTAGCCAAGGGCCACCGGTGTTTTTCTATCAACGGCTTTTCTCTCCCTGCCAATACCTCGATCCATACCTTGGTTCGAGTCAGCCTTAGAAAGCTTGTGGAATATATCTCCCGCGTTCCACGGTCCAAAGACCGCTTGGAAATCACAGAGTGAGGCCAAGTAAAACTTAATCTTAAGACAGCCTATAGTGATGGCACGTCCTGCCTTCTTTTCACCCCTCGCGAGTTTATAGAAAAAATAAGGGACTCCATTCCTCCACCAAAATCCCATTTGGTTAAGTGGAGTGGCTTCTTTGCCCCTAACTCACCTTGCCGAAGTAAGATAATTCTAAAGCCAGAGGAGAAGAAAGGCAGGGCCGGCAAAAGTGACTGTGCGGAACAAAGCTATGTCATCAGTTTGGCACACCATTCATCAAGTTCAGAAATTCCCACTGGCTCTTTCGCGATAATTTTATCCACAGCCCCAGCAAGATCGTGATTTTCGAAAGTGTCGTTTGAACTCATGAGAACCGGTAAATCCCATCTAATGCTTTTAATCAATCGTCCGACATCAAGCCCGTTTCTGCGTGAGCCATCGAGGTGCATATCAGTGACGACATAGTTTAAACGTTGCAGAAAATCTGGCTCCGTAGCGAGCCGTTCTTGAAGCTCCTCAAAACTTTGCATGGTGTAAAGATTCGTGTCCATCATCAGCGTCTGTTCCCATGCATAGATCACAAACGCGCTGTCATCAATGATCAGTACGCCGGGTTTTGAAGGATTAGATCCGGCGTCTACTAACGCGGTTTCCGTGAGCGAAATTTTTGACGCTGCCAATGCGGCTGCCTGCAAGGCGATTCGTAAAAGTTGCGCACGGGCCATTGGTTTTGGCATAAAGCTTTCAGCACCAGCGTCTATAGCGGCTTTGTTATCACCGGCACAGATACGGTTGGAGTGCACACAGATCAGCGCTTTAGAGCCGCACTTTCTTAGCTCTTTCACCAATTCAAATCCGTCTAAAGAAGTCATTCCCATGTCCATATCGGTGATGATGAGATCGAAGTAACGTTCAGACACTTCTTGGAGGGCTGCATTAGATCCATCAACTTGAATGATGTCTAGTGCTTTACTTAGTTCTGGAGTCCGCGTTAGGTATGACGCCAGAGCGCTACGGTAGATGGTCTCGTCGTCGATAATAAGAACTCGCAAAGCTAGATTTGAGTTGGTGTAATGTTGGACCAAATCTTCTTCTAATGACAACTCGCCTTTATCGATGCTTAACGATGGCGGAGCATTCGCTTCTATCACCCCGAGTTGCTTAGCAATGTCATAGCTATGATGCGGCAACGTCGCGGTGGTTCTATTGATGCGCCCAGCAATCGGCAACGTAAAGAAAAATTCTACCTTGCCGTCAGGATGTGCCGCAGTCTTAACAGATTCGCACCAGATTTTGCCGCCGTGGGCCGTCACGATTTTTTGTGCGATTGCTAACCCCAATCCCGTCCCACCTTTTTTACCACTGGTAAAGAAAGCTTCAAATAGCTTCGGGAGACTCTCGGCAGGAATCACAGAGCCCCCGTTGCCAATACAAAATTCGATCATTCCATCACGCTCAGAAGTCTTAAACCACATTAAACCTTTATTGCGCATAGCTTGAAACGCATTGCCGACAATATTAGAGAAAACTCTGCCAATTTTCTGCACATGAACATTTGCCATGTGTTCGTGTTTAAGCTCATAGTTAAAAGTGATATTCGCTTCTGGATAAATGCGAATAATCTCACCAAGGGTCGACTCAAACAATGATTCTGGGCTCGCAGGCTCTTGTATAAGATTCTTCGATACCGAGCCGACTTCCATAACGTCCGCGATCATGCCATCAACACTGCTCATGGCTTTGTCGATTTCTGGGACGATGCGAGACATTACTTTTTTCAAGCTCTCGGGGTCTTTGGCATTGCTAAGCATGGTGAGGCCCATCCTTAGCATTGAGAAAGGCTTGCGTACATCGTGAGCGAGCATTTGGGTCATTTGGGCAACCGCCACAAGGCGTTCAGTCCGAAGTTCCGAAAACCGCATAACGCGCATCGTATGCGCCATCTCCATCAGCGTCTCCCGAATTTGTTCAATCTCTGCCAAGCGAAAGGGCGTGCTTGCTTCCTGAGGGGCCACGCCTCCTGATGAATACGCCTGCACTGCCGGAATAACCTCATTGATTTGTCGCAACGGGTCTAGAAGGCTTTTGTTAAGTGCCTGGCGTACTGCTATCGAATTGATTAAAAGCATTAAAGTAATCGCCACAAAGACAGCCTGGGTTCCGTTTGAAAGTATATTTAATTTGGAGGTGTCGATATCCTGAGTCAGAATCACCCAACCAATATTTCTACCTGCAAAACCTATCGGAGTCCCGTAAACCACCTCACCATCGCGCGTGGAAAGGTGTAGCAATCCGCTGTGTTTTAGCTCGGTGAGTGCTGCTTCTCTCAGACTAGGAGCAAAATTATGACTCGAATAGATGATGGATCCATCGGCTTTGAATAGAGCAATTTTACCTCCCGCGCCGAGAGCATTCGTTTCCATCGACCCAGCTCGCTTCTCGACAGCGTAAAAGAGCTCGTTCACCAATTCGGTTTGAAATCGAGGCTTCTCGATTTCAGCGACGCCCTCGAGTTGACGAAAGGCGTTGGCCTCTGCTGTTCGCCGCATATCCGACCCGACAATCAAGCTGATAGCGGCGATGATAAAACCCAGTGCTGCGGTGCTGACTACGAATACAATGTTTAAATGACTTAAAATTGTATTTCTATTCTGCATGAGGTACCTTCGCTCCCTTGATCGATCCTGAGTAGATAATGCCTTTATTACCGACTTGTAGTAATACGCTATCCCTAGTGGTTGAGCCGTCCGATTCAAAGGTCATGGATCCTGCGGACACGGGGAAAGTTCGTCCTCGCAGATATGCCGAAATGGAATTAGCGTCTGCGCGGCCAGTCGAAGAAATTGCTGTTTTTAAAATTTCTAAGCCCTCATATGACAAGATAATCGGTCCATCGAGCGGATCACCGTGTGATCTTTTGCGGAGAAATTTTATCACTGGCGAAGAGTCCAGCGCGGGGATCTTGGCCGAGAAATGATGCGTAAAGAACAGTTTAGGAATAGACTTAAATTGATGTGCCAAGAAAAACTTCTGCCACGTCTTTTCTTCGCTTCCCCATCCGTCTCCACCTAAAAAAGTCGTGCTAATTGGATTTTTTGATAAAAAATAGGCTAAAATATCTGCTGCTCGAGTTTGCAGGTCAGGGAGAAAAATCAGGTCAGGAACACCATTTTTCCAAGAAGATTTATACAAAGCCTCCGAGTCAATTTTGTCGCCTAAATAGTCAATTGTTTCTAAACGGACATCGACGCGCAACTTTCTTAAATTAGCCTCAAAGCTTCTAGCTAATGAATCGGAATAAGTATCAGATAGGCACCGCAGAATCCTGACGTTTTTTGCACTTAGCTTCGTCGCTGCAATGTTCGCCAAAACCTTGCCTTGATAGTCATCATCAAAAGTTAGAGAAAAATAGGTACCTTTTATCGCCTTTAATGATGGACTTGTTGCATAGGTTGTAAAAAGAAGTTTATGATTGTCTCGGTAGTATGCAGCAATTGGCTTAGCAATACTACTGAAGGGATGCCCGATAGTAAGTAGGTGATTCGGGTCATTTATGGCCGTTCTTGCAAAAGCCTCTGCCTTGCTGAGGTCTCCGGCATCATCTTGTGGAATTATCATGACCTTGCGGCCAACCATTCCCCCTGATTTGTTTGTCTTTTCTGCAAAAATTGTTGCGGCATTTAAAGTACCATCAGCCAAAAATGGCATCATGCCACTAAAGCTCCCCGCTACATAGATATTGAGTGGCGGCAATTTTGGATTGGATGCCGCTCCTATACTAGTAAGAAGAAAAGCAAACATCGCCAGGGATAAGTAAAAAAATCTCATATTATTAGTGATCCTTTAATTAATATAATCCCAATCTAGAAAAATAGTCTCGTATCAAGACTGAATCTCGATCGAGATCGAGAAGGGAAGGTGCGCGTAATACAATCCATCCAGGACAAGTGAAAATGTCCATCGTCGGTTTCAATATATCGCCAATATTAAATATCTCTCTCTTAGAATGGAAGGATGAGACATTCGCCCTAAGCCAAACTTCGTCAAACCCATTGAATTCGAGTTCACATAGCGCGGCAGAAAAAACTAAACGTAAGTGAGTGACTAATTTTGAAGGATTTGCGCTCTTAGTCAGAAAATTATGAGGGCGAAGAAATGCATCGATCGTAAGGTCAACCTGCGAGTGTGTGTAGCATTCAGACAGGGCCGTTGGGGTCATGCCTCCGTGCAATCTGGCACCAGTTTCAATCAAAACGGGTCCACGTTTGGTTATCATTATTTCACTGTGGGCAGGTCCATTGACGATACCTAATGCGTCCAATACTTTTCCAGTGTATTCAAGGAGTCTGTCTAAATCAGCTGCCACATTGAAATCAACGGTGGTGAGCTCACGGTAACAAAACTCGGAACTGTTAATAGCCATTTTTTCAACTTTACAAATGGCAACAACGAAATGATGGCCATCGAGGCTCACCGTGTCCACCATATATTCAGTGCCGACGAGCCTTTCTTGAATTAGCACCGTCGTATTCTTTTCGCCGATAGCGTTGACATGACCAATTATTTGCGACCATGCCACGTCCAATTCATGTTCGTCCCGGCAAAATATTACGGAATCAGTGCCCGCTGAGGAACATGGTTTTGCCACTACCCCAGAAGGATTCTCTTTCAAGAACGAAAGAGCGTCGCCAAGTGAATTACAATTCCGTTGCCGAATCGAATCAAGGCCTGCAGCAGCTACTTCTTCTTGCATTGTAGCTTTGTGCCGCCTTGCAAATGTTTTAGCTGTGCCGTTCGTACGGAGGTTAAGTGCTTCACTGATTTGATCAGCTAAGTTAAGCGCAAGAATTACTGCTCTAATTTCTCCTGAAGGTGCGGCTGCTGCCAGCTGAGCCATGAGAAATTCATAGCTAGGCATTCGTGATTCCGCTTCGAAGAATGTTAAAAAATCGAGCAATGTGGCTTTGTTGGCTAGATATTCATAGAAACCATATTCATGCGGATTAAAGATTCTCCAAAGCTCGTCGAGCTTACTTGCCGAATCAAAATAAGGCAGAGCGGCCAATGATTCAGCATCAGGGCATAGACCTTGAATGGCATCGATGCGAAATTTTTGTTGCCGCATTATTTATGTCTCGCGGGAATTAATTCAGTCAGCTTCCGCATGTTGAGTGCCTGGAGGCAAGCAGCTTCCTCCCATACCGGGTGGCGGTTTTTGCTAGTGACATCCAGAGCTCTTTGGGCAGCGTTTAACTTTCCCATTTTACCTGCCTCTTATTAAGCGATAAAGTCAAAACAAACATTTATAAAGTTATAATAAAATGAATAAGAAGTAAACAACATTCTAATGGTTTCATTAAAAATGACACGGTTCATAAAATGTCCTTTGCAAAACAGCGACTTGCCTTATTTATATGCAATTCGTCTACTTATTCCTCATTACCAGGCCAAAATCACTTGTTCATGATCAGTTCCTGTCCATACCAGACGCACAAATAGTCGCGACTTTTTTGGAGTACGGTCCAAAATAGGCGGACTAGATCTTAACCCTCGTTAAACAATGAGCTATTTCAGCTTGTAATACCTCACTATCTCGACCAAATGGACATTCTAAAATACTTCATCTATACTTTAGAATAAGTCTAGTTATTCTAAAGTATGTTTATTTTGATTTGGTGGTATATGAACAGGCCGCTATATCAGATGCTTATAAGGCAAAATCAGATGCTTATAAGGCAAAAAAACGAAGTTTTGGAAACTCCGCCCCCTTCTCTCATAATTCGCAATGGCGCAGAGCGCCTCACCATGGAGCTTGATTCCCCACTTGTTAAGATTGTTTTGGGACCTCGCCGCTGTGGCAAATCGACTCTGATAAAACAGGTACTACGCAAACAGGCCATATGCTTACCTTAATTGCGAGGACGAAGGATTCCCAAGTGGAATTAGCGGCGATGAAATTATGGTTGCGCTTGATCAAATTTATCCCGACGCAAAGATTTATTTCTTTGATGAAATTCAAAACTTTGACAAGTGGGAACCTTTTCTTCACCGCCTTCATAGAGAAGGACGTAACTGCATCGTTACAGGGTCCAATGCGCATCTACTCAGCCGTGAGCTAGCATCTGCACTTACAGGACGCCATATCGCAATCGAGCTTTTGCCGTTCTCTTATCCAGAATTTTTAAGGTGTGGTCAAAGTGATGACGACAATGCGCTCCTTCACTATTTAAAAAGTGGTGGGTTTCCTGAGGTTCTTGTGAGGGGTGCGGATGAGCTCTCTTACCTTGGCACACTATGGGATTCCATAATCCTGAAAGACGTTGTCCGGCGTTATAAAATTAGAAATGTGGGTGAACTCCACGATCTGTACTCCATCCTACTCCATGCGATTGGATCAAGGTTCAACAATGATAGCTTGGTGCGCGCTTTAAACGGCAGAGTCAGCGCGCCAACCATCAAAAAATTTCTTTTGTATGGAAACGAAGCATATCTGTTTGCCGAGCTTCCTCGTTTTCATTATGGAGCTCGTAAAAGGCTAAAATTCGATCGCAAAGCCTATGTTTATGACAACGGTTTTTTACTCGCAAAGAAAGTTTTTACATCACCTGACCATGGCCGACTTCTCGAAAATATGATCTTTATCGAGTTAGTAAGACAAAACTTTCGACCTGGACTAAACCTTTTCTATTATGTTACGTCAGATGGCTATGAGGTTGACTTTTTGCTGAGGCAAGGGAGCAAAAATCATGAGATTATTCAGGTCACTTGGAATATAAGTGAGCAAAAAACGAGAGAGCGCGAAATCCGAGCTTTGCAGCAAGCCGCTTCTGAACTTAACGTGCAAAAGATACGAATTCTCACATGGGATCAGGCTGAGATTTTACAGGTGGGTGATATTACCATAGCCCTCGAGCCTGTTCGGCAATGGCTCGTGCAGCAGAATCGGCCACAACAAAACAACACTAGTTACTAACTTAGTCACCGTCGAATAAAGAAGTCGTATTCCCGCAAACAAAATTAAGGAGCTAAATTCAGTAATTTCAAAATTTACTTCTTAATGTATTTCGTACTCTTCCCTTTACCTATTCGTTCTAGAATTCCGCGTCTTTCTGATGCCAAAGGGTACAAATAAGAAAAATAAGCTCACTGCCAAATCTGAGCCGTCTATCTTTATGGGTGAGCGCATACCCCGGAATCGCGCAATTCACGGAAGTATACCCCCAGGGCAAATCGGACTATTTTTAAAATGCTAACAATTTTAGATTGTAAAATATTGATTAAAATATAATCAAATCCTATTTATGCTATTCCCGCCGCTCTAAGCGCTTCATTGGTGATAATGGGAGCTTAATTTCAATGACTTAAGATTTAACTTAAAGGATCAATCCAATAGCTCGATAGCCTTTTTTTGCGTTTCTCAAAACCTAAGAGAGTTGCGTTGGGATCCTCTAAATTCGTATCCCTATAACCATCAAAAATTACTTAAATTCCCACTTCATTGCGCAAGTCTCAGCCTAGCAGTGGGAATATCATTAATAACTGATAGTTAGAATTTAATAGTTTCGGAACAGATTGATTTTTATGACTTTCCCACTTGCTTTAAGAAAAACGTTTTGCAAAGTGGGAAACTCTTGAATTATCGTGAATTAACAAATGAACAGAGGCGGCGGTGGCTTGACTTTATGCAAGTTGATGAAGCATACCGAGCCGAGAAACTTTATTACAACTCTCAATCAGAGCCCTTTTTGATAACTTAATTTTCGGTAGTCAGGCCCCATAAAATCCTCGTAACCATCGCCACCTTGTGGTTTCAAGTGAATTTCGCCTGACTGACGCCAGATTCGTATAAACTACGGAAACTTAATATATAAATCAAATAATATCGATATGTTATAAAATTGCTCTTTAGTTTTAACGTAAAAATGCCGTATGTAATACCTAGGGTCGTGTGATAAACTTACTTTACGACCAAACTCATAGTTTAGGGAGAAAGTCATGAGCGCCGCCCCTCAAAAATCACGAGGACCTGAAATATATTTCGATTCTGACGAACAGCGCGCCTTGGTCGAAGAGGCTGCGAAGTCACGGGGATTAAGTATCACTGCCTTTATCAGAGCTAGCGCGTTGAAGGAAGCCAATGACGTGTTAAAGCAGAGTCAATTGCTTCTGCTCTCAGAAAGGGACTGGAATTTTTTGAATGAGCTTATCAACCAGCCGTCTGAACCCAACGATGCCCTGAAGAAACTGCTCCAAACTTAAGGTGGCAAATGTATAGATTTGTTCCCATCGCTAAATCGATGGCAGTTAATCATTTCCAATGTGAACAAGAAGAACTCGTTTCATATTTTAAAAAATATGCGCGACAGAATCACGAAAAGCGAATCGCCACATGTATTGTCTGCTTGGATCAAGCTGATCAAATTTTGGGTTACTATACCTTTGCTATGGCGCAGGTCGCCAAACAGAATCTCCCTCCTGATTTAGCAAAAGGAATTCCAGGCTATCCCTTAGGGGCAGTACGTATCGGAAGACTCGCCCGTGATAGATCAATGAAAGGCAAGGGTGTCGGAGAAGCTCTGCTTCGGGATTGTCTTCAAAAAGTTGCGGCCCTTACCTCCCAGAAAGAAGTTTCGATGCCTGCGTTTAGGTTCATTTTAGTAGATGCCAAGAATGATTATGCGGCAAGGTTCTATGAAAGTTTTGGATTTGTCAGGTTTCCTGTCACGCCGAACCTGCTCGTCATGACAGTTGAAACTATTCTTAAAGCAAGTAGGTGTTGATATTCACAAAAATTCCACTCCCCATTGGACACTTTTGGTAGACCCAATACGTTTAATTAAACCGCCTTTCTTTAAGAAATCTATCGCTCTTTTAACAGGGGCAATCGGACAAATCTTATTTCCAATTATCTATCGGCTAGTTACATATAAAACTTGACTTGTAATTCCAATTTTTGTAGTTTACCTGAGTGGGGGTTTATCCATTTGGGCACTAAGAAATTGCAAAATCGCTTAAC
>CAIMVM010000322.1 GCA_903844895.1 uncultured Pseudomonadota bacterium
GTCTCGAGTCGAAGGTACGAGATCAATCAGGCTGGGTGTTTGGAAGTTTGTCTATGGGACGTCCAAACGCTGACATGAAATCAGTAGACTAAACATGTAGCGCTACTTCCATAACTTGTTCGGACAGGGGTTCGATTCCCCTCACCTCCACCATTTAACTCCGAATTTAAAGTTCATTAGTAATTTCAAATGCTTAGAATGCCGTATTTTTGTGAGAAAATGAATTCTCGTTCTTGAGCTGCTGTTATCACTGGGAAATTCGGTACGATTTCATACACAAAAATTATATGAAAACGGCGATTTTTCGGCTCAGAAACGGCGAGGGGGAAATGGTGATTCAAATTTCTGATGTAACAGTTCGACGAGCAACTGTTGATGACGCCGCCGAAATTGCGAATGTGCATCTTAATTCTTGGAGAGGGGCTTATCGAAATTTGCTACCACAAGATTTTCTCGATCAACTACCGCTCACATTCAAAAGAAGAATGAACATGTGGAAGCAAACTGCCATTGAAAATAAAAAACCACTCTTCGTCGCCGAAGCAATAAATGGTATTGTTGGGTTCTCTGTTTTTGAGCCAGCTCGTGATGCTTCAATGAATGGATATGGCGAAGTTGGTGCGATCTATTTGCTCGAAAAATTCAAAGGTAAGAAAATTGGTGCAGCTCTTTTGAAATTGGGAATGAGCGAGTTAATCAAAATGGATTATACGAAAGCGTATTGCTGGGTGCTCGAAGGAAATCCAACCATAAAATTTTATGAAAGCTCTGGGGCGGTTTTTAACGAAATGGAAAGTCCCGACGAAATCGGTGGGAAGAAAGTGAAGGAACTTGTCTATGAGTGGAAAGATTTGAGTATTTTCAAAAATGTCTAAACGTCTGTAAGGTAACCCCCGATGTATGGAACATCTTCGACGTAACTAGTACTAGAATCTTCCCAAGATAGTTTTTGAGTTTTGAAACCCAATAGCTTTCCAAGAAAAGTCGTGCGGCAATAAACGCAGTTCAGATATTTGCTCCACTGCGGCGAACCAAGGCATTTTATTTTTTTTGAAAACGAAAATTAGTTTGTTTTACTTTATAGAGTCTTGAAACAATACAGGGCGAACGGCAATTAGCCTCAGTGAATTTAAACAATTTCAAGTGGAAGCCTGTATGTGGAGGGATGTATTATACCCCCATTGCAGCTTAGATAAGAATTAGAGCACTGCGACGAACTAAGACATTTTATGGGTTTACCACTGAATATTCGTTCAGGTGCAACGGTTCAGGACATTCTATTGTCTTCCTAACGAATTTTCACTCATTCACCTTTACATTGTTTTGGTATGAAGCAGCGCGGGTTTCAAGGGTTTCGAGGTAGGAACTAAAGCCCTCATCTTTTTGGTCACCTCTTAAACCTTAGATCCGTCATAGTTCAATCTTATAGCGAGGCTTAAATGCTATTGCAGTCACCTCAATGTTTTGAATATTTGCAATTGAGAGTGCTTTGATGCCGCCACCAGGCGCCTCGCCTCTTTTCAGTTCGAAGATATAAACGAAAAGGTTTCCGGATCCAGAAACACGCAGCGAGTATGGCTCGGCAAGTCGTTTTATCCCTTTATATGTGATAGAGACGCAGACCTGATTTCTGGCCGCGAATCGAATTTGATTCAGCCATGAAGATGAGTCAGATAGAGGTCCGCGCTGAATGAGATATGGGGCCGAGAATCGCTCTCGTGGAACAGTTGTTTCACCATTATGGTGGGCTGCTACTAGCGGGATCTGAGGCGCGGAGATTCCGTCAATCCACCATCGCAGCGCGTCTCTCAAATCGGCAATAAAGCTTTCCACAGGAGGGAGTATTGGCACTTGATGCTTAAGTTGGTGATCCCAGCTTTGCTTTAAAAGCTCTTGGTCGATGCGAGAAAAGATCAAGTCGACGTTGGGATCTGGGAGATCTTTGAATTTAAATTTCTCCTTAAGAATACCTTTGGCGAGGTCTGCATCAATTTCGTCGCGGAAGTTCCGGCTAATATTAACGACGTCGTAGACGTCGCGAGAACGACCTTGCCGCTCATATAAGGCGCGGCTTTTCTCAGCAATAATTTCGTTTACGGAGTAGCAGCGAACTCTACCGGGTGGCGTTGGGGCATCTGAGTAGCCGTGAAAGATGGTGCGAAGTTCTGGGGTATCGACAAGGATTTCGTCTTGCGTGATATCAAAAGTAATCCGTTGAATGGCTTTGTTCTGCTGACGTAGAGGGCCTTGAAACGGCAGCTTTACAACGAACGTCTGTTTGTCACGTTTGTTTACACTTGACGTGACTTGAATTTCGTTTTGCAAAAATTCCACACCAGAGAGTTCATAAGTGTTAGCTGCGGCTTCTTTAACGGCTTTTAAGATTATTTCTGCAGCATAAGGTTCACTCTTTGGAATCGTAAAATCCAGGTCTTCAGAAAATCGGTAGGTGTCGAAGTATGCCTTTTTAAGGCAAGTCCCGCCTTTGAAAACCCAATTTGACAGAAGTGGATGCTGGCCGATTCCAACGAGCAGCCAACCGAGCGCGTAATCTTTGTTTACAGTGGTTGCTAGTAAGCCATGCTCAGACGCAATCGCAAGCAAGTGCTCTTTCGTAATCATCTATATTTTTCCAATCGCTATATTCATTCGGAGATTCCACTTCGAGGAGATTTGGCCTTTTTTCGGCCCAGAAGGATCAAATAGGCTTATGCCTTTTGATATGTTTTGAAGGCAAGTGTCAATAAATTCCTTTTGGCTTGGAACGATATTTTCTGCAATCAAGCCAAGTCTTTTGAAAACGGCTCCATTACCGAGTCGTTCTGCATAGCGGAGGAGCGTTTGGAAATCTGCGTCTGGTGAGACGAAATATTCTTTGCATATTTCAAATGCAACGACGGCGCTTCCTCCGTCTACCGGTCGGTTTAGAATATCTATGATTGCGCGGTGTTTGTCGGCCATGACAATCTTGCGATTTGATGACCACACAATCTTTGTTCCAAAGATTTCGTTGTCTTTCACTCGACGCAAGACAAAATTGATGCCGCCTACCTTTTTCTCCGAGGTCCGCTGGTACGCTGAGCTATAGACGAGTATGGAGTTGAAAATCTGTTCTGTCAGTCCCCAATGTTCTGCTGCAGTCCAACCAGATAGATAGCATGGAGAGAAAAGATCCATTGCAAGGACAAGAGCATCTTCGGCTATTGGATTTGGCTTTGCAGCTGTCAATTCTACAAAAATGTATCGACCTCGTTCGACTCTTTGCAGCCACCCCTTTTTTTCCAAGCGGATAAGCATCTGATTTGCAGTGTTGCGAGAGACTTCATATCTTTGAATCAAGATTTGATTGTCGATAACCGTAAAGCCATCTCGACGTAGGCCTCCTACGATCTGTCTTTCTTGGGCGCTAAGGCCCCCTAAAGTGGCTTCCTGATTCTTCATTTGCATAGGCCTACAAAAACTGTCTTTAGACGCAATCCTAGTATACTATAGAAAAGTTGCATTTGGCGACACAATCTGAGTTCTATTGCAATTTTAATATCGGCAGATGTTACATCCCGCGGGGACTCGCCAGCTATCAGAACTTAGAATAGTATGAATAAAAACATATATTTACAATGCACTGTGCACTCGATTGCAGGCAGAAGTCGTTTGCCAAAATAATAGTTACGACTATGCAATTGCAGGACAATGGCATCATTCTGCCCAGCCCACTTGATACCAATTCCAGACGTTCTCCCCTGCATTGGCAGGGGCAATCGGACAAATCTTATTTCCAATTATCTATCGGCTAGTTACATATAAAACTTGACTTGTAATTCCAATTTTTGTAGTTTACCTGAGTGGGGGTTTATCCATTTGGGCACTAAGAAATTGCAAAATCGCTTAAC
>CAIMVM010000323.1 GCA_903844895.1 uncultured Pseudomonadota bacterium
CCCAACGATGAGAGTGAAAGGCGGCACCTACGAACACGTTAAATGGCCCGCAAAGCACCCTGAAAGTGCCATGATATAGTGAGCTATATTGGGAAACTATGGCAGGAGAAAGGGACGGCCAACACCGAGAGAAAACATGGGAAACATCAGCCCAAGTGGTGTAGGCCCGGCAGGCGGGGAGCTGTGGGAAGCGATTCCCCCCGGCTCAACAAAATATTCCTAAAAAAAGCCCACCCTTTTGAGGTGAGCTTGAGCAATCCGCTGTGGTTGGTGACTGCAGCTCAGTGCTGATAGCAATAAGAGCGACCCGACTGAGCATTATTGCGGCAGCTTGAACCATCTCTATTTCTGCCAGCGCATTGTTTGGTGTTATTGGGGTCATGGAAGTGGCAATAACTTCCAGAGGTTTGATTCTGGCATTGCTGCCCGCCTCGCGTCGTACCCATACACTGCCCGGCCCACCCAGCGGCTGCAAAAGCTAACGCTAGAGCAACCATTGCGAACATTTTGAATGTTTTAGTCATTATGTTTTTTTGATTCTTAATCGCTCAGATTGGCCTTAAATACCCCTTATGGATTAAGTAGGTGGGGAGTGGCCGTGAAATAATTAAGCTATCGCCTCGGAAATTTAGGTGAGAGTGCTTCGTATTTGCCGCCAAAAGCAGTGAAAACGTAAGGCATACCATCATCATCTAAAGTAAGCGTAATAGGTGCTTTATCACCAGCCTCATCGAAAAATTTTAGATACGCTCCGCGCTTACCTAATGATAAGTCTACAATTTCTCTGTCACCTTTAGACAAATTCAATCCATAGGCACTGAAATTCAAAGTAGCATCAAGACCGTGCTGCGTATCACCAATGTGGCCTTGAGCCTTATAGCCGTCGCCTTTTTGATTTGGTGTTAATCCAAAAAAAACGCTGGTTATGTCTTTGCTCTGATTCTCATTTTTTGTGATAAATGCGGCCGAATTTTTATTATTAGTAATGGCTACAGTTGAACCTGTGGGTTCAAAATGATAAAGCGTCTCTGAGCCATTCTTGCCTACACTGGATGCAATTCCCGAATCAGAATGCAGCAAATTCATTTCTGCTGACTCTTCGTTAAGAATTACTAAAAAAGAATTCACGTCTTCAGGTTTTCTTTGTTCAGAGGTAGGCGCACCTAAGAAAATTGTTGGCTTATCTTTTCCATCTTTGTGACTTATCCCCGCAACAGTCTTTGCGCCATTATGTCCTCGAACGCTGAGGACAGACATTATCGGGTCTACTGCCAGAGATATAAGAGTAGGGGTGGCCCTGCTTTTTAATCTAATGGATGAGCGGTCGTTGCCAGTGAGTTCAAATTCACCCCCGCGAAGCATCGCGACAGTGTTCGGGCCATCCATAAAAATTAAACTCTGAGCTGTAAGGAAGAGGCTATTTTTATCGTCAAAAATGGTGCTTGTGAGGCTTAAGGTATTCGCCTTCAGCACTCCGGACTCTCGCCAGCTTTTAAGTCCCTGAAAATCGAACTGAGATATTGCGGCAGAGACTCCATCCAAATTTTTCTTTAGCTCTAAAGCAGCGGCTTCATTTTTAGCAGCCATCTCAGCGCGCAGCGCGATGTTTTCAGAAGCCAGCTTGTCCACCCTCGCATTGAGAGCGGCTATGGACTTCTGATGCTCCGCCTTAATTTCTGCGATATCATTAGCTGTTTTTGCGCATCCGCTAAACAGGGCTACCAGCATTAACAGACAAAGACCGGTTAGATGTTTCATAAATTTAAGAGACCAAAATTCTATACCCTTGAAGAATAGTTACGAATAATTCAGATAGGAAGCGAGGTGAAAGCCAAACCCTACAACCCCTGCATCGACGGAGATGTGGCAAAGTGCTGGGAATGCTTGAGACGCAATAAAGAATTCAGAGAAATATTCGATGCACTCCCTGAATCAGGGGAGCATAACAATTTTGATTGGCTAGGAAACGAGAACGGACTGGCCGCACAAGTTATCTTAACCTACGAAGAATGGAAAATAGATGAATGCTGGTCATCACAAAAAGTAGAACAACAGGCGAAATTTAGAGTTCATTTCTCTAAAGGAGAGAGATTCATCCCAAGTGATGACTATGCTGAAAAACCTTTCCCGGGAGCAGAGCTTGCGGCCTTTAAAGTAG
>CAIMVM010000324.1 GCA_903844895.1 uncultured Pseudomonadota bacterium
AAGCGGGTAGGAAAATCAAGCATCTTTTCCTAGTATTACCTTTTGTCCTCAATCTGTATTAATTTCCAGCATCTTTGTTTAGGTGGGCCGGTTCAAAGCCATTTCATACTGAAGAAAACAGAAGTTGGCTGCTTTTCAGGCGTCAAAAGGGCGCTTGTGCAGTTTAAATCTCATGACCTTAGATTTTTAATATAGCTCCGCCTTAATTATAGATCTCAGACATCTATGGAGGACATGCTGTCGTATAGTTCATCTGTGGAGCCAAACTCAAAAGAGTGAGAATAACATGGCTTTAAAACGCGATTTTTCTTCGCTAGGATTGATTCTAAGACGCTTAAAATTTTTGACCTGAGCGGTTCTCATTATTTTAATTTGACGCCACTAGAACCAGCAATGTTGGGATTTAAAAGATACTTATCGTAGAAGAAGCAATTAAACTATGTTTTAAGTGTTTTGATACGAAAACCGTGTCAAGCAATATTTTTCTTTTTTCCAATTTATTTTTGCCACTCACGTACTCGGCGATGAACGGTAAATGATGCGCCTTCAAATAATAATTCAAGTTCAGCCATGGTAATGGTAGAACAGGTTGGATCTCTAACAAATGTTAAATTCGCCCGTAGTGAACCACCTTCAAAGCGCCTACAGACCAGATAAAGTCCTAGACTATCTCCCGTCAAAGCTCGAAGTTGGGTGCGATCTCCCTTTAAGAAAACTATACAATCCCCTGCATAGGGATCTGCTCCCAGTCGGTAGGCCTCGCCAAGTAAGCCATCAAACCGTTTTCTACAATCTGTTCGGTGCTGGGCAATCAAGACACGACGTATCAAAGAAGGTAACATTGCACCCCCTCCTTAAAGAGAAATCTAAAAAAGACGGCCATTTTCATAAGATACTCTTAAGTTGGGCGATGATCCCAAACTTGGTGGCGTCGGGATCACATTTAGGACTCGGGGCTCAGCTGTTTAAACGGTCAGTTTGTCGCCATGAAGCCCGGCTCTCCGCCAAGCCTGTATTTGCGAGTTTGCCATTTTCAGGACCTTCCTTACATCGCTAGAATTAACGCCTTGGTCAATTGCGGACAAAACAGCCTCGCGAAGCGCCTCGGGAATCGGAGCATGGGAAGAGTTACCAGCTCTAAAAGCATCAAGCTCGGTACCTAGAGAATTCAAAAGCGCTGGGGTCCTAGTCGCATCTTTCATGTCAATCTCCATCGAAATCACTGTCGATGGTATTGAGCCTAGTTTATGACAAGTTGGTTGTCTCTATGCGTAGATGCACTGCATACTAATTAAGGGTGCTTAGAAAGACCAATCATTGCCTCAGTTGTATCTCCCAAGCGATCGCCAATTAAAAAATTGACAGTATTTCGGAGAAGCAAAGTGTCAAGATCCGATACCTTAGGTTGCCCAAGCTAAGGTGTTCATACTGATAGCTCAAAATCGGTCATGAGCGTCATGATCCACTTTAGGAAAAAATCCTCTCCGTAGTTGAAAAAATAGGGCGCAATTCACCTCAGCCAGACCTCAGCAACTAGTTCTCATCAACTAATTCTCTCAGCAAGTGCCTTTCCCATTTCCTTAACTGGTGATGGGTTTTTAGAGATCATGGACACTCTTTATCAATTAGGTTCAGGAAAAATCACACGAAAGCCTGGCTCTAATATTTGGCCGCGCGGATTTTTTGATATCTCGGAATTAAATGTTGCGCGCCGAGCCTCTATCATTTTTTTGAAGGTTTCAGTTTGCCCATTGACAGATCCCAACTGCAATTGAGTTTGCATGATATATTTCTGAGCTTTTTCCCTATGAAAAACCATTGTGAATAGCGGTTCCGTTAAATTTTGATACAACTCACTAGCGCCAGGCAAGGTGGACGACTTCAGTCGATATGTAAAATTTTCAAGTCCTTCTAAAGGTATCAGTTTAAGTAATCCGCATCTTTTCTCTGAAAAAAGTGGATTTTCATAATCAATTGCAAGTACATCAGCAGCAAATTCCTCCGTTATGGTTCCACTATCAATAAGCCTTTGAATAGCGACAAAATCTGAGTAGCCTTTCACCGGAACAAGCCAAGCATGATCGGCATCTCTCCGATCTGTCTCAGGAAATCTCAAACGGGCAGAAACAAGAAGTTGTTTATACGTTGAAGACAAAATACCAATTTCACCTTTGGCTAGAATTGGATTGACAATAGATGTCGATGGAATAAGTACAGTGCTCAATGCTTGATCCAAAGGAACAATATCAGACTCTAAGTTTATCTCCACTTCGCAAAATAATGGCCGAAGGGTTGTCTGCAATGAGAATCTTGCGCTTGCCGTTTGATATTGTGGGCTTTCATCTAAACGAGCGATGCCCTCTTTCACAGCCTTGCTAAATCTAGATGCATCATCTAGTTTCCTTACCCAACTAGAGACCTCACTTGAAATGGCATTGGGGCTAAAGTCTAGAGGCCTTGCAGCTGTCCACCAATCATTATGGGGCGCTGACATTTCTTTCATGATGGGGCCCCCAGAGGTATGGCAGCCAGAGCATCTTAGCTTCGAACCAAACTTTGGGCCGTTGGGATTCAGATAGAGAAGGGCGTTATCAGACAGAATATCTTCGGAGTCACCTCGGTAGAACCACTGGGTACCTTGCTCCGTGCCAATAAGTTCGTAAAAATTGAACATTCCTTTTAAATTATCCCATGCGATGAGCTCTACAAGCAGTTTGCCCTTAGCAGGTTTCTGATCGCTAATTACTAAACCATTCTCAAGGGTGGTAAAATGACCAAAGAAAAACTCTCCAGATCGGACCGTGCTGTTTGACACCGAATCTGTTCCAACAACCTCTTCAAAGAAGCTAAAACTACCTAAAGCCGGATTGTGACGGCCACGATTTGCAACCATGTAAGGCTGGATCGCCAAGCCAGCTAATTGAAATGCTGATTTAAGGCTTTGAACACTTTCCGGGCAGCTAGGCGAACGGCTCAAGATTGTAAAGAGGAGATCACCTTTTCCGCTAGACGCCTCCCCATTGGAATTTCGAATAGTGCAGGCCGCATACAGGGGGCCAGCCCAAGCAAAAGATATTAATAGAACCGTAAGAAGCGTTTTCATAAAATGACCTCCATATTTCCTGAGCCCTCACTGCAAGCAAAAGCGGTCGAGTACCTAAGCACTCGAACTACTGAATCTGCCGAAATCACGCTAGAAATTCTTAAAATCCCATTCCGTTTCATTGGTTGTTTCTCCTATTTTTATCAATCAGCCGCCCAAAATATAGGCAGGATCGCAGTTAAAGTAAAATTAATAGATTTAATGTAGTCATCGATATATCTTATAGCTATGAGTCTATCATCAATCCAATTAGATGCTTTCGTTGCGGTGGCCAAAGCCCAAAGCTTTTCTGGAGGAGCCAAAGCTCTTCACATCACCCAGTCTGCCCTTTCCCAAAGAATTCAAAACTTAGAATCTGATTTGGGATCGACTCTGTTTATCCGAGAGTCAAAGGGCATCCGATTGACCCCCCTAGGGGAGCGAATGCTTAGATATTGTTTAATGAAGGATTCCCTTGAAGACGAGTTTCTAGGACAAATTCGATCTCAACAAAGCCGCTCGCTGGCTGGACTAATAAAATTCGGTGGTTTTTCAACCGTAGTTCGGTCGGTGATTGTCCCTAGCATGGCTGCGCTGTTGTCAGAACATTCCGATGTTCAAATAGAGCTGATAACTAGAGAGATGCGGCAGCTACCTACACTTTTAGAAACAGGGCAAGCTGATTTTATTTTGCTAAATAAGCCTCTTAATAGACATGGCGTTGAAAATATAGAAGTAGGCTTTGAAGAGTATGTTATGGTTGAGCCTAGAAATGGCATTTTTAGAGAAAATGTCTTTTTGGACCATGATTCCGATGATTCTACTACTGCAGACTTTTTTAATATTCAAGACCGCCCTCTAACATCATGGCGCCGCTCTTATTTTGATGAGATTTATGCAATTATTGATGGTGTGATACATGGCGCTGGAAGGGCGATTATTCCTCTCCATTTATCCAAACAGATTGACGGCATAAAAATTACCAAAGGATATCGAGCAATGAAAAGCCCCGTCTTTTTTTGCTACTATCAACAAGCATACTATACTTCACTACATAAAATGGTTATTCAAGAAGTTAAAAGTAAAGTCCCAAAGATTCTTCGATAGGCTAAAGTTTATTCAGAATCTTTCCTACATTCAAAGCCACATAATAGTAAAGACTGACTTGTAATCAGAGTAGCGGCATCTTTGACTGGCACCATATATTGATAGCTTTGTGGCAAACATAAGATATTGGCTCTAGACATAAAATATTGAGGTAGTTGCTTCAATAGAAGTCAGAGGCTCTTAAACTTCCTTTGCGCTATTATGATTGCATAATTAGTCGCTGGCGCGAAACCCCAAACCTTGCTCAAGTCTTTTCCGGACAATTTCTTCTCTATTTAAAATCATCGGTTTAACATTGAGATGACATTTCCCTTGTTTTTGGGACTTTG
>CAIMVM010000325.1 GCA_903844895.1 uncultured Pseudomonadota bacterium
CGCGATATTGAAGGACGCGATGAAAAGCTTAGCTTTCATACCTGGAGCTGTAAACAAAATCTCCCCGATGACATAGAAGTTCTCAGAGTAAAAGTTCTCTTGCCAGACGGAGCTATTTTAGGGGAAAGAAGTATTTCTAGATTTTAGTAGGATGCTCCAAATTTCACTCCCGCTCCTGACTTTGGGTCCCTAATTCCAGAGGCGAGAGCTTTGGTTTTGTAGTATCTGTGAATCTCTTTGATGATGATTTGGTAGACTTTGGAAAACATTTCTGGGTCTTCCGCAGAATTTGTTGGTAATTTAAAGTAAGGGCAGTTTGTCGCATCGAAGCAGTTCTTGCTGTTCTGTGGTTACTAGACAAAAAACTACAAGAAATTTGCCGATGCTTAGGAAGATATAACTAAATCAAGTTCAGCCGCTCAAAGCCTTTGTTTATAAAGATGCTAAGCTCACAAAATCCTACGAAAAATTTGAGTGGCAGAAGAGAGAAAAGACTTTGAAATTTAGGCTAAAGTGGATTTCGATTCCCATTTAGTTTTAAGGCGAGCACGCCCCCAGCATCCTGCAGTTTATCAATTTGATTGAAATAAGATAAAATCTTTGAATCTTTAAGTTCGACCGTCATAACCGGGACTCTTCGATCCACCCAAAGATACCGCCCTAAGCTGCCTGGAAACGTCCCGAGCCTCTTCCAGGATAGAAATGGCAATTCAGGTAATTCAATCTCAGTCGGCCCATCCAAGTCCAAAAGACCGTATGGCGTATGAATGCTTACGACAAAATCTGGCTTATACATCTCAATATGCTTCGAGATACACTTTACTTCTTTTTCACTTCCTGGAGTATTTCCAGGAAACTTTCTAGCATCCCCGTGGTCTTTGCCTGACTTCCAAGCGGAAATGGCATTTTTCTCCCAGTCATTCGATGGAAAATTTCGATTTAAATCGATACCATTAGCATTGGTTCGAACCCCTTTCATCCATCCATCCGGATTGACGAGGGGAATAATGCGCCAATGGTTTCGAGCTGAAATATCAGAAATTCGCTGCATCCAACGCCTTGCTACTGAACCGCTTTCATATTCGTCACCATGAATCAATGCTATAGCCAACACGCGCTGGCCCTTTCCTTCTAATTGTGCCTCCAGGGGTTTGGAGTCAAAATGAAAGATTGGCATTCCTTTTTCGCTCTCACAACTTTCTAACACCTGCACCCGATTACAAATTTGGGCAATATTAGAAGGTTCGATGCGGCCTGGAAACTTGGTCAAACTCGTCTCACAAAAGTTCGTTAGATTGACGGATGGAATAGCTGGCGCTACTTCTTTTGGGTTCAAGCTTTCAGCATAGGCTGTGGAAACCAAAAAAAGATTTATTAAAAATGGCGATATTCTTTTCATTTTTACTCACTTCAGATTCTTACATGAAAAAGCTTCCCATCGAATGAAGCTTCCTGTATTTTTTGTTAAATTATACATGAATACGGTCAAAGGCAAAATGAGAATTCGTCCATTCCACACAGAAAAGCTTTATTTTCGATATGCCATCGTCATGCTATCGCTGTTCATATTTCATACAATCAGATTAGAAGCGGCAACAGTTCAATATTCGAAAGACGGAATTTATGAATTAAAGCTCTCAAAGTCGGAATCTCAATCCATTGATATAGGCTACCGGGTGGACCTTCGCCCGCTGAGTAACGATGCTCTTTTCGATGGCAAAATTCTAAAACTTAAAGGGGATATCGCCCTAATCAAAATGATAGATGGTCCGCCCTTCATGCAACCAGGAACCATTCTAAATTTAAGGTCGTTAGTGAAGAAATCTTGGTACAACCGCTCAGTGCTTGTAAGAAGCTCCTCACTTAGAACCACTCTTTGGGGTGGCGGCCGCGTTACCAGCCAAAGTATTTTGGGGGGCGAGTTTGGCCTAAGCTGGGTAGGTGGCTATTGGTTTGATTTAGATGCCTCAGGTTTTGTTGGGACGACAGACACTACATTTGTCTATGGTGGAGGCGCCAGGGTCAAATTGTTTCCTATAGAACGCTTTTATATTTCTATGGGCGGATTCTACCAAAAAGCCGAGCAAGACAACCCAAAGGCGCCCAAAGTCGCTAAGGACGCCACGCCGCGAGAAATGCCGTCGTTTCACGATGAGGCCTCCATTGTAGCAGAAGCAGGCATGGGAGTTCGTTTAGATAGCATTTCCAATCTTCAAATTGGTAAAGGAATGACTTTACTTTTTGAAGTTGGAGTCCACGTTCCGATTACTAAATTAGAAGATAATATTGAAGATATTTCGGTTCTTGGACCGGATCTGGTTCTTGGAGGAGACATGAGCCTCTATGGAAAGGCTGGGATTGGATATTTCTTCTAAAGATATCATTTTATCCCTCATACTCCTTGGTGCGGCTATCATCCTGTATGTCATTTGGCTCAGGTTTCGCCCGTTAGCCCCAAAACAGTCGGAAAATGTGATTTCTCTTCCAGGACTGGAATCCATCCCCCGAGAAACCGTCATTTCCCTGCTAAAAAAACATCATATCGTCGGACTCTATTTTTTGCATGGAACGTTTGCTGGCATGGACCCCCTCGGCGTTGGGGATGTTCCGTTGCTAAAACATATGTCAGGCATGTTGGCTCGCGCCATAAAATGGCAAATTCGCGGCAAAGGTTATGTGGAAAAAAATGTAGTCACAGATTTGAACGCCTTGGTTCCCACACAAATGATCGACTGGAGTGGCGAAAATCACCATTTAGGGAGACTTAAAGGGGCCTATAATCTCTTGCTAGCTATTTCCCCTTCAAAAAATGGCACCTTACTTGTCATTGGACACTCTCACGGCGCACAACTGATGGCCATGGTGCAGCACATGCGCCTACAAACCGACACTGGACTCAAACTCTTATCTTTTGCAAACCGCTTGGAGTTTGATGAAAAGATGCTTCTTGCCAAAGCCCATGCTCTCAAGCTTCAGTCGTTTCACTGGATCACATTAGGTTCTCATTTAAGGCTAGATTTTCCAGTGCCCCAGCATGATTTTCTCTGTCATTTTTTAAACATTAGATCCCCTTCTTTCGAATCCGATCGGAGGATTCCTCGAGGCGATCTGATTCAAAGGATTGCCACTGAAGGCTCTGACTTCCTGCCATCACTCCCTAAGAATATAGATTTAAATCGCCAGTTAAATCAGATCCTAGATCAAGGCATGTCGCCTGGCGTTTGGCTCAAAAACATGGGCAGCGGCGTCAAAATAGGAGACCAAGGAATTAGCTTCTTATTGGACTATGGCGATTCTGGAATCCCCATTTTAGGCTCAGTCAAAAGTCTCTTCGGGCATGGGGTCTATTTTTCAGAAAAAGCCATCTATTTTCAAATCTACCAATACTTGACCTATAGAGATAACCATCCTTCCCATTAAAAATAAGCTTCTAAACCAGCTAGACGTTTTCATCTCAATGTTGAGCACAATTTTTTTGAAAGAAGCTCGGCAAACAAGATAGGCAAACAAGATAGGCAAACAAGATAGGCAAACAAGATAGGCAAAAAAGCCCTGCAAAGAGGACATACAAGAATCCATCTATGGTAATTTTCACTTGGGATCCATGGATTTGTTTGCTACCATTGCGTAACTCAAAATCACCCCAGGAGTTTCTTGTGGAAAGTTCGCACTTTGTATGGAATGTAGATCGCATGCTTCTACCCATCTATGGAGAGTTTGGAATCAGATGGTATTCACTGCTCTTTGCCGGCGGTATTGTCATGGGTTATTTCATCATGAAGAGCATTTTTAAAGCAGAAGGAAAACCCCTAGAGGCCATGGAAGCCTTGCCTACCTATATCATTTTAGGAACCCTCATTGGCGCTAGACTAGGTCACTGCTTGTTTTACGAACCCGAAGTCTATCTTCGCGATCCCATTCGAATCCTTTTTGTCCACGAAGGGGGATTGGCAAGCCATGGTGGCTTTCTAGGTGTGATCCTTGCAACTGCTCTCTTTTGTAGAAAGTATAAGACCATTTCCGTATTTTGGTTGTTAGACCGGATAGCAATGCCTGCTATGTTAGCAGCAGCTTGCATTCGAATAGGAAATTTTTTCAATTCAGAGATTGTTGGCTTACCTTCCCAAGTGCCTTGGGCTGTGATTTTTGCTAAGTATGACGCCATTCCAAGACACCCATCCCAACTCTATGAGGCCTTCGGGTATGCCTGGATTTCACTGATTTTCTACATCCTATTTTTGCGCAATCACCGCAAGGTGGCTGAGGGACGATGGTTTGGGCTCATCATGATAGTTTCTTGGACCTTTAGATCCGTTATGGAGCAATTTAAAGAGAATCAAGTTTCCTTTGAACAGGGTATGGTCTTGAACATGGGTCAGCTTCTTTCCCTCCCGTTCCTCTTAGCAGGATTTGCATGTGCGCTATTGATTCCACACAAAATTCCCTTTTTGCGTAAGTATATTGAGAAACCTGTTTTTTAGAACACGGCTGTTAGGCCCCCTCCCCGATGGTTCCGTTCCTTTTAAAAACATAGACATCCCAAGTTACTTTGGGATGTTTTTTTTTGAAACGGCAAGCTTGGAGGACTACTTTGCATAAGCTTCCTGTAGCGGAATGTCACGCCTCGAAAACTCCCCCACCCTTCATTAAAGCTGTTAAATTTGTTAGCAAAAAACGACTTAACTTTACTTTCTGGCGTTAGAAGTGCTAGAAGCCTAGAACCTTCGAAAGAGGATGCCAACTTGGATTTTTTGAGCCTCCCTACACCTGAACAATTACAAGCTAACAGCAAGAAGCTAGTAGTCGTTGGCATGTCTGGAGGGGTTGATTCCTCGGTCGCTGCCTGGCTTTTAAAGCGGCAAGGGTATCGGGTACTCGGACTTTTTATGAAAAATTGGGACGAAACCGATGCTGCAGGGCGATGTACCTCAGAGCAAGACTATCAAGATGTCGCTTATACGGCATCGCTACTCGATATCCCCTATAGATCTGTAGACTTTGTGAAAGAGTATCGGGACGCCGTATTTTCACATTTCCTCAAAGAGTACACTCTTGGTTACACGCCTAATCCTGACATCCTCTGCAACCGCGAGATAAAGTTTAAAGCTTTTTTTGATTTCGCGATGAGTCTCGGAGCTGATTATTTGGCTACCGGCCACTATGCTGAAACCAATGGCACACAGCTGTTAGCGGCTAGCGATACGGACAAAGATCAAACGTATTTTCTATATGCCATCAACGGACAAGTTCTTTCTAAGGTTCTGTTTCCACTCGGTGGCTTAACGAAGCCAGAGGTGAGACGCTTGGCAATGGCCGCAAACTTACCAACTGCGAAAAAAAAGGATTCCACTGGAATTTGTTTTATCGGTGAACGAGACTTTCGCCAATTTCTATCGACTTACATAAAGGGCCATGCGGGAGAATTTAGGACTTTAGATAATACAGTAGTAGGCCAACATCAAGGGGTCATGTTCTATACCTTAGGTCAAAGACGGGGGCTGGGACTGGGCGGCCCCGGAGATCGTTGGTTTGTCGTTAAAAAAGACGTCCCAAATAATGTGGTCTACGTCGAACGAGGCAGTGATCATCCTATATTATTGACTCATAGTGTGATTGCCGCTGAAGAGTCCTGGATCAGCGAAGTTCCAAGCTTTCCCTTTGCATGTAAAGCTAGACTCCGACACAGACAATCCCTTCAAAACTGTACCGTAATGCGAGTAAGCACGGAGGATGCCTCCATGAGGCAGCTTGAGGTACACTTTGAAACGCCTCAACGTGCCATTGCCCTCAGGCAATCGATTGTTTTCTATGACGGTAAAACTTGTCTTGGAGGCGCCATTATAACAGGCCAAGGCCCCTCACTCATGGAAACAGGCGTTGAGCCAAATCCCTTTGTTTCCATATAGGAATCTGCTCTTATTTTTCCTAGCAGAACAGATCATCAAATCATTTATAACGAATACTCATAGCTGATTCCTAAAACTTACAAGAATCTACTCAAAGACAATAGAAACTCCAGCGTCGTTTTTAGCTAATTTCTTCTGTAAAATGACATTTTCTCTAACCAAAGACTTCTGAAATTTAAATTTGGTACCAGGTTTAAACTTTTTGAAAAAAGGCTCATTTTTAGCTAAGGCTTCATAATTGACTGCACAGCGTGAAAAATCTGCTGACTTGAGGGCCGGAAAGGTATGGTCCTTAAAAAGAGATTGGATAGCTGCTTGATCCAAAACACATCGTCTCGTACCAAGGCGCTGCAATTCAGGAAGTGCGCCTAAAGATTCCAGATTTGAAGCTGCATCGCCGGCTAAATTAAGAGTATTTAGATTTTTGAGAGCCAAAATAGTCTCGATGGGAACTTCGCTAGTGCCAAATAGATCCAGATACTGCAAACTTTTCAGTTGGCTTAAACTATCCATATGAGCCAGAGATGGTCCATCGACTACAAGTTTCCTAAGGCGTGTAAGACCAAGCAAGGATCCCACATCCACATCTGAAGAAAATCCGCCATTGTCATCTTGAATCGACAGTTCTTCTAAATTACTAAAACTCCCTAGAAGAGGCTGGACTTGAGAATACTTTGACCAAGGAGTTAGCTCTAAGCTTATTAAATGGCTAGATGCTTTTAAAAAAGAATCGCAGCCATACATGGGAGTCCTAGTTTTTTCTTCTAAACTTACTGCCAAGGAATAAAATGCCAGCCAAATATCCCTTTTTTTTGCAGATTCGCAGAAAGCAGATATCGAAGTAAAGTCGGGGTCTAACTGCTCCCAATGAAACGACGCCGTCAATTGTCCTTCCACAGATTTTAAGATCCAATCACGAAAGGGCATCAAATAAGTATAAATCCCTTTACCATCCTGGCATTCCACTTTTTCCATGCGATTAAAATATCTACCACGAGCTCCTTGAGTAATCCCAATAACCCTTAAATTGCCATTAATTTCCGCGTAAGCCGGTCCTCCTGAATCACCATAACATGCCCCCCGCAACTCGGGTTCCGAATAGGTAATGAGGCCAGGCGCCATAAAAAAATCATTCCATAACTTTTCGATTGTAACCAGCGCATGGAGTTTTTTGGGGGGAGTATCTGAGGGAACTTTTGACACTCCATAGCCTACAATGTCCATAGACATACCCGAAGACAAAGCTAGAGCTTCTTTTTCATCTAAAATTTTTACTGGTTTGAAGTTTAGGGGCATTCCCGACATATCTTGTGGCAAGGCTTTGTATTTCACGAGCGCTAAATCAAAGAGTCCTTCGCCTTTCCAGTCTGGATGCAAGATGACTTTTTCTACGTCACGCCATTCTGCAGTTTCTCCCAGATTCTCATTTTTAAAGTAGACATACTTTAAAGTCCCGTTTGCCGCACAATGGGCGGCGGTGATGATCCAAAGCGGCTGCACTAAAAATCCACTGCAGGCGGGAAGGCTATCCGGCGATGCTTCCGAGTTTGAGGTTGCAAGTCCAACCGTATTTTGAAGGCCAATATGTCCAGCTGGAAGCTCTACGCCTCCTATAATCTTTAGAAGATTCGGCGACTTAGCTTCGCTACACGCTCCTAGAAGACCCCAAACGATCCCCCAAAAAGCTCCCCAAATAGGCAACTGAGCTATCTTAGTCGACTGTCTCAATACATTTAGTTTCATAGTAATATTCCTGCCCAAAAATCAGGCCCAACGGCTCGCCTTATACCATAACTCCTGAAAAAAACCCCAAAAAACTGCCTAATAAATAGATTTTATCCTTCGGGTTGACTATTTAATGTGCACTATTGTATATATAGACCTGCCGCGGCCACCTGGGTCACGGAGTCGGGAGTTAAAATGTTGATGTTCAAGCTGGGTTTTAATGCTGCTCTGGTTCCCCTTCTCGCCCTCTCGCTTATTTCGGTTGCTGGTACCGGCTGTAGGCCGACCCAGCGGACTATAGCGGTGATTGATCAAAAAATGGAATTTGATGCTGAACATTCCGTGGACACGGGACCTGGACTCATCGCCGTTACCAATACAGTTTACAAAGGCAATGGAGTCATCTGTAAGGTACTTCAGACTGAGCGCTTTGAGATTACCGCTGCCAAGCAGACTTCTTCAGACATACTCACCATTACCCTAGTTAACGAAATACCTGGCTGTGGGATCGGCAAGGTAATAGAGGTCAAGGATTCTGATGTCGTGGTGGAAAACATAGAAGTCACTTTCGATAACTCTGCCCACAAGGCTCCAATCCCGAAAAGCCCAGCTGACAGTCCGAGTACTTTTAACTCAACGAGCAACTTTTCTTTCCCGATTTCTTATATCCCTAAAGATGATTTTACCTCTTCTGGCCGCGGATATGGCGCTAGACGTCCCAATGGTCGTCTCCATGCCGCAAACGACCTCCTAGGAAAGCCAGGTAATTTAGTACTTGCCGTAGCTAGCGGAGTCATTATCGACTACTACGAATTCTACTGCGGAACCTATGCCATCGTTGTCGACCATGGCGGTTTTATTGCTCGCTATGGCGAAGTGGCATCTATGGTTCCAGGAGTTGCTATCAAGAGCAAAGTCCAAAAAGGACAGGCTATTGGAAAAATGGGCGCACTTTGCTCAGGATCTGCGATGCTTCATTTTGAAAAGTACAAAGGAACTCTAAAAGGCAACCTTACTGTCAGAGAGAACATGCCGTTTCAAAGACGGGCCGATCTTGAAAATCCGACATCTTTTTTGAAGGGACTTAAAACTACTGTAAAAAATAGCATTTAACTGCTATCCCTATCCGCTTCATGGAATGAGGTACTTAAATGTCTCTTACAGCAAAGACTCAGTCATTCGTTCTCGGTATGGAAAAGGTGGGAAAACTAGTCTCCCAAACTCTAGACTATACTCAGCGTTTTCTAAAAGCGGGACTCACAACTAATGATATTAATGATCTTGTCCACGACTATACTTTAACCCATGGCGCAATCCCTGCGCCTTTGGGTTATGAAGGCTTTCCTAAAAGTGTTTGTACATCTGTCAATGACATGATTTGCCACGGCGTGCCTCGAGATACCGTGCTTAAAGATGGAGATATTATCAATGTAGATGTCACTTCCATTTTAAACGGTTATTTTGGCGACAGCTCCCGCACTTTTATCATAGGCGAAGTCCCTGCTCGGACCCAGCAACTGGTAGCTACCGCTAAGTCTGCCATGGAAGCTGGCATAGAGGTACTTAAACCTGGACTCCATACGGGAGATATCGGATTTGCGGTGCAAAGTTTTGTGCGAGGGGCTGGATTTTACGTATGCAAGGATATCGGCGGTCACGGCATTGGTACGGTATTCCATGATGACCCTTTCATTCCCGCATTCGGGAAAAAACGTCAAGGTCCCCGTCTAAGCCCGTGGACATGTATCACAGTTGAGCCAGCTATAAATGAAAAAAATAGTCCGAGCAAAGAATTTGCAATTCCAGGATCAAAAATAACGGAAATCGCTACCGAATCTGGATGCCTATCCGCACAGTTTGAGCACACTGTATTGATTACTGACCGGGGCTACGAGATTCTCACTTTAAGTTAAAGCATTAGGAATCCAGTGATACGTGCGCTTGGAATCGAAACAGGGTGCACGAAATTTTTTCTGCTAATTTTTTTCTACAAACTTTTTCTACAATTTTTTTCGCTAATTTTTTCTGCTAATTTTTTCTGCTAATTTTTCCAATGCCTAGCTAAATTCCTCAAGGAAAGAAGCACGATATCACACTGCCAATAGTTAATTCGTATACTTAAAACAACCTGTGAGTCATCAACACTCAGCGTCCACCGTTCGCTACCCACCTTGAAACAATCGACTTGATACAAGCGCTTGGTTTCGGAAAATAATTGGGTGGCATTCTGGTGCCATTAAAAGAATTCACGACGGTAGCGGCGATCGGTGTTTTACCAAAGTTCTGATATAGGGAATATCCAACCCCATTTACGGTAGCAAATATACCTTTATGGCAGGCGATACAATATTTTGTCATGATGGGTAGAATTTCCGTCTCAAATTCAGGATTTGACTGAGCGTCACAGAATGATGCTTCTATGGATTTAATTTTTTCGTTTAAAGCGATTTCAAAAGCGGTTAAATCAGGAGCTTCGTCACGAGGAATTTGAGCCGCAATGGCAAGAATTTCATTAGGATCTAAACCTACATTCAAACTATCAAGAACCGACTTGTAAGAATTTACAGCAGATTCACTTTTTTGCTCCACTTGAATGGGGCTTGACACCCCGCTTGAATTCGCTTGCTTGATACCTTCTTTGAAATCCAAAATCTCTGGCTTTGGGTCGCTTAATTTTGTTCCCTGAGGTCCAGACTTGTAGATAGAGTTTTTCACCCCAAGCTCTTTTGAGCAGCTAACAACCCCTAGCCAAATAAATATTCGTAAGCCCTTCATAGGTCCACCTCTGATGATCCTTAATTATCGGCCCTACGTAAGCTAAACTTTAGAAAAAACCTTGTTAGAGTCGAAGCTTACATAGAAGACAGTGCCTCTATCTAGCTTAGCCAAGAAGTCCGGCTACTTCTAGGCTACATTTCGGCCCAAAAGCATCCCCCAAATCTTTTGCTTTCGATCCCTCGTTTTTAAAGACATATCTAAAAACGGATCTAAGCAAAGCGCAGATCTAAAGATAGGAAGCCTACAGCTTTGGAGAGATTCAATTTTACAATAATCAGACTCTGAGCGAAGCCTGAAATAGATAAAAAGCAGAATACACAAAAAGAATATCCCTAGTCCTTTTGGGGCCGATGTAAAAGGTACCGAAAGCTCCAAGCGAGGTTCACTTTTAAATGGTCCCTTGCTTCACAACACCTATCTTATCTACATAGTTTAATTTCTATCACGATAAAAAATCTGGAGTACGCTAGCGAAAGGAACACCTAACTGTGCTTTGCTAAGTTCTACCGTAAAAGAACATCATTAATTATCTCTGTCATTTTAGCACAGAGTGGCTTCATTCGATCTTAAGATAGGTGGTAACTAACAGTGGATGACAGAAACCTTTAATAAACTTCTCTTGAATGACCTCTTGTCATCCTTGGACTTCAGATAGGGGTTGCAAAAAATCTCGCAAGAATCACAAAAAACTGGCAACGGCGCAATTGCAAGCGCATGGGCTAATTTTGCTGGTACTAACTTGAAGAGCATTTTGGCGCTAAAGAAAGTTGCTATATGATAGTATTTGACGAGAGAAGTGGGAGGCCTCACACTCACTTAGAAAACTCATTTAGAAAACTCATATCTACTGTAGGTCCGTGGTAAACCAAAACCCCACGCCAGCCTTTGAGCTATCTGCCTGAAATAACTAACTGTTTAGCCGCGTTTTCTAGAACCTCGAAAAAAATTGAAATAGCTCATGATTCTCATGGATTAGCCGATCTATCCCAAAGAAGAAGTTAGGGAGATCTAGCTATGGACAAGTTCTTAGGTGTTTTGGTGTTTTTAGTCGCAACGCTATCTTGCAGCAGACAAGCGCTACAGCTATCAACGTCAAAGGGAGATACCATTAAAGACCCGACGTCTGGCGACACCTCCAGTGAAATTAGCTATTCTGGCGCTCTCATGATTGACAGCATTAAGAGCGAAATGGCAGCCATGCGCTATTCGCTAGATCAAATTACTACTGTCGTTAATGCAGCTAAAACAGAGGTCAGCCTCGCTAGTAACTTAGCGATTGAAAGTAGCCAATCACTCTCCCTCAATGGGGAAGGAAAGAGTCTAAGAATGGCCTCGATTGCTGTAGCTAAAGGTGCTATTCGAGCTTTGAAACAGACCGCCTTACCGGAAGATGCAGGTATTCTTTTTCAGCTAGCAAACAGCGCAAAACCAGAACAACTCAGCATGGCAACTGTTATTAAGGGGCAAACGAAAGGCATGGGCCTTGTGAAATCTCGGGGCAAAATTGCGGGCATGAGTTCTGTGGTTTTGGCCCAAGCTACATCCGAAATGGCCTCCGCTGCGTTAAGTACCGGAGCCAAAACCGGCATGATCACCAGTGACAATGCACCACAAATGATTTCGGCAATCGCTAAAAGTTTGTTTGGAAATTTAAAAAACACCAGCATGGAACTAGACGCGGAGAAGATTATTCCCTCGTTTTCAAGCTCTTTATCCGGTCTAAAACAAATCAATCTCCCTAAAGAAGCTCTAATTCTGGTAACTCAAAGCATGATTTCTGAAAGTATTTCAGGCATTAAAGCAAATAATCTGGAAAACATGACTGAGGAAATTCTTCCGGAAATTATTACCAACACGATAGTCGGAACGCACTCTGCTTCAGGTTCAAGTGAGAACTTTGCTTCAGCGGCTGCTGAAGTAGGAAAGAGCGCTCTTTCATCAGTCAATCAACTAGGCCTTATAAAATCCAAAGACGATGGATCCACTTTTGCTACGCTCGTGTTTTCCTCGAGCATAAAGTCAATGGACAAGATCCCCGATTGGAATGTCGATCAACTCACCAATGTCGCTGTATCCATGCAGCAAAAAGCTATGGAATCAGCCAAGGATTTAGGTTTTTCTGGAAACGATACCGCTGATATTTTAGTAAATGCCACAGTATCAATAGTAAAAAGTATGGGATCCCTCGACCGGATACAAGATTTGGTAGTTGCCAATGACACATTGACCCAGTCTTTTAATCGTGTAACAGAAGCCACAACGAAAGACCTGACCTCCAGTATAGAAGGTGTGAGTAAGGACTATAGCGCCACCATGCAGACAGCAGTAACCACCGCTGCAACAGAGGGCTCTGCAACCTCTCCAACTACCCAGCCCACAACGGTTCCTACACCTACTCTAGCCATACCTACTTTGATCACTCGCGTAGCTCCGACTATGAACAGATCGATAAGCAGTAACGTGTCATTTTCCATTGGCAGTGCCGTGCCAGGTCAGACCATAAAGTTCTTTTCAGACAGCAGTTGTTCATCTCTTCTAGGTCAAGGCGTGTACATTAGCTCAGCTGTAACGATACCTATCACGCTACCTTCCCCTGGGGCTTACTTTTTCTATGCAAAATCTTTTGATGCCAATCTTAATTTTTCCGCTTGCGCCAACACGGGCGAAACCTATGTCCTGGACAACTCTACTCCTGCGCCTTCTGCTGCCCTCATTCCACCTTCAGGAATTATAGGGAACAGTAATTTAGTTGCACTAGGCGTGTCGATGCTAGAAATAAATGCTACCATCGAAATCTATAGTGATAACCTTTGCGTCTCTTCCCTGCTTGGAAGTGCTGTAGCTACTAGCTTCTCACAAAATCTAACCGCCGTTCTTTCAACAGCTGGAATGTATAACTTCTATCTCAAACAAACAGATGATTTAGGAAACTCAAGCTCTTGCGTAAACTCCGGTCTTTCCTACCTATATGACACGACGCCACC
>CAIMVM010000326.1 GCA_903844895.1 uncultured Pseudomonadota bacterium
AAAACGTCTCCAGAGTCTTTGCAATCTCTGGAAAATTCACCTCAATCTTAACCAAACTCAAATTGAACCTCATATCCCTAACTATTCTCCGAGAACATAACCGAGTTCGCGGGGGCGGGACACAATCTTTTACACGCTACCTTCGCCGCAAAGCATCATTCAATCTCCTTCATCAAGAAACCGCCCTGAAAATTGACATCTTTATTACGAAAAATCGCACCTACGACCAGGCCGCAGCCAAACGCATTCGGCCTGATACTATTTCAGTCCATAAAGATGCCCCGCAATTTTATTTATTGGCACCGGAAGATGTGGTTCTTGCGAAGCTTGAGCGGATTGAGAGCGGTGGACAAACTTCAGAGCGCCAATGGAATGATATTTTGGGTGTGTTAAAGGTTCAGGGAGTCCATATCGATGCAGAATACTTGCGTTTATGGGCTGGTCAGTTAGGGGTTTTGGACCTTTTGGTGCGAGCCCTGGGTGCAATTGGAGAGTAAAGAATTCAAGCATCTTTTAGAAATAGATTCCTTTCAGGCTGCCTGTGTGGATTTACTATGACTGAGTTTAAGATTGTCATTTTCCCATCGATTTAAGAAGCTGTCTTGTCAAGCTTGCTTCTGAGTAGGAATTGGTGGTCAAGAAGTCGATCGTGCCATTCATGCTACAAGATGTAGGGCCAGTGCAGTGATAGAAAGGTATAAGTGTTAAGAATATTTTTTACGCTCTTTCAACTTATCTGGGCCTATTTATGGGCAGCTAAACATATCGCTATACGGCGCAGAAGACATTATGCTGTAGGCCGACTACAGGGAGACAAAAACAAATCTTACAAAGCTTTGAGCTTCTTAGCTTACGGAGTGCAAAATTTTATCTGTATCGCTAGCTTCTGGTCAGATGCAAGTCTTTTGCTAAAGATCCACGATAACAACATCTGGCGATTCCTTGGAGTAGCGCTCATCGCAGCGGCTACTTACCTCTATTTTACAGCGCTTAAATACCTCGGTGAAAATTACTCTCCTTGCTATGACTCTTATATTCCGCGGGTTCTAGTAAAAGACGGGCCATATCATTGGATTCGCCATCCTATGTACCTTGCCAAGATCATACTAAGCTTTGGTACTCTTTTAATTTCGGGATCTCTTCTTTTTGTGCCAATAGTAGCCTGGTTGCTAGTTGAGGTTGCAAGGTCGATTGCTAAAGAAGAAAGGTATCTTAGCAAATCTTTGCCCGGTTATACTGACTATCAAACTAACTCCAAGCTGCTCGTTCCTTGGATGCTTTGAAGTTTACCGACGAGATTAGATACAATTTGCAAAAAAAAAGTCGGCAAATCAAGATTCTTTTGCTAGTTGTTGTCTTTTGGTAGGTGTCTAGTCCAATTATAAATTTGTAGTGCCAGAGTTTAAGTTGACTAAGGTTTTTTACGACCGAATTCTAGTGCTATATTCATTAGAAGCTACTCAGCAATCGCCATCAAAACCTTATTTAAAATTCTGTCCTACTTAGGACTTTACACTTTACTTCGTCAAATTAGCCGGTTATGGTGTGCCGGTTCAAGTCCGGCCGAGACCACCAAGTCATTGATTTTATTGTCGAATGGCGCTAAGTTAAGAAATACTCTGCTTTTTTAACTGGCTCCTCGGTTTAGTTAGCCTTGGATAAGCTTTGGGACGTCGCTTTACGGCCTTTGGTTCGCTCCTTCCAGGTCGATTGGGAATTTTGTGTTGGGCTA
>CAIMVM010000327.1 GCA_903844895.1 uncultured Pseudomonadota bacterium
CTGACAATCAGAAGATTCGATTATTTTTCGATGTCTCTCTCTTTGAAAAATGGCTCCGATAATAGGAGCGACTCCTAAAAGAAGTGAGGCAAGTTTGAAAAAGCTCTGCTACTTCCTTGGCTTCTGCAATTCGTTTAATTGGGCGGAAATCTTTTCTAAATTGTCTTTAACGGTGGATTTTAGATCTGCGGCCGGAAAATCTGTCAATGCAGTCTCTAAATATTTCTTAGCTTCCGTAAGGTAGGATTTTCTTGTTTCGAGATCTGATACGATGAGTGAGTTCTGGTAAGCGGCAGCAGCTTTACGCCGAAGCTCCTGGGCAGCCGTATTGGAGGTAGTCTTTAGTTGGGACTGCGCCTCCGGGTACTCGGGAGAATTGGCTGGAATTCTTGCTAACATGGCAGCTGAATCTTTAAAATTCCCTACCAAAGATAACTCACGAGCTTTACTCACGGAAGGTGATTCTAAAGATGCTGGAGCAGTATTGGAGGAATCAGCCTCTTGAGTTGAGGAGGATTCTGTTGCCCCTGTCTGCGCTTGATCCATAGGTGGTTCCGCAGGTACTGCAGGAGTGGGGGAGATATCTTCTTCTTTTTGCGCAGCAATTGCTGTCAAAGCACCGGTCTTCAACCAAGACTCTATTTTTTGCTGATTTCTATCATTCCCAATACGAGCCTGTTGCATTTTTTTCATCTGCTGAGCTTTGAATTCCTGAGAAGCATCGCTTTCGACAATTGTTAAAATGGCAAAATGATGGATATCGGACGACTTTAGGAACGGATTGGTGGATAGTTCCTCTCCTAAATTTATTTCATAATCTGAGCTCATGGATTCGAGCACTCTTGGTTCGTTTTGACCTGTTTGATCGTTATAAACTGCAGATTTACTTTCTTCAGGTGATTTGGCATGGGCAATCGAATGGGAGGCGTGAGCCAATATGGAAAGAGTTAAAATTGCCTTTTGCATTTCTGTCTGACTCTCGGTTCCAGAAATTGCAGCGAGTACCTCATCTTGAAAAACAGTAAATTCTATGGTTTGTAGGGTAGAGGTTTTTGAAACGGACTCTGCAAATAGGACAAGATAAGTGTATATATTGTCGTTCAGTCCTTGAAGGACCTTATCCATGCTACTTGAAGTCATACTCTTTTTGTTAAGAGACGTTTGTTTAGAGTCCTTTGTGTCGGGAGGAACAGCTCCTTTAGAAGCACTAACAATGGGCTTTTCCGGCGGTGGGGTAGGCGAAGAAACGCAGGCGTAGGAAATAAAGATTAAGACGAGACTCAGCTTACCCATTTCATACCTCATTCAAATCAAAAGATCGTTTATTATTATACATTAGATTTTCTTAGAACATGAAGCCCAAATTGATCAAGTAGCGAGTGTCCGGACGCGGTGTGGGCCCAGATGCGATATCTTTGCCATATCTGGCTATATCAATAATCAAGCCACTCCCTAGAGTCATGGTCCCGCCTACGGAAAGTGAAGTTTGATTCATCCCGAACTTAAGGCGAAACGGACTCGCTGCTAGCGGGTTTCCAAGGAAAAATTCCATTCCTGCGTGGAGCATGCGGTCCAGAGGGATGTCGGAAAGACCATAGTTTTTCGAACCCGAAGCATAAGCTAGATTGTGAATGTCAACTGCTAACCGCGTTGATACGGTCTTCGAAAAACGAGGCGTAATGGAAAAGCCAAGGCGAATGTCGGTGGGATCCACAGCGCGAGGGTCGTCAGCCGATATGTCACCTTTAAAAACGGTGCCGCATACCGATTCCCGTGTTTCGTTGAAGGGATTTAGGTAATTATCCATGCACCCAGTGGGGAGGTTGAATATTGCAAATCCAACAGTAGGAAACCAAAAATCAGGATACGTATAGAGTCCTCCCAGGTCAATGGCGAGTCCTTTGGTCTTTGAGCCTTTTGGTCTGAGATTGTCTTCAAATCCAGATTTAGTGGTAAGTAACGAGAGTGGGGTTTTGGTATTGAGAGAGAAGCGAGAAGCAATATACCTAAACTGAAGTCCAAAGCTGGCCCTGTTGGATTTGTCTGCAAAAGCAAAGTTAATAAGGCCCGCCGTATCAGAGAGGATGTTCGAGCGGACATTCGTGGTGCCGTCGATCGTTCCCGTAATATCTTCTGAGTCTACTTGCATTTGCGTGGTGGTGTGGTTGTAAAATGCGATACCTATTGGGTTACTCTGTTTCTGGCTAAAAATTCCAATAAGCTCTGCGCCGCCAGCAACCCAAACAGGTCTCTCACCATTAGACTCATTTAACGCATCAGTAATGATTTCAAATCGTTTTGAATTGGACGACAATTTAGAGATATTAGCAGCAACTTTCTTGTTGTTGGCGCCGAATGTTGTATTTGGGGTTCGGTAGAGTGGAACTCGTTCTTTGCTTCGTGCCTTTTTTGTTCGCACGATCCCAGCGGGATTGGTCCAAAATGCCGCGTCATCATTGGCTACGGAAGTATAGGCACCGCCCATCGACATAGCTGCCGGATGATCCCAGACATTAGGAACCTCAGCTGATAAACCTTCAAGGCTTATCGCCGCTATTCCCAAAAGTGCTAAAGCAAATTTCATGATTCCCCCATATGCAACTCATCGGAGGGAGCAGGGAGCATATGAGCTGAAAAATCTGCCGAGTCCTGAAAAGCATCCTATAGGATTGCTAAAACTAGGAGCTAGCAGGGATAGTGGCGGGAAAATAAAGCTTTTTTTCAGGCTAGGTCTAATGAAGTAGCTTCTGCTCCAGGGGGGGGCTTTCCTAACAAAGAGCCTCGGTGCCGGGCGGTGGACGCGGCATCTAGACGCGGCAGCTAGACTCGACAAGTAAGCGATAGAGCTCTGTGTGGAATTTCTGAAATCTCAGGAGTCATCTTAGATTTTAGAAGAAAGTTCCATCGCGAGCATTTCTATGTCTTCTTTTTCTTGTGACAGTCTTTTAAGTTTCTCCTGGCTAAGCGCCAGCTTTTCCTCTAGCAGCTGAATTTTTTCATCTCTCAGCTTTAAGAGCTCATCTTTGGAGGAAACGATTTGGGAGGTAATCTCTCTCGCTTGAGCTAACGATTGCTGGGCAAACTTGAGGATCTCCCGGTTCTCTTCTTTGGCTAGGCTTAAATGATCTATAAGCAGTGCCATTTCTGGGTTTTGGACCGAGGCTCCCGCTAAAGACAAATGAGTTACACCCTCAGCCCATAGACTGGGGAGCTCTTCGTGATCCACAGCTGCGCCTTCTACCCTAACTTGTGGAGTTAGAATAAAAACTTCTCCACCAAATTCGCGAGCTTCCAGCTTGCCGGCACGAATCTCTTCCCAGACATCGAATGGGGCGCGTTTCGAGGAGATGCAGTATTGCTCTAAAGTTAAGGCGTGATCATCAACGTTAGGATTATGCCTTTGAAATCTTGATTTTTTTGTATCTTTTTTGCTAATTTCGCTAATCATTTTCTACACCCCAACTAGGTGAACTTTCTATTTTTACGGCCATTTTATTTTATGTATGCCTAAACGACAGGTAAAATGTCTAATAGGAAGTCTATATGCATTTTAATTAATTGACAAAGGTTCTAGATGAAAAAAGTATGGAAAGCTATTCAGGAAAAATTTCCATTGATTATAATAACTTGTGTCGTCGTTGGCGCGTGTTCCGGACTGCTTTTTCGGCACTATAAGAATATAGGCGGCAGAAACTACGATTTTATCTATGAGCTTGAGGCCAGCCTCCTTGACCTGCGGTTTAGGCTTCGCGGTTCTCAAAAACCTAAAACCAAAATAGGCATTTTAGCGATTGATGAAAAAAGTCTAAAACAATTTGGTAGATGGCCATTTTCCAGAGTCTACTATGAAAAAGCGCTCAGTAATCTTAAAGCGGCGGGCGTCAAGTGGATCGGATTTGATGCCATTTACAGTGAACCAGAAATTTCTTCCCTTAAAGATGCAGATCCCTTGATCAAAGGGCTTTTAGAAAACCCCAAAAAGGGTCCGCAAATTCTTTCTGGTATTTCTAAACTTCATGAATTGTCACCCGGAGACCAGTCATTTTCAAATGCCATCCGAGACTTCGATCGCCTCGTCACTGGCTTCTACTATTACGAAACCAAAGACGAAGTAGAACAAGCTGGCGCTAGCAAAAATCCCTTCCCAGATCCGAAATATTTTGAAAGTAGCGCCATACAGGCTGTTATATTTCCCGAAGGCAAGACGTTAGCTGACTATGACTACTCACTTAAAGTTTTTGGTGCTGTTGCGAACATTCCTATTATTTCACAAGCTTCCAATTACACTGCTTTTTTTGCTAACAATCCAGATCGAGATGCGGTGGTTAGGTGGGTGAGTCTTGTAAGAAATGTTAATGGTCAGCTACTTCCCTCCCTATCTTTAAAGGTCGCCGCAGAAGCCATGAGTCGGGACATTGCTGTTTTTTTCGACGAAATAGGCGTTGAGAGCATTGCCCTAGTCAATCGAGAAAATGATTCTGATTCCATAGAAATTCCTGTTGATTACTTAGGAAGTGGGCGGGCGTTACTTAAGCACCGAGGTGTTGGGCGCATGACATTTGAAAATATTAGCCTTGCAGATGCATACAATAACTCGTTCACTAAACAGCAAAAAAATTGGCTCAAAAATTCAGTATTACTCCTGGGTGCAACGGCAATAGGTATAAATGACGTAAGACCTAACCCTTTTGACTCTACTTTAGATGGGGTTGAGAATCATGCAGCCATGGCTGATAATATTATGGGTCAAGACTTCATGAAAAGACTTCCCTCCATGCCAGATATTGAATTGAGATTGGTTTTGGCCATTGGTCTTCTTTTCGGTCCCATCTTGATTTTTTCTCCAGCTCTCTATGCTGGAGGCCTATCTCTAGCGTTTGCCGTGGGATATTTTTTCTTCGATCGATACTATTGGTTTAATAAAGGTATTTGGGCCTATATGGCCATGCCTTATATTGAAATGGCTGTCCTCTTTCTTGCCATAATGCTCTATAAGTACGCGACAGAAGAGAAAGAAAGACAAAAAGTAAAGGGTGCTTTTGGACTCTATTTGTCCCCTGATGTGATTGACCAGGTCCTAGATAATCCGCAAGCACTAGCGCTAGGGGGACAAAGAAAAGAATTGACGGTCTTTTTTAGCGACGTTCGAGGTTTTACGACAATTTCTGAGTCTCTCACCCCTGAGGCACTCTGTGATTTTATGAATGAATACTTTACCCCCATGACAGCGATTATACTTAGAAGTAAAGGTGTTTTAGATAAGTATATAGGCGATGCCATAATGGCTTTTTGGGGGGCTCCACTGGAAGTTCCAGATCAAGCTGATATAGCCGCAGAATCTTCAGTTAAAATGCTTTTTGCCTTAGATGTATTAAAAGCTAAATTCAAAGAAAAAGGATATCCCTCAATAGATATCGGAATTGGCCTCAATACTGGTCCAATGTCTGTAGGAAACATGGGAAGTAACGAAAGATTTACCTATACAGTCATGGGAGATGCCGTAAACCTTGGTTCTCGTTTGGAAGGTCTCACCAAAGATTATGGAATAAAAATTATGGCGAGCGAGTTTACCATAGCACGGCTAAGCAGACCCAGGGATCACTTCTTTAGAGATTTAGATGACATTAAAGTAAAAGGCAAAAATGAACCCGTAAAAGTCTTTGAGATTATGCGACCGGACCTTTTGCCGACAGCAGAGAAAATTCGAAATCTCATCTCAGAATTTGAATTGGGGCGGAAATTCTATCGGGATCAAGATCTAGAGAATGCTGAGAAACATTTTACCCAATGTCTTATGATTAGGCCCGACGATGGGCCAAGCCATATCTATCTTGCGCGACTTTTGGAAATGAAAAACTCAGGATATATCGAAAATTGGGACGGGGTGACTAGGTTTACTCACAAATAGACAGAGATCACTAGATGTTATTGCCTAATAGGAACCATTCTATCGCCCCCAGCCCATTCCTCTAGGTTGAGGAAGCAATCTTAATCCAAGTGACACTTCTTTTGCCAATAACAAGTGAAGTTGGCGAGTTGATGTCAACTTCCCTACAGACTAATTTTAGATCTGAATTCAATTGGAAAGAAACCGATTCGCTGGGCTTCAAGTCCGAAAGTGAAACACGTACTTCGTTTTTTGAAAAGTTTACCAAGCCATAAAACTTTTCTTTTTGAAAGTGCATGGGATAAATATGTAGATTTTCATGGCCAGATTTGATGTTTGACTTTAATAGTCCAGAGTCCGTGATCCAGTCGACAAATGCGGGGTTGATGAGGGGACAAAATGCAAAGTGAATATGTTGACCACCACCAAACTTTCTTTTAAGTATGGCAGGAGATCCTTCATAAATGCCTTCGTTAAAAAAGCCTAAAATATCGAATACTGAAGACGTTAGCTTGATTTTTTCAGCCCATCGATAGCCATGAATACTTTTGCCATCAACGTCCCTGTGGGGCGCAAGTGTGGTGGGGAAGCTTAAGGTTTTAATGGATTCCGTTTCTTCAGGGCCAAGAGCTCCAAAGTCTTCAAAATAAAAACCGTCACCGTCAAGTATCGATAAAGGAATAGGGCTCATGTGATTGTTTTCTTGCTTCATGGAGGTGCGAGGAAATGTCCAAATGGATCCGCCATTTTTAACATAGGCACAAATCCTTTGTTGTTCGTCAGGAGTCAACTCAAAAGCATATCCAGGAAGGATTAAAATTTTACAGGAACTTAAATCTTCAGGAATATTTTCAACATACTTAAACCCAACCCCAGTTTGAGAAAATAATTTAGAAAGGTCATCTAGTTGGAAAACGGCATCATAATTCGTCGATTGCGAACAAATTCGATGGCTCCAGAGGCTTTTTGTGTTGTGCACTATAAAGACATCGGAGTCTCGAGCTGCTAAGGTGTCCCAACCAAATTTCATGCTTAGTTTTGAAAACATTTCATGGCTTGCCCTCATGACTTTTTCTTGTGGAGATGAGGGATTTCTTAGGTCGTGGGGGAGTAAGCCATCGTGAAACTGTTCCGCTCCCCCGTAAAATTTTTGAAAAGAAAAATAATCCATTGAGCTAGCGCCGAGCATCGACGATTGTCCAGCCCAAAGGAGAAGCCAGTCCAAATCAAAACGTCGATTGATCGATTGCCAATTTACTTGAACCGGTTGCTGCTCAAGGATTTTAAAAGTCTTTCCTTTTTTTTGTCCCAACCCGTGCATCAATGAGAAATTAACTAAAGATCTTGTGGGGTTTGGAAGTGGGTCGTCTTGATAGTGATCAAAGCCTACAATGTCTAGATCTTCCGTCATTTCCCATGGACATAGTTCATAAAAATTAGAAATGAGGTTGTGAGTTACATAACGGCCGGGAGAATTTTTTTTAACAATATCGAGTTGCGACTGTTGGAACTTTTTAAAGACTGAGGTGCAAAATTCTCGAAAGTCCATTTGCAGATGTGGATTGATGTCAGCCCACGTATCTAAAGGGAGTTCAATTTCCTCGAAACCTTGGTAGGACTGGGACCAAAAACATGTGAACCAATTTTGATTTAGGATCTCAATTCTTTGATATTTTTTTTGAAGAAATTCTTGGAACGCTTTTTTAGCATAAGAAGTATAAATACTGGAGGAGCCATGATGCCCAAGTTCATTATCTATTTGCCAGCCGACAACCGCGGGATGGGAACCCCAGCTTTTTGAAAAAAAATGGGTAATCCTTTCAGCGTGCTCTATAAAGTTAGGATGCAGCGGATCGTAGTGTCTTCTTGATCCCCAGTGAACTTTGCGTCCGTCGTTGCGCAGAGGAAACATATCTGGATAGCGGTCAAACAACCACTTGGGAGGAGTTGACGTCGGAGTGCACATAATTACTTCAATGGAGCCCTTTTCTGCAAAATCGAGACATAAGTCGATGGTTTCGGTTTCAAATTTTCCGAAGCTAGGCTCAATCGTTGCCCACGAAAACTCACCTATTCTTATTTCGTCTATTTGGGATTGTTTCATTTTTTCAAAATCGTATGCCATTCTCTCTTTCAAGCTGGCACGAAATTGGCGGCTTCCTTTAAGCATCCAAGGCTGGCTGGAAATATAGTCAGGGTAATAGGCGACACCAAACTTATAAATTTTTTTATTCATGTTAGAATCTCTACTTCAATGCCAGAACTGGGGGGCGTTCCAAGAATTACTGGGATTTTTTTTGTTTTAGATGAGTATGGATTTTGGGGCGAAGTAAAGGCGGCGACAAGACTAGGCACGATTTTGTGATGAACAAATTGCACGGTCGATCCACCAAATCCTCCTCCCGTCATTCTAGAGCCAAGAAGTCCAGGTACCTCTAAATTCATCCTTTTAGCCATGGAGCCAACTTCCAATGCAATGGTTCGTCTCAGTAAATCTAACTCGCTGCAGCTGACCTCATAATCCTTGGCTAAGCTTTCATGACTTTCATTGATGGCGAGGGTTAACGCTGCTAAATCTCCATTTACCAGCGCCTTGGTTGCGCGATCTACCCTATTGTTTTCACAAATAGCATGGGCAATTTTTGGAGCGTCAGTTGGAGAAAAATTAATTTTTTTTATGAGCCACTCTTTAAGCATTTGTTGATTTCCAAAGATTCCTACCTGCTGCCAAAGAAGGCCTTCGTCAGAAAATTCACTTAAGCCTACTTTATTAAGACCTAAAAATTCATTTAATTTTAAGAGCCCGTGTGCGCAGGTTTCGCGGCGTTGATTGTAAGGAGAATCTGAAAGCTTATGCTTCACCATTGTGTTGATTGTAAGTATTTCATATTGAGAAAATACTGGATGAGCTTCAATAAATGATATCTTCGGGGCTCCACCGCGATAAAAAGGCGAGAAATCAATTTCAGTGAATTGGTTTCTTTTGGACATGGTAACCGCAATTTGATCCATCAATCCGCAGTTTGTCTTCGCAAAGCGATGCTCGATTAACATGCCATCAGTGGCGAGCTCTATGGGGTCGCGAGTGATTCCTTGTAGCCGCGCGAGTGCGGCCAGCATTCCACAGCTTAATGCTGCCGAAGAACTTATGCCAGCACCTGACGGTAAGCTGCTATCAACAGTGACTCTAACGTGAATGGGAGTCGGTGTCTTGTAGTAGCGCTTAAAGTGCATATGCAAAGCGCCTATGACGTAGGCCTGCCAAGTTTCGGATTTAAAGCCTAAATCTTCTGAAAAATCACTTTGCGAGGCGTCTTGATCTAGAAAATTAGCAATTTGATTGCCGCTCCAAAAAAACTTGGATTGGCCTTTCATAGTGGTTTCGAATTCAAACTTAAGGTCTTTTACGAATCCCAAAGTTTGATCGATAATTTTTACCGTAATATAAATATGTTGATCAATTGCGAAAGGTAATACTTTCCCAGCGTTATAGTCGGTATGCTCGCCGATTAGGTTGACTCGGCCTGGTGCCTTAATAATAAATCCATTCATAAATTTACTTCCATTCTAAATTTCTAAGTTCGGCAGCTTTCTCCTCGGGGATCGTATCATTGATAAAGAGTCCGGTGCCGCTTTCGACTCCTGCTAAATATTTTAATTTATCTTTCATACGATACGGTGGGTAAAACTCAATATGCCAATGATAGTAGTCACATTTTGGTAAGGAATGGGGGGCTTGATGATGAACCATCAGATAGGGAAAGGGAATGTTTAAAAGCTTGTCGTACTTGGTAAGCACAGCCTTAATGGTTTCGGCGAGGTCATGGGCCTCGAGGTCGTTTAAATCCTCAATGAGCGCTCGATGTTCTTTGGAAGCGATATGAACTTCGTAGGGATATCTTGCAGCTTCAGGAACCCATGCAATCATGGAGGCATTTTCAAATACGATACGCCTTTTGTCACGTTGCTCGCTCTTTATCTCATCGCACTGCAAACAGGTTTTGTTTTTATCGTAAAAATCTTTTGAAGCCTTTAGTTCTGCTTCAATAAATGGCGGAATATGATGAAACGCATAGAGTTGACCATGGGGGTGATGGAGGGTCACGCCAACTTCTTTGCCCTTATTTTCAAATATAAACACCTGCTTAATACCAGGCATCGCGCCTACGGTCTTGGAGCGGTCCCTCCAAATATGGATCAGGCCCTCGATTTGTGTAAGAGAGCTTCCAGCCAAAGTATCTAGGTGCTCTGGTGAGTAGAGAATCACCTCAGCAAATCCCGTTTTTTCTCCCATGGCTACACCAGGGAACATGTTTTCAAACACAGCCCATTCATAAGGTAGACTTGTAATGGGAACATCCGTTTTTATCGTAACTCCATTGGGATCGACGCCAAAAGTAGAAACCGGGCAAAGGGGGCAATATTCTTGAGGAGGAAGGAATGGCCGTGCGTTTCTAGATGGTGAAATGGCAACCCATTCACCTCGCATTTTATTAAACCTGAGAGTTGGTGGAGTCCAATCGGCGGGTCTAACTAACCCTTCATCTTTAATTTTAAAGTCATCTGGAAAAGGGCGGAGGGAATACTGAACCCATTCGCGACCATCTGATTTTTTAAACACATATTTGAATAAGTTCATAATTTTGCCGTTAACAGTTGTAAAAATAAGGATTACTCTCAATGATAAGGGATTATAGCAGGTAGGAGCTGGTCGTGAAAGAATTGTTAATACATCTTGGTGGCTTAACCTGGGCTTATTCAGAGGAGCTTGACGGATTCTACTGCGATCAAGCAAGAGGGTTAAGAATTGAGCAAAGAGTGAAGTCCATTCCTCATGGGTATGGCATTTTTGAGTTTTGGATGGTTAATGATAGAGCAGAAGCGTTTGATTCCTTACCATTTAAGGCAGGGAGCGAAAAGTGGATCTCCTTAAAAGGATTTCGATTTCCAAAGGCTTCTTCCGCTTTTTTGGCAAACGGCTATCAATGTTGGACAGAGTCCTCTTTCATAACAAAAAAAACGATTCTGAAGAAAGAGTCCCATGATCCTCAGAGGTACTTTGGCGATGACCGGATTTGGAATTATGACGAAACACCAGGCCAAGGACATTCCTGGTCCTTTACGATACTGGTGGCAGGAAGTACTGAAACCCCTTCAAACTTTTTCTATGGCGCCTTAACCGAAGATTTAGGTTTTGGCCTCTTTCATGTCCATCTTCCGGAGCAAACTCTAGATTTCTTGATCGATGTAGAGGGTGATGATTTTTCGCGTCTTCATAAAGTGCTTTTGTCGTCTCATCAATCCCTTCTCACAGCTTTGATTCTTCCGAATCCTGATTCCCAGGGCCATGTACCTCTTCACGAGATTTCTGCCATTTGGCAAGATAAAATGCGGTCCTATGAAACACTACCGAGACTCTCCCATAGAAGAATGAATTTGATTCCTCCAGTGACTGGATATACGTCTTGGTACAATCGTTTTACCGAAATAGACGAACCATGGCTTTTAAAGCACACGGAAACTGTAGCTTCCAATACGAAGTGGAAGGTTTTCCAAATTGACGATGGGTATCAAGCAAAGATTGGGGATTGGCTAGAACCTGGTACAGGCTTTCCAGATGGTATCGAAGGGGTGCTTCGTTCCGCAAGCGAACGTGGGCTTATCCCGGGGGTATGGCTTGCGCCTTTTGTAGCAGTCTGGAACAGCAATCTTCTTAAGAATCATCCAGAGTGGCTGGCCCTAGATGAAGGCAAAGAGATTGTAGCAGGAGATTTTGCACATTGGGGAGGCAAGTTTTTTGTATTGGATCATGAAAACCCAGCCTACCAATCTTATATGGCAAGTGTTCTTGAACATTTTGCTTCCCTAGGCGTTAAGTTTATTAAGGCTGATTTTCTTTATGCGGCAGCTATAAGACCTAGGCGAGGTAAAACTCGTGCGCAATTGAGTTGCGAGGCCCATCAATGGTTTTATGACCTTTGTTCTAAAAACAACATGATGTTTTTGTCTTGTGGGGCTCCCTTGTCGTCGGCTTATGGGCGCTGTGACTTTTCTAGGATTGGTCCGGATATTTCTTTGGATTGGAATTTTTTGCCTCTTTTAGGAACCTCAAGTCGGGAAAAGCCTAGCGTTAAATCCTCACTCATCAATACAGTGACTCGCGCCATTTTAAACGGCAATGCATTTTGGAATGATCCAGATGTGGTCATTCTAAGAACGGAAAATACCAGTCTTACTCATTCAGAAAAAAATGCCCTTGTTCATATAAATCGGGCCTTTGGTGGGCTTCTTTTTTCTTCCGATAGCCCAGAGACCTACGGCGAGCCCGAAAAGCGACTTTTGCAGACTATGGAAGGTGGAATGAGTTTAGAAAAGATAATGTCTTTTTCACTTTTGGATGACTCAAGATTCTACGTGCAAATACAGACCCAAAGTGGGACTTGGAGAATTGATTTGGAAGAGTCTGTCAAATTTGATTTTACAAAAGGTTAAAGTGGTATGGCTGGTCCTAGCCTTCGCATGCCCTCCTTGCGAACGAGGATCTGTCCTGTTTGTCTGAGGAGGCGCGTTCCAGATATTGTTTTCTAAGTTTTTTGCCCAGAATTAAGGTGATGACTAGTGGGGTGAGTTTGATGGTGCAGATCACTTTCCGACTAAGACGTTCTCGACAAAAACAGTATTCTGAGGCTACGCGTTTCATGAAGAACTGGCTAGCGCGCCTAGACAGCTCAAAAAGAACATTCTTAGACCAGAAAGAGTGATACTTAGGTACCTCTACTATTCGATTATTCCAAGTTTTGATATTTAGGCGAGAACCGATAAGCCAGAAGCCTTCCTCATTAAATTTGCAACGATTCTTTGAGTTTTTCAAAATTTGAACATGATAAGTATCTATTTCACCGGCTTATGGATTCTTTCCTTTTTGTGTTTGATGCAAACCTAGAAGGCTTTTCGGTGATTTTCGGCTACATCGATTTACTCCCATAGGCCTTGTCTGGCTGCCATTCGCCGTTCGCCCTTTGCATGAGGACTTATTGGAGAGTGTCGGGGAAGGCAGTTTTTGCTGCGTCACCCGCGAAACGTCGCATTTTTGACCTGGATTTTGAGTCGCGGTATAATGGACTTAACCTAATATTTACATTTCTTGAAGTGGGGGAGCACCGATGACGAAGTTCTTAGGCTTTCTTTTGGGCATCGTGTTTGTTTGGAGTTGTGGCTCACATAACGGGGGCGGGACATCAGAATTAAAAATTGCGCGAGACATTGGCTATTTGACGTTTAATGGACCCACAGCAATGTATTTTACGTATCCTTCCTCAGAAAAACCTCAGCCGATAAAGTCTTGCACAATCCCCAAGGGTGTCTATGGATTGGGTTATAAATCTTGGAAAGTTGACGGGTACTATTTAGTGAGGTTTAGTAGTGAGGTTGGCGACTGCGGCTCTCAGACTTCTGGCTTTATATCTGACTCCTCCCCGGTCATTCATTCAGAAAACCTTTTTGTGCCTGGAACGACTGATGAATCTCTGGAGCCAAAAGGGGAACATAAAGCTGGTGTAACAACTAGGTCGGTAGCTTTTTTTAAAGAAAGAGAAAACTACGAAAAGGTAAAGACTCGAGTTGTTAATTGGTTTGGTGGAACAGTCAATGGTTGTGTGCTTTTTGCTACGAATTCACTCAGACTCAGTGGGACCAATATCCCTGTGACGAGACAAATTGGTGGCGATCTAGTAACTTTGACGACGAAGCCTTTTGTTCGACATATGCTTGACAATCTAAAATGGAAAAAAATAGTAGACTTAGATTCCATGCAACCAGGCGACATTGGTGTGACTGAAGATAAAGCAGGGTATCCCACATATCCAAGTCATGTGTTTACCTTTATGGGGTGGAAAAACAAAGCTCAGCGTCTTGCATTTGTGAATGACAATCAAGGATTTATGCTCGAACGACTTATAGACGGCGGCGCCGGTGACGATCGAACTCAGTTTGCGGTTCGACCTCCACTATAGAGCAAGAACTTACTTGCCTGAGCCCATAGTGAGTCCTTTTACAAAATGCCGCTGAAGAAAAGCAAAAATCAAAACAGGGGGGATGGCTGCGATGATCGCCCCTGCGCTTTGAAGATTGTAGCTGGAAACCCATTGGCCTTTTAGGTTTTCAAGGGCTGTTGTTACAGGTTTTAGCTCGTCGGATTGGATCAATATGAGCGCCCACAAATAATCATTCCAGATCCAGGTAAATAGGAGCGTCGACAAGGCAGCTATTGCTGGCTTCATCAAGGGAAGTACAACACTATAGAATATTTTAAGGTTGGAGCAACCATCCATCCTGGCAGCTTCTATAATGCTGTCGGGAATGGACTTCATGAAATTGCGCATAAAGAATGATGCAAATCCTAACTGAAAGGCGATGTGAAACAGAATCACTCCAAGATAGGAATCATAGGTACCTAGAATATTGCTTGAAAGATAAAAAACAGGTATCAGAAGAATTTGAAAAGGGAGAAGCATGCCTGCTAGAAACAGCAGCGTGATTTTTTCTCTCCCCTTAAACTTGAGTTTTGACAATACAAAGCCATTTAATGAGGACAGTGCAATAATTCCGAATAAAGAAGGTATTGTATAAATAAACGAATTGATGAAGTAGTGGGAAAACCCCCCATTAACAAACGCCTCGATGTAGTTGTCTAAATTCCAATGTTTAGGGAAAGTCCAGTAGAGGCCTTGATTCAATTCTTCTAAAGTCTTAAGGCTTGTTAAAAGTGTAGCCAAGATGGGACTGATCCACACAAGAACCAGAACGAGGGCAAGTAGCCAAAAAAGCCAGGAAGGACGTCTGGGTTCCATTAAGTTTCTCCCTTTTTAATTTGGCGGAGATAGGCCAGGATAAGCCCGACGCTAATCATAAACAATACAACAGCAATAGAGGCGCCATATCCATAACGGAAGTTGACGAACGTTTCCTGATACATGTAAAGCGCTAATGTATTAGTGGAATTGGCTGGGCCGCCATTTGTCATAATGGCTACAATATCAAAAGCTCGAAGTGCGCCAATCATAGTCACAATTACGACGATAATCGTCGCAGGCTTTAACATCGGCAGTATGACATGCCAAAGCAATTGCCATCGATTGGCGCCATCGATTAAGGCGGCTTCAAAGACATTTTTAGGCAGATTGGAAAGACCTGCTAAATAGAGAATCATGCAATAAGCAGAGTGAGGCCAAATAGCCGCCAAAATTACCCCTGCATTTGGGGCAAGCCCCAGCTCTGTCATCAGGCCAAACTCTTGGTCAGGCGGAAGCAGTTTTAAGAGGTGTAAAACAGTATCTACTAGACCGAACCCCGGCTGCAAAAACCAGCTCCATATCATTCCAACAACAATCAGTGAGAATACCATGGGCATAAATAAGAGAGTCTTCAAAGGAGAGGCAAAGTTGGACTTTACATGAAAAAAAAGAGCTAAAAAAAGTCCAAATAGGGGCGAAATTCCAAAAAAGACTAACCACAAAAGATTATTAGTAAAGCTCTTCCAAAAAAGCTCCGCCTCAAAGAGCTCAGTGAAGTTGCTCAAACATGAAGTTTCAGGGCTAGTGATACACATGGGAAGGGGGAAGCTACTGATTCCATCCCACGCTGTTACCGATAAGTAGAAGGTAAATACTATCGGAAAAAGCACGTACAGTCCGTAGAGGACCAGTGAGGGTGCCAAAAACACCCAAGGCGATTTTGAATCATCAAAGAGCTTCATACTGCCCCATAATTGGTATTATTTTTTGTAAACTCTTAAGCGAACTGCTTCAATTTTCTTGGCAATCGTGTTGATATCATCTGGGCGGGCCATAAGCTCTACGAAACTGTCCATTCCAGCTTTTGCAACTTCAGGATCAGCGTCTCGGTCAAAGAACTGGCTAACATTTTTTGCGTTCCTAAGGGTTTCAATTCCTGCCTTTAAGAATCGATCTCCAGCATCTGTTATAGATGTAGAGTTTGTTGGCATAAGTTTGACGCTTTGATTGAATTTCTGCTGTGTTTCTGGCTTTGCAAGAAAGGCCAAAAACTTCTTAGCTTCCGCCTTATGAGCTGCTTTTGCAGGTATAAAATAGACATCCACCGGAGCAACTTCGGCATTTGGTATTTCTGGATTAAGTGTAGGAAATGGGAAAAAACCAATTTGGTCTTCGATATTTTTAGGAATTTGCGTGGTAATGAAGTTGCCCATTAAATACATCCCAGCCTTGCCTTGCCACAAAAGTGCACTGGCCTCTTGCCAAGAAATGGCTGCAGCACTTTTATTAAAGGCATTCGACTTAATAAGGGTCTGCCAGACTTCAAATGTTTTTTTGACTTTTGGGTCTAAATAAGACTCAGTTCCTGCCATTAATGCCATATGAAACTTGTATCCGTGGATGCGCATGTTCAGATAGTCAAACCAAGCAGCTGCCGGCCAACCATCTTTTATGCCAATGGCGATGGGGGATATAGATGCCTTATTTAATTTTTCCACAATCGTCGTAAATTCAGCCCAAGTCTTGGGGGGTGTTTTAACGCCTATTTTTTCAAAGATGTCTTTTCGGTAATAAAAACCCCAATTGTAATAAGAAAGAGGCATGAGGTATTTTTTTCCATTAAAGGTAACCACGTCTTTAATGGAATCAGAAAACTGTTTGTCGATTCCTGTCCAGACATCATCGATAGGCTCCACTAAGCCTTTATCTATAAAATATCTGGCGCGATTTCCCGCAAACCATGTGGCGACATCTGGCGCTTTATTAGGCAACCAAGTTCTAATCTGAACTTTATAAGCTTCATGGCTCGTGGTGTTCAATACGACTTTTATGTCGGCATTTTCTTTCTTGAAATCCTCTAGTAGTTGGGCGAAGGCCTTTTTGACGTCGGGATCTGAATGCATGGAATTGATAATCAGGTCTCCCGCATGTGCTGTAGAGGAAAGGAACAAAATAAATGCCCATGTCTTTGCTTTGAAAGTGCTCACGAGAGTAGTCTCCATTTTAGATACAATTCCTTTAGAATTGCCAAATCAACAATATATAATCAATTGACGCCGGATGGTGATTCTCGCACAAAATGCATGAATTCTCAACATGCCAAGCTGCGCCAATTCAGACCATTTTAGCACCTTTCAAACGAATATTCAGTGGCAAAGCCCTAAAATTTCTTGGTGAGTCGCCAGGCGAGAATCCCCAGACTAATAATAAATATGCTCAGAAATCAAGAGTCAGGAAAAAAAGGACAAGCATAGAAAAGAAACGAATCTCCTGCATTCTCTCAAATGATTACATAAGGAAAGTATTGAGGGGAAAGTATTGAGGGAGCGAACTAAGATGATTTTACCCAGACTACCTCTGGGAATACCCCAAAATTTTGACTTGATACAAGTGGATGATTTCTGGGAAGTAAGTCCTATCATGTTCGTATCTAATGCAAATATGAAAGAGCTCCTCCTCATCAAATCAACGGGTGTTGTAGACAGATGAAACTTCTTTGTAAATTCTCTTCCGACTACATCTTATGACCGTCCTGCAAAGAAGTTCGTGAGAGAGTTTATAGGAAGCCTGATGATTTGTAAGTCAACTATACGGACGAATACTGGTCATTCCTTGACTGCTGACATTGACGATTTTATGGCTAATTATATGCGTATCAAGCGCCGGCTTGGAGAGTCAATTTTACTGTAGGTTGCGAAGAACAGAAACGTTGAGCTTTTGAAGAGTTTTCAGGCGATACTGTGCTGAGATTTCTCATTTCTTAGGAATGATTATTGACATGAATTTCAATGAGCACAATCCTCCTCATGTCCATATACGACTTAAAAGCAAAGCTGGTGATTACTCAGTGGAAAAATACTAAATCCCTAGGGCTCGGCACAAGTCGCACTGCGCCATTTCAAGACCTTTCCATAGTATGCCAAGGGATATTCGCGCCACAGTCGCTTGGAAGTTGAAGAGTTCCCAAATGCTGCTAGGACGTTATAAGATTTTTAAAGGGGCTACTCTCCCTCCTGTATGGGGGGAGCTAGGCTGGGAGTGCAGCGCTCGGCTCTGTTGGTTTCTAGTCTTAACTTTCTGGCAGCCTCTACTTTCTCTTTGAACTCAGTATTTTTGTCTTTTGTCCACCTACCAGTGAGAACGTCTTCAGGAGTTGCTCCTTTCAAGGCTGAGTGAGGAATACAGGTGTTACTTTCATGGCGGGGGAAAGCGACTCCTTTTGCCAAGGATTCAAAGTTAGAAAGAACGAGGATTTATAAGTACAAATGTCTCATTTTGTGGAAAAGAATTTCGACCATGGAGTTACTTTGCTCGATGTCGTTTCGGGAAGTCGTCATTGAAATCAGTTCTGATGTAACAAGACTTTCTATGACTACTTCGTTGACATTCTCGCTGCCGCAATTGACTGGGAGATTAGGTTTAATATCTCAACCAAGTAACTTCGCTGTTGCTAGAGCTGTTTTCAGAAGCTCTTTGGTTCTCACTCCCCAGCAGTCTTTAGATACTTTCCAGGCCACGGTGTACCTCAAGTAATTATCGATGAGACATGGAAAAATTCCTTGCTTCCGTCACCTATCCTCAGAATGGTTTGGTATAAATGCCAAATTTGAGCTGGAGCAAAAGCCCTGATGCCTATCTTTGGTTTTGTTGGGTAGATTCGAATTTTATTTCATTTCAGACTGAGCTCCTGAACCCCCCTGACCAGGTTGAAGGAGAAGTCGCTACTTCACCTATCTTCTTTCCCACCAGGAGAACGCGTGCATACCAACTTCTCTAACGGCAGATGAGAGTGCCTTCGGTTACTTAGAAAAAGGTTGAGGCCCAAAACGCGAATGAATTTCTAATTGAGTTTCGTAAAGTAGGCTCAATCGTTCTTCGGTCATGATAGTTTGAGTAGGGCCTTGGGCAATTACATGACATTCGCTCATGAGCCAAAGATGATCTGAATATTGCCAGGCAAGCCCAAGGTCATGCATGGCAATGAGGATCGTTTTTGTTGCCGAGGCTTTTTTTAACACGTTCATTATGGTCCGCGTGGCCTTAAGGTCTAAATGAGCAGTCGGCTCATCCAATAAAAGGTAGGGGGTTTCTTGATTGAGAGCCCTAGCTACCATTACTTTTTGTCTTTCGCCGGCTGATATTTCTGTTATGGATTTATTTTCTAAATGCAAAGCATCCAGGTTTGAAAGAAGCTCCCTTGAGGCGAAAAGATCGTTTTGAGACGGGTATCCTTGATGGATAGGGTATCTTCCGAGCAGAAGAATATCAATGACGCGAAACGAACTAGGTATATCCATTTGGTCTGGACACCAAGCCACGGTTTTAGCTTTAAGATGTAAGGGCTTTGCTAGAGGCGTGCCATTAAAAAGAATCTCACCAGTGAAGTTCTTGTGGATGCCAGCAATGGTTCGAAGCAAGGTCGTTTTGCCTGAACCATTTAAGCCGATCAGACCTGTTAGATTCATAGCCTTAAGATTTGGCACTGCCACGGGGTTATTTTCTTTAAGATTAAAGTTGAGGAGCTCAAGCATAGGGTTTATCTCTCTTATAGAGGAGCCATAGGAAGAACGGAGAGCCTATCAAAGTAGTTACAACGCCTACTTGCAATTCTTCAGGGCCGATAACTGTGCGCGCAAGGAGATCTGTTAAAAGCAAAAAGGAAGCGCCATTAATCATACTTCTTCTCAGCAGCTGGTGGTGTTTAGGCCCTAATTGAATTCTTGAAATATGGGGAATCACTAAACCCACAAAGGGGACTGCACCGGCAGCAGAAGTTACGGAACCAATCAATAGGCCAGAAATAAGGACCGCAATAGTCCGTAGGCTATCTATATCAATGCCAAGGGTTTGAGCGACATCGTTGCCTAAAGCTAATGCATCTAATTTGGAGCACAAAGGGAACAGCACTAGGCTAGATATTAAGACGGCTCCACCAATGTAGAAAACTTCAGGCCAGCCACTATTTGAAAATCCCCCCATGAGCCAGTGGAGGAGCATTTGCGACTTCGTGGGAAGCGAAGTCGAAAGATTTAGAACCAGGCTAGTGAGACCGCCTAGAAGCGTGGTGAGACCAAATCCAATAAGCAAGAGATCGCCTGTCGACTTAAATCTCTTCCTCTGAATCAGGACTACAAATGCTGTAACCAGGCAAGCGCCCAGAGAAGCTGCAACTGGTATGCTTATGGGAAACAAAAGGGTGGGTAAAAAGAATATCACTAAACTTCCCCCTAAAACTGCTGCAGAATCCACCCCGATAAGGCTGGGACTGGCAAGGGTATTTCTAAAAATTCCTTGAGAGATAACGCCAGCCGCTGAAAGCGCCATTCCGGAAAAAAAAACAGAGGCCACTCGTGGGGCTCGAATGTTCAAAATGATCTGGAGGGCCTCTTCTGGCAATCTGCCTCGAACTGCCTCGAAGATCCAGGAAGGTTCCGTCCCATAACCAAAAAGAAGGGATAAGAGTAGGGAAAAAAAAAGAAAACCTGATGCTTTGCTCATTTTAAAGACTCACGTTTTGGACTTTTGAGATTTGGATCTCTAATTTGACGCATTTTGCTTTCGTTTAGCAATTGGTCCAAGTGGGCATATGCAAGACTGACAAATTGAGACGCACTGCTCAGGAGGCGGCCTGGAATCATTAAAATATTTCCAGCTTTTAAAGCATGGAGTATGCTCCAACCCGGTGTTTTTTTAATGAGGAGTTCCATTGATTTTTGATCTGTGCTTTCACCGCCGGAGATAATATAGTCAGGGCGCCTTAAGGCAATACTTTCGGCGGAAAGTTTGGGCCACCCCGTTTCCGTGACAGCGTTTTCCAGGCCTAAGCGCATCATGAGGGAATCCAAGATCGTCTTTTTACCTAAAGAAACTCCAGATGCATCAAATGTAATAAAGGTAGTGCCCCTTTTATTTTGCTGAGGCATTTGCCGTTGCATCCTTTCGACCATCTGGCGAGATTTTTCCTCCAGATGTAAGACTTTTCCCATGAGGGTAATATTGGCCTGAATGTCTTCAATAGAATTAAAGTCTGAAATCGTAAAGGTATGAATTCCCAACTTCGATAATGTTTTTTGTAGTTCAGGTCGATTCCAGGAAGCCAAAAAAACTACATCGGGCCGAATCTTAGCGATGGACTCGGGGTTGGCACCAATACGATGGGGGATTTCCTTAGCTAAGGCTACAATATTTGAGTACTCTTTGTCGTCGGCAACGCTTGAAATCGCTACAAGCTTTACTTTAGTATCTTTCAGTAACTCGATCAGGATTTCATCACCAGCGAGAAATGAGCTCGCCACTGTAGAGGGGGGCTTGTTGCTCAGCCACTCTCGACCGGCTCCATCTTTTAACATCGATTCAGCTAAGGCAGAAAATGAGCACAGTCCTAAAGCTGATAATGCAAGCTGCATCCCTTTCATGAATCCTCAATCTTAATGTTTCAGGAAATAATTGCCTAATAACGGACCCAAGCGGTCTCCCTGAAAGTTTGTCTAAAAATAGGCTTTTTATACAAGAAATACAAGCTGTTCGGTAGGTTTGTAGCCAGCACTTCAAAAATTAGTAAGGCTGGGGAGTTGTTTCCTCGGAAATCAAGATGCTAAAATAAAAAAAGCCAGCGAGTAAAGCTGCTCTCGCCCGACGGCGGGTATGACTTGGAGGTCATAATGGGTTTGCGGATAGCAACAAACGTATCTTCGGTGAATGCACAGCGGCACTTACGTGAGACGCGGGGGCTTTTGGATAGGTCTCTTGAGAGATTGTCTTCAGGCTATCGAATCAATCGTGCGGGGGATGATGCCGCTGGGTTGGCTATATCGGAGAAACTCAGAGCAAAAACCCGGGGCCTTGTACAGGCGGAGCGAAATGCCAATGACGGTATATCGTTGATCCAGGTGGCTGAGGGTGGTCTAAACGAAGTTCAAAACATCTTAGTACGACTTAGGGAACTTGGTGTGCAAGCGGCGTCAGATACTATTGGGGACCGAGAAAGACGTTATCTTGATGAAGAATATCAGAATTTAAAAGAAGAAATGGACCGAATTGCCAATTCTACAGAATTTAACGGCACCTATCTCTTAGACGGAACGGGCGGTTCTCTAGATTTTCAAGTTAACACCGGCGGTCTCAATCTTTTAGGTGTAGACCGAATTTCCTTTGATGCCTTCCAACTCGATGTGAACGCAGACAAGCTGGGTCTTGAGGAACTAAACATTAGGGATAAATTTTCCTCACAAAGATCTCTATCTCCCATTGATGAGGCGATACAAGAAGTATCATCGATTCGTGGTCAGCTAGGTGCTCTTGAAAACCGACTTACTTCGACGATATCTAACTTAAATATCTCGATTGAGAATATGACAGCAGCAAGATCGCGGATTAAAGATGTGGATGTTGCAGCAGAGAGCGCAGAATTGACGAGAAATAATATTTTGACTCAAGCAGGTGTATCTGTTTTAGCTCAGGCAAATAATTTGCCGCAGATGGCTCTGCAGCTCCTTCAAAACAACTAAGTTGGTCTGGTATTTCTAAGGATGATCTTGGCCCATTTAAGAGGCCTTTAGGAATTAAATGGAATCCAGTCCCCATATAAAGGCCCCAACTGGGAGTTGGCGACTTGAGAGCTGTTTTACTAGAGCCATGTAATGATCGCTTTTTGAAATTGAAAATTCCCTTAGTGCGTCATGCCAAACTTGGTCGAGGGCTGATGGGGCTAACACCAAAAATTCCTTTGTTGCTAAGCTTTTGAATATTGCAGAAAACAAACTAGAAAGTGCCTTTGGACTTGTGGCACCCCATTCATGAAAAACCCCATGCATATCACACCCCTTCCCTGTGATCGCCCAAGCTTGAATCTTTTGCTCTCGATCTCGTCCCAGAAAAAGACCCATTTCAGGAATTGTAAGGATTTCTTTAAATAGGGTGGGGCTACGCTGGAGGGTCAATACATTTGGGGGCCGGATCCCCATAAGTCGCACCAAGTCGAATTCGTTCAAAGTGCGAATATCTATCTGCGTAACGTTTAGAAAGGAATCGGACGACGATTTATGGGCAGCTAACTGGTATCTAACTTCGCCTCCAAACTGACAAAAACCTAGCTTTTCGTAAAAATTTTCAAGATCGCTCCAAAGCACTAGAACATCAGCATTTTCATTGCGAGCCATGTTCTCTAGGTGTGTAAACAATTGCTTTTGTAAGCCTTGTCCTCGAAAAGATTCCTCGGTCGCTACATTGCCAATAAGAGCAGCTTTCCAAGTTTGTCCGTCGATAGCTGCAAACTCTCGAAAAAGAATGTTAGCATGTACTATAGGGATTTGGTCTATGAGACCAGTGATACTAGAATCTTGAAGGGAAAAAACATGTGGATATTCCATCTCGATGTCGTAATTGCTATCTGGGCGAAGACTGGACTGTAAAAGACGATGTCTTGCGACCAGTTGCTTGGGATCAAGGACTGTTTTGAATTGAAGCATGCTTGGCCTTCTTTGAATCGATTAATTCTATATGTTTTTATAGGAGATTTACAACATGGGAATTAGGATGAATCCTGGTCTGTCCGTCGCTGGAATTGATCCCAGTACAATTGATCAATTAATTGAAGTTCAAAAGGCTCCTATCGAATCAGCTAAAAAAAAACGAGCTGCCACTGAGGGAAACAAAAAAGAATATGAAAAGTTTCAAGGTCTGCTTGGTGGATTAGATACAACTCTTAGCGGGCTTAAAACAAGAGTAGATTTTTATAAGCTTAAGCTTGACTCAAGTCATCCTGATATAATTGATGGTTCCGTAACTCCCGGGGCGTTAATTGGAAACTATGAGTTTGAAGTCCGGGGTATGGCCAGGACAGCCAAAGAGCTCGCTTTAGGATTTCCAGATAAAGACTCTACTCCGGTAGGCTTTGGATATATGCAGATTCAGCGCGAGGATATGGAAGATCCTGTGGAAATTACCATTGATCCTGGAATGACTTTGTCAAAGGTAGCACAAACCATCAATGACTCTAAAGCTGGTGTTAAGGCCATGGTTATTAATACCAAGTTGACTGATGAACCCTTTCGTCTTTTAGTCATAAGCGAAAAGTCCGGGAGAGAAGCTCGAGTAAATATCGATCCGGATACAACTTTTTTAGAATTTAAAGAACAAGTGCGCGGACAAAATCTAGATGTACTTTTTGAAGATGTTCATGTTACTGACGTTCAAAACAGACTCACGGAACTCATTGATGGTGTTGCCCTAGATGTTAAGAAGGCAGAACCCGGAACAAAGGTCGAAGTGAAAGTAAATTTTGACATGGACAAGACTTTTGAAGCAATAAAGGCCTTTGTAGACAAGTACAATGATGTTGCTAAATACATCAGTGACCAATTTCAAAAACAGGCAGATGGAAAATATGGTCCACTTATGGGTGAGAGTTCCATCAAGACGGTAATGAGAGGTCTTCAAGAGACACTCTATGGTAAACCATCAAGTGAAGGCCAAAAGTTCGCTAATTTGGCGGATATAGGCATTACTACGGAGTCTAAAACTGGTCTGTTGAAGATGGAAGACTCTAAAGTTAAACAAAGTCTTTCCGATGATTATGAGGGTGTTGCGCAGTTATTTATCCGTTCTGAGACCTCCCAAGGCATGGCTGATGCTCTAGCTCAAAAGCTAAGGTCATATAGAGATCCTGGGAGTGGTGTTGTGAAGACTAGAATTACTGGTTTTGACCGCCAAATGCAGACTCAGGATAAAGAAATTGAGCGGCAAACGCGCCTAGCCGAAGCCAAGGAAAACCAAATTAGAAGACAATTTGGTACTCTTTCTGGAACCCTGTCTAGCTTGAAAAGTCAAGGTGACTTTCTCAAAGCAAAGATAGGCGGTGGTGGTGGAGGCGGCCAATGATCTTCTAATGCAAGGAAGTAGACATGAGTAATCCCTATCGCCAGTACCAGAAAACCGCAGTTACAACGGCCAGTAGAGAAAAAATATTACTCATGCTTTACGAGGGAGCCATTAGATTCGTTAGGCAAGGTGCCGTTGCCATGCAAGAACGAAGAATCGCAGACAAAGGCAAATATATATCAAAAGCAACTGCTATTATCTCTGAGCTTATGGCTACACTAGATTTCAAAGTAGGCGGACAACTAGCTGTAGATTTGGAGAGTCTCTATATCTTTATGATCGATAAGCTTATCGAAGGAAACATTAAGAACGACCTCGAGTGTTTAAATCACGTAGATAAGCTTTTAAATACTCTTTATGTCGCTTGGAAGGACGTCATCGAAAATCCTCGAGCCGACGGCGTCCCTTCATCAAAGCTTCAGCCAGACGAGTTTAAATCTTATGTAGTTCAAAATGGGCCCCAAGATTCTGGGTCAGGGGCACAAAATAACCAAGCAGTAGTTGCCGGGCGCCTAAAGGCATCTGTTTAGCGCTTAGTTCTTTTGATGGGTTATGAGAAAGATTTAAGTTTTAGAACTCTCAATGCTTAAAATATTATCAGAATTGCCGGATGACCTCCGGCATTTTGCATTATGGGTAGTGAGGTGTTTACTTCCGCAGTTAAGTTGAATCAAATACCAAGGGGGAACCATGGGTATATCACAAGCACTCTACACAGGCGTAACAGGTTTGGCAGTCAACTCAGATGGAATGGCAGTCATTGCCAACAACATCGCTAACGCCAATGCAAAAGGATTTAAGCGAGACAGGGCTGAGTTTGAAGACTTGCTTTCTGTGGATTTAAATTCAGCTAACGGCCCTGCGCAAATTGGACGGGGATCACGGCTAAGGGACGTCAAAACCATATTTTCTCAAGGTAGCTTGAAAGTTACAGATAGCTTGACGGACCTTGCTATCCAAGGAAACGGGTTTTTCGTGGTTCAAAATGATGGAGCAGAAGTTAGAGAGTCATCTGGGCGCTACTATACGCGAGTAGGTTCTCTACAGTTTGACAAAGATGGCTTTCTTTCAGATGGTCAAGGTGGAAAAATCCAAGGATACGTTGCAGATGCAAGCGGAGATTTGACATCTCGATTGGCTGACGTCCGCATTCAGACCGCGAATTTGCCACCTAAGGCAACAGATGTTGTTAATTTTAACTTGCAGCTCGATTCTCGTTCCCCGCTATTGAAAGACAAGGAATTCGACATCACAAGTCCTATCAAGTCCTCCAACTATAATACATCGATCACTGTGTATGATAGTCAAGGCACAGCCCATAATGTAACTGTTTTCTTCCGAAAAATGTCCACTGATAATGAAACCGGAACTAATTGGGAATGGCGGGCCGTTGCAGACTCTAAAGATTTAAAGAATCCTTCTGGAAATGATCTCACAGAGATCGGAAAAGGTGAGGTAGAGTTTGACAAAAATGGGTTTTTATCCGCTGAAAAGCCGATTGATTTCTCAGTGACATGGAATAATGGTTCCATTGCGAATCAGTCCATTAATTTTGACTTCGGTGTCAATAACACAGTTGAGCAGGGAAATGGCATCAATGCCTCGACTTCCATCGCCGCAGAGTCATCCACTATTTTCCATCAGCAGTCAGGTTATGAAGCAGGGAATCTTCAGTCCCTTGAAATCACGCAAAGTGGAACTGTAGAAGGATTGTATACCAATGGTCTGAGAAGAAAACTCGCGGGTGTAGCCCTCGCTACCTTTGAAAATAAGGATGCGTTACAAAAGGGTGGACGCAATCTATTTACGTCAACAGTCAAGTCGGGCCCCGCAAAAATTGGGCTTCCTCAAAGCGGTGGGAGAGGCTCTTTGTTCGCATCTTCTCTCGAAGAATCAAATGTGGACTTAGCGAGTGAATTTGTGGATATGATCCTAACTCAGAGATTGTTTCAAGCCAATAGCCGTTCAATCACGACGACGGACACAATGATTGAAGAAGTTGTTAATCTGAAGCGCTAAGTCTAATTTAGTTACTTAGGAATGCTGACCTTGCTAGGTCAGCATTTTTATTTAAAATGGTCTTTTTTTAACCTGATTTGCGCAAAAACTTCAGAAGGGGATAGTCCGCTAAAACCCAGGCTTGTGGCGAACTCTTGCTCGTCGCAGCGGAGAAATGGGTTGGTGAAAAGCTCTTCTTGAAGAAGAAAAGGTATGGTTGATTCGCCCCTTTCTCGCAGAGAACGCAGTTTTATGGCTCTATCGTTCAAGGCGCCATTGTTGAGAGCTTCATTGTTGACAAATAGCTCTTGTACAAACCTTAAATTAGACAGGGTATATTCATGGGCACAGTAAATAAGAGTGTCTTCTGGAAGTGAGCGAATCCATTTCAGGCTTTCCCACATTTGC
>CAIMVM010000328.1 GCA_903844895.1 uncultured Pseudomonadota bacterium
CGGATCTTACGCAATATTAGCGGCACATAAATCTACCAAAGCCATACGCATCAAGCTTTCTATAGGAAATCAGCGAAAATCCATTCGGGACAACATCCCTCTGCGCTAAATTAGGGCAGGAAGTTGTATTCCTAAGGCATCAAGGTATTTTTGTTGATCGTCACGGCAATGTGAGGGTAGTGACTTGATCCAATGATCCCCTATTTTAAATTCTACTGTTTGAATCTGGTCTAATGCCGCGATCATATCCTCTAAAGGTACACCAAGAGTTTTTGTTCTTTTCCAAAATTCATAGACAATCATGTAAGCTAACATTGAGACTAAGACTACTCCACGTGTCCGATTTGCTTTCCGATGAAATATAGGTCTTAGCTCAAGAAAAGTAGATTTCATAGTGCGAAAAGCCCATTCCACCAGCTTTAGCTCCTTGTAAGAATCATGTGCCATTTTGGTATCTGCATCTGCTTCTTTTAAGTTTGTTTTGATAACATAGCAGCCATCTAGCTTGGAAGCAGAGGCTAATGCTTCGTCATTTCTCGTGAGAACAATTTTTCCATTATCTATTGAAATCTCAATAATTTTCTTAATTTTAAGCTTAAGTGCTAGGGCTTGTATTACTCTAAGGGCTGATTCAGGCTTCTTTCTTGGTTTTTCATCCAGCTCTTTATTAGATTTATCGACAGTATCAATAACCTTTTGGATTTTACTTTGACGATTCTCGGCTAATTCAGCCGCTCGCACTGGATTACGACGCAAGACATATCGAACATCCTTAGAAGTTACTTCGACAGGATTTTCCTGAAATTGATCCATTGAGATTGTTTTCTCCGACAGCATCTTTTCTATCTGAGGTTTTGTGATTGCAGTCAGGTAGCGCCCATCATCTAGCTTCTCATCGAGTGCATCTATGCCTTTCTGCTTGATCATGCCTCGATCGCCTATGAAAACCACTTCTCGTTGGTCAAACTTATCAACAAGCTTTGCAATTTGATCTGGCACAGTGCTTTGGTCTGCCGTATTCCCCTTAAATACTTCTATAGATATTGGAAAACCATGTTTATCCGTAACAAGGCCAATGACTATCTGCTTTTTTCCCTTTTTTCCGTCCCGATTGTAACCGTACTCAGCAAGTTCATTGAGCTCTCCCTCAAGATACGAAGAAGTAATGTCGTACATGAAAACCTTGTCTGTTCCCGATTTAAGGTTTCTTTCAAAGAGCGCCTTTTCAATTTCTGACTGCTTCTCTTCAATCCAATCTAGTGAGCGATACAGGTCATCTGTTGTACAGTTCTCAATTTTCAAGACCTCATTAATTGCATATCCATTTTGCCAAAAAGTTAAATGCCTACGAGAGCCCTGGGTTAAAATTCTCCCAAAAATCATAAACATGGCAAACCGACCCATAGGTTCACTGCCAAGAATCTCATCAATTCCAATTCTCTTTGCTATTTCTAACATAGAAAAAAGCCCACCAAAATTCTTCCCACATCGTTGAGGGAGCTTGTTAAATGATGGCTTAGATTCACCGGTAACTGCATTTTCAATAGCAGTTACAATGTGCTCAGGAAACTTAGAAAGATTAGCAACCGTCTTGTGCCGCACTTTTTTTCCTGCACGAAAGCCTTCTACGAGAAGCAATGTCTCGTAGATTTTCGTTCCGACCTTCTTTTTATTGCGTCTTATAAACATCGTGACAACACTGTACCAAATAATAGTCAATATTATCAACTAAAAATTTGTATTTTGTGAATTTTATTCGTGACAACACTTTTTACGGGCAAAAATGGCCGCTAAGCCTTGCCAGACAATGCTTAGCCGAGACTTACGCGCTCAAATTTTGCGTAAGATCCGTTTTAG
>CAIMVM010000329.1 GCA_903844895.1 uncultured Pseudomonadota bacterium
ACAATCCTCACCCTTATGCTCGAGTGGGAACTGCAGGGGCGGATTCAACGGCATCCGGGTAATATGGTTTCAGTTGTTATGTGAAGCTTTACTATTTTGACATGCTTCAAATATTACTTGCTAAACCAAAGGATTGTAAAACAGCGTGCAATATTGACCCCTTTAGGGGGTAAAACAGCGTCCAAAATTGACCCCCCTGCCATGTGATAAACTCTCCACATAACTAAGTGGAGGAAAGCAGGAGTGATAGTATTGGAAACGGAAGCAAAAATTAGACGTTGGTACCATGTGGGGAAACAATCAATTAAGGAAATTGCAAGAACTTTAGGGATTTCTCGCAATACCGTCAGGCGCATCGTGCGTCAACCGTCAGTTGGCAATGCCTACAAACGTGCGGGTCAGCCTGTTCCAAAATTGGGAAAGTACAAAGAGAAGCTAGAATTCTGGTTATTGGAAGACAGCAAGCTTGTCAAAAACCAAAGGTGCAGTTCTCGTAAATTATATGACCGTCTGAAGGCTGAAGGTTATGCGGGTGCTTATGACAGTGTCCAGCGGTTTGTGAAGCAGTGGCTTTTAGATTCGGGCAGATCCGGACAAGCCTATGTTCCCTTATATTTTAGTCCCGCAGAGGCTTACCAGTTTGACTGGAGCCAAGAGACCGTCGAACTGGATGGGATTGTTCAGGTCGTTAAGGTGGCACAATTTCGATTGTGCTTCAGCCGCCTGTCGTTTGTTGTTGCTTACTGCCGGGAAACACAGGAAATGCTGTTTGATGCTCACGACAAAGCCTTTTCTTTTTTTGACGGGCTTCCCTTACGTGGTATTTATGACAACATGAAAACGGCTATTGATGTTGTGTTTTTTGGAAAAAACCGTCAGTTTAACCGGCGCTTTCTTCAGATGCAAAACCATTATCTGATTGAACCAACAGCTTGTACACCAGCAGCGGGTTGGGAAAAAGGTCAGGTAGAAAATCAGGTTGGGAACATACGAGAATGGCTTTTTGTGCCCCGCTTGAAGTTTTCAAACCTGGCGGCCTTAAATGAGCATTTGAGGGAAGCTTGTCTTAACCTGGCACGAACCCGTAAGCATCCAGATCAGAAATCCCTGTCTATTTATGAAGTCTATGAGGAACAGGAGCGTGGTATTCTACGTCCTCTTATCCCTCCGTTTAACGGATATAGTGAGCGCAGCTGCAAAGCCAGCTCAACATGCCTTGTGAGTTTTGATCGTAACCATTACAGCGTTGATTGTCGTTATGCCAACCATACAGTGAGTTTGCGAGTTTATGCGGCTCGATTGGAGGTCACTACTGACGGCAAGGTTATTGCTGAACATAAGCGGGAGTTTGGCCGAGACAAGACGATTTACAATCCCTGGCATTATGTTCCTTTGCTGGAACGTAAGCCTGGAGCTTTGCGTAATGGGGCTCCCTTTATAGAATGGGAGCTCCCAGTTTCTTTACAAAAGGTTCGAGAACATCTCATGAAGAGAAAAGGAGGAGACCGAGAATATGTGCATGTTCTTTCTGCCATCCAATCGTTTGGATTGGAGGCTGTCCAGGTGGGATGTGAGCTTGCGTTGGAAGATCAGGCTATCAGTTCTTCTTACATTCTCAACGTCTTGAGTCGTCTGAGACCAACAGATGCCAAGGTAGTTTTGGCAACACCCGATACCCTTAAGCTTGAGCATGAACCTGAAGCGAACTGCGATCGGTATGAAGCCATGATGAGGAGTGCATAAGATGGCAGGAACATCTCTTGTTGATACCTTAAGAAATTTGAAACTTCATGGCATGGCAGATGCTTTGATAGATTTGGCGCCTGTATTGCGTCAAGGCAAACTTACCTCGGAGAAGTGGCTTGAAGGGTTGTTAAAAGCCGAGCTTTCCGAAAGGAAAGCTCGATCCGTGAGTTACCAGATGGGCGTTGCGAAATTTCCCGTCAATCGTGATATTGATCAGTTTGATTTCAAAATATCCCCCGTTAATGAGGCTCAAATAAGAATTTTATACGAAGGTCATTTTATCGAGGAAAACCATAATATTATTGCGGTTGGTGGAACAGGTTCTGGCAAGACTCACCTATCGATTGCTATTGCAAGTCAAGCTGTTAGAAACAATCGAAAGGCCCGTTTTTACAATGTTGTGGATTTGGTCAATCAGCTTGAACAAGAAAAGATATGCGGTAAAGCAGGACAGTTGGCCAATCGGTTGCAAAATATAGATGTGGTAGTTTTGGATGAATTAGGTTACTTGCCATTTTCTCAAGCTGGCGGCGCTCTTCTCTTTCACTTGATCAGCCGTCTGTATGAAAAGGTATCGTTGATTATAACGACCAACCTGTCGTTTGGTGAATGGGCTCAGGTTTTTGGGGATGCAAAAATGACAACAGCGATGCTCGACAGGTTGACGCATCACTGTGACATTATCGAGACAGGGAACGAAAGTTACCGCTTTAAGAATAGGAGTCAGTTAAAATGCAATAAATCTATTTAATTTTGATTGATATTTATGCTTAATGGTCAGTTTGTTACTGACGATAAGAAAAAATTTTTACTTTAAAATGCGAATTATATTTTTTTATTAATATAATGTTGAATCATAGTTAAAAGTAAAAAAAATGATGAAAATGGTCGGCAGGGGGGTCAATTTTGGACGCTGACAGGGGGTCAATTTTCAACGCTGATTGACA
>CAIMVM010000330.1 GCA_903844895.1 uncultured Pseudomonadota bacterium
ACATTATAAAGGTCGGGGCGTGAGGGAGGCTATTATGGATTTATCCCCGGAGAATCAGTGAGCTTCGCTCAATCTTTAACCTGCCGGAATCGTCAACCAACTTTTTTTGGCAAAAGTTAATAATGTCTATTGCTACTACACCTATAATCAAGGCCAGATACAAATAGCGAACCCTCATTAAATATTCCTTCCTGAGTTTTTTTGTGTTTGAGAAGTATTGTAATGCTCGTTGAGGAGATAAAGCAAATTATTGCGTCTTAGTCAGCAGCTGCCGACATAATCTTGGCTTATAGGGCAATAGTTTTGTGGAGTTGGATAGACAAATGGAGTTCAAGTCTTCTGTAAGCCTTCGAAAGGTAGATTCTTTTGTGCATTTTAGAATCTTACCTAAAACTCAATCTTAGGCTGCCGCGTCATAATGGCTCAGTTCCAAATCCTGAATTGTTTTGGCCAATCGAAGTTCTCTTTATGGGGAGATCTTTACTGGGAGATCTTTACTGGGAAATCTTTACTGGGATAACAGCCAGAGTCTTTTTCTTGAAGAGCCGCGAATAGGCTGGGGGTGATGCGCCTAGTCAGAGATTATAGAATTCGCATGGCTTATGCCTTTCCATGGAACTTCAACAATCACGTCGTGGACAGACTAGCACTTAGCTCATAGTGCTTAGGAATTCCATAGGAGCCGGCTATATGTATTATGGTGTACTTCCTGTCGCTGATTTTTTTATTGCCTGGGCTTTGTTGTTGCTCGAGGAAGCAATTCTAGTGTCTTGATGAGCCTTTGTGATGGTCGGCATCGATAACTCCCACTGCTAATCTCCAGCGACTTTTAACGCTGAAACAAAATACTTTCCAAGAGCTCCGTTTTGACCGCCGATCAAAACGATTACATGTCATTTGCCAAGGTCCAAATTTATCAGGTGAATCACGTCAGGGAGCACCAGTTTGATTATTCTACAATAGAGCTTCTGAAAAATCCCGGATCTTGGAAAATATGGAATTCATAGGCATCTCAATATTGAGAGTAGTCTCGATTGTTCATGGTCTGATAGCATCAGATTTAGCATGTTTCTCAATGAGTTTGTTTTTAAGCAAAGAAATTTTGCTGAACAACTATCTTTATTTCAGCAGTTTAAATGCAATGTGAGGGCGCGCCCTAAATTGTAAAATTTTTCTAAGATCCCTCATGGTGGCTCGTCGGATACTTGAAAGCTGAATATTGAGCAAAGTCTTCCTTGTTGGGCGAATTGCATGATTTTTTTGATATTTGGCAGCTTTTTTTCAAGCGCTGGATTGTCTATTATCGTCTTTCATGAATCTTGCGGGCTCGAAGCTTGATCTTCTTGGTAGATTTCCTAGAAGACGCTGGTAGCAGGCTAGGGAAGTGTATAGACTGTTTAAAAATTGGAGCCTAAATGTCCATTACCCTCATCGTAGCAGAGAAGCCTTCCGTAGCTAAGGATCTTGCTAGGGTATTGGGACTTAAGGGTAAAGAAGCAGATCACTTTCATGGGATCTATCAAGGGCAGGTTTTTCAAGTTTCTTGGGCGATTGGTCATTTAGTGGGCATCGCCGAACCTGAAATGATGAATCCCCATTGGAAAACATGGAATAGGAGGACTCTTCCCATTATTCCAACGGAGTGGCGCCTTCAGGTTATAGATTCAGGAAAATCTCAATTTAAAAAACTTTGTTCTCTATTTAAACAGAAGGATCTTAGGCAAGTGATTTGTGCCACAGATGCCGGGCGTGAGGGCGAGCTTATTTTTCGCTATATTGCCGATGCTGCTAAGTTGACTGTGCCCGTTACCCGCCTTTGGATTTCTTCGCTGACCGATGAAGCTATTTTGAAAGGGATGAAGGCCCTTCGTCCCCAAAACGAATTTGACCATTTGTATGAGTCAGCTCGCTGTCGAAGCAGAGCAGACTGGCTTGTCGGCATGAACTTTACTCGTTACTACACTTTAGGATCAGGTAAACTATTTTCAGTCGGGCGCGTTCAAACTCCGACATTGGCGCTGATAGCTAAAAGAAGTGACGAAGTCGAGAGGTTTTCCTCCCAAGCTTATTATGAAATATTAGCAAAATTTACTCACACGGCGGAGTCGGGATTTTACTTAGGGTGTCTTAAGGAAATCCTTTCCTCTCCAGAAAAGTCTGCTATCCGCCAGCTTGCAGACCTAGCTAATGCAGTCAGCGACCAAGAGTCTTCGAAGACTAAAAAAAATAGTTTTAAGTTTGTGGATTTGGCACGTTGTCAATCTATAGAGACAGATTTATCTGGTGCGAGGGGGGTGATTGCTAGCTCAGAGACAAAGCTAAAATCGATTCCCCCGCCTGAACTTTTTGATTTGACGGAGCTTCAGCGTGAGGCTAACAAGCGGTTTCATTTTACCGCGGATAAGACTTTAAAGTTGGCTCAGTCCCTTTATGAAAGACATAAAGTCATTTCCTACCCGAGGACGGATTCAAGATATCTCACAGAGGATGTTGCGAAGGATTTAGTGAAACGAATGGAGCAGGTAAAGGGAGAGTATCCGGGATTAGAATTTGAATTTAAAATCCCTGGTTCTAGATATATCAATCCTACGAAAGTGACCGACCATCACGCGATCATCCCCGTAGCAAAAGCTGGCGCGTTAGGCGGAGACGAGAGGCGACTCTTTGACCTTGTTTTGGCAAGAACCCTACAAATCTTTTTGTCTCCTCGTTTAGTTCATGAGAGTCGCATAGTGACGGATGTGTTGGGCAAACAGGGGGCCTATATCTTTCACTCGCAGTCGACTCACGAAGTCGATCCTGGTTGGACTGCGCTAGAAAAGCTTTTTTTTACTCTAAAAACTGCAGCCAAGCACTCCTCAAAAAGAGATGGGATGTTACATGCAGATAACGCGGCCATGGATTCTGAAATAGAGAATTTTCAAGTTCCATCTTGGGCTATGCCCCAAGAAAAGGTAAATGGAGCCTACCGGATCGAGAAAAAGCAAACGACTCCCCCAAAGCATTATACGGATGCTAGTTTGCTTTCCGCTATGGAGTACTGTGGGCGAACTGTGGAAGATCAGCAGTTAAAGGAAGCACTAAAGGCATCAGGAATTGGTACGCCGGCAACGCGGGCTCAAACCATAGAGCTTCTCATCACTCGAAAGTATGTGGCAAGAAAAGGAAAAGCTCTTTTGGTGACCGAGCTCGGACAAGACCTTATCGAAATGGTTCATCCGAGCCTAAAAAGTGTAGAGTTAACCGGAAGTTTTGAAAAAGGCTTAGAGTTAGTACGCCAGGGCAAAGTGTCCAGTGAGGAATTTGAAGAGAAAATACGCCTTTTAATCACCCGCATCCTACCCAACGAAGGAATAGAGCACACCCTCCCTGCGCATGTCCCTAGGCCATTGACATTGGAAGCCCACGGCGGTCCTCTCCATTCTAAAAGCCAAGCGTCTTCTTACTTAGCATCCCAATCTGAGGCCATGGGGAATCTAGAGGGAGCCGTTACAAGAAGCCGTTCCGGCAAAAAGGAAGTTACTAGCTCAGCTTCTCGCAGCTCTAGTGGTCCTTCCATAAAGTTAAAATCTGAAAGCTCCTCGGAACCTCCAGAGCCTCATCAGAAAAGGCAGTTGGAATCTTCGCATCGTATGCGCGCAAGTGAGAGCATTGCTGCAACTCTAGAAAATCCGATCTCGGCACTTGCCACAGAAAGAATGCAGCCTTTAGAGATACTCACCAAAGTATTTGGTTTGGATGGATTTCGGACAGGTCAAGAGGAAGTGGTTACAGCTTTGATGCAAGGACGAGATGCATTAGTTTTAATGCCTACAGGCGGGGGGAAGAGCCTTTGTTTTCAGATACCAGGACTGGCAAGGCCTGGCGTAGCGCTAGTCATATCGCCCCTCTTGGCTTTAATGGACGACCAAGTAAGGCGGCTTCGTCTTCATGGTGTAGCAGCCTTTGCCCTACATTCAGGACTTGCTCGGGAGGAACAAATGGATCTCTGGCAAAGGCTTGAGCAGGGTCAAGTGAAGTTTCTTTTTGTTTCCCCAGAAAAAATGGCGAGTGCTAGTTTTCGAAGCAAGATTTTAAGTCGAAGATTATCATTAGTAGCTATTGATGAAGCTCATTGTGTTTCCCAGTGGGGGCATGATTTCAGGCCTGATTATCGAGAGTTTCCTAAATGGATTCAGGAGGTCAGGCCGGCGCCGGTGATTGCCTTGACAGCTACTGCGACCCAGAAGGTAAGTTTAGATATTGCAAAGGTACTGAATTTAAGTCAGCCCTTGATTCATGTGGGAGGCTTTTATCGGCATAATTTGGCCATCGAGGTTCATGATGTTTCAAAAGCGGATCGCATTTTTCTCGCGCAAAAACGTCTCAAAGAAAACAACAGACTTCCCGCTATTGTTTATGTTTCTTCAAGAAAAGACACAGAGTTATACGCAACCTTTCTAGGGAAAACGTTTCGTTCGGCTCCCTATCATGCGGGGATGACAGCGGATAGGCGCAACTCAGTTCAAGCTGACTTCATAGAAAGTCGCATTGATATCGTCGTTGCGACAGTCGCATTTGGCATGGGGATTGATAAGTCAAATATTAGAACCGTCATTCATATGAGCCTGCCCTCTAGCATAGAGTCTTATTATCAAGAAATTGGCCGAGCTGGTCGTGATGGAAGCCATTCTCAATGTCTTCTATTAAAGTCAAAAGAAGATCGAGACGTTTTAGATTGGATGTACCGAGAAAACTATCCTAGCATCGCTGTTTTGGAAAAAACCTTGAAGTCATTCTCCCGGGATTCTGGGGAAGACAAAAGTAAGCACTCCTATTTAGATAAGCTTTTGATTCATGGAGCGATTTCTAGAACCAGCGAAGGCAAGTATGAGCTGAGCTCTTCACCCGCGTGGAAAAACAGCTACCTTAAGCAAGCAGATGCAAGAACTGAGCAGATACGAGCGATTGAAGGATTTGCGGGCGTGGGTTCTACCTGTAGGATGGTTAAACTTACCTCGTATTTTGGCCAAAGCGATCAAGTTCCTTGCCGGATTTGTGACTTATGTACGGGGGCAGTGAAGTTGGCCAGTCCCAGAGGGCAGGATCTTGGATTTCATGTTATGGACTATATACGAAGGTATGGAAAAACTGCTTTTGGAAAACTTAAAGGCGAGTTAGCCAAAGGTCACAAGGTAGCCCATTCTACTTTTGAATCTATTTTACAAGGGATGGCTTTAGATGGTTTTTTGACGATAGAAGAAGAAACTTTTATAGCTGGCGGTAAAAAAATATTTTATCGTTCGGTTGCTGTTGGGCCCAAAGCATCTCAATTTTCTAAAGATAATCCCCCAGAAATCCACCGTCAAAGCTTTGAAGAGCTTTCTTACAGCAGCTTTTCTCCCAAAAAAGGAAAAAGAAAATCCTATAGATCGAAGGCGACAGCTTCCTCTCTCATGGTTAAGCGAGTCTTAAAGAAAAGTCCAAAGTCCAAAAAGTCTAATCCACTTTAAGTTGGACGTTTCGTTTGACACCATCCCGTAAAACTTCAACATCAATAGAGGGAGCTTCGCGAAGGGAGTTTAAAAGCTTAATGGCACCTGGGATACTATTCATGGGAATGCCATTTACGGAACTTATGACATCGCTATCAACGAAGCCGCCTTTTGCAAAAATGGAATCCTGATCAATTTGAGTGAGACTAAATCCAACAATCATGCCGTCTTGATAGTGGGGAAGTGCGGTCGCTTGCATTAAGATTTTTTGTAAATCTTGCTTGATCATTTTGTCTCTGTAGCTAGCAGTCATTTTTACTTTAATATCACCTGATCCTGGGTCATTTCTCTCAAAACCATCTTCTCGGTAATTTCCCCCACGCGGAGCTGCTGCGCCAGGGACTCTCGCCACTTGTTGTCTCTTGCCCTCGCTGGCAAACTTATCCTGCCAAACTTGCAGTCGTTCTTTGCCATCAGTTACCACAACATATTTTTGGTCAATGGAAATCAGAATCCAGTTGTCAATCTTTCCTTCTAGTTTATAGGCATTGACGCGGCCGGACTTTTGTTTCACTAAAACGACGCTTTTGGAGGGGTCCTGACTCACGATGGTCCCCATAATCGCAAATCCGGCATCATCAGAAGAAAGAAATCTTTCGGCAGCAAAGGCTAACGAAGCCAGGACCATCCATAATTGAACCAAAATAAGCAATTTCCACCTCTTTTGACGCATTTTCAGCTAAATATAAGGCCTGCGCAGTGGAAGGTCTTAAAGTAGCTCAATATCCAAACCATGAGCCAGGGATTGAACCATAGGAACTATGATATGGGGTTTTAGTGCTGGTGTCAAAAATCGTCCTTTTGAATAAATGAGTGGCGTGGGTCCCAAGTTTAGGAGAAAATGTCTACAATGTTTGTAGGAGCGAGATATGGATATTACACGGAAGAGTATTCGTAAGGTTTTGAATCAAAAAATTCATCATTTAAATGACATCATTGCGGATATGGATGCTTTGTTAACCAGCATGGAAACCGAGTTCTATCGGGTCTGCATTTTCGGGTCAGCTAGGATTAAGCCAGACTCTGAGCTTTATCAACAAGCCTATAACCTAGCTGCCGAGCTTTCTAAAAGAGGGGTTGATATTGTCACAGGTGGAGGTCCCGGTCTGATGGAAGCAGCTAACAAGGCTTCTAAAGATGTGGGCCAGAAAGGCCGCTCGATAGGCTTGCCCATTGAGTTGCCTTTTGAACCAGATGTTAATAGCCATTTGGATGTTAAACTTCATCATCGTCGGTTTTCTTCGCGCTTAGACGAGTTTATGCGCATCAGCCATGCTGTCATTGTAACGCCTGGGGGAATCGGGACGGTCTTAGAGCTTTTTTATACCTGGCAGCTTATGCAAGTTAATCATATCAATCCTCGTCCTATTATCTTGATGGGAGACATGTGGGATGATCTTCTAGATTGGATGAAAGAGTGGCCACTTGCAGAACATTTAATGTCGGAAAAAGACTTTGATCATATTATGGTCTGTAGAACCGTCGAAGATGTCGTGGCCATTTTGGAGCCCAAAATAGAAGAGTTTCGCGTGAATGCCCCCAAACCGAATAGCCATATAGATTAAGTCTTGGTGTAACCTGCTGTATTTTAAGGACTAAAATATTCCATTGAAACCCGCCGCGAGCTTCAGTATGTTAGGTGGTGCCTGCTATCAGGGCGGGCAGTAAAAGGGGCTTTTGTGGCGCAGTCAGGACAGATTAAAAAGAATCTTGAGCTTAAGTTTATCAAAAGACTGATAGTTTTTGTGATGTTGGCTCTTGCTTCCACTTCCGTTCTGCGTTTTTTTCTAAATCGTAATTTTAACTCGGATAGAATTGTTATCGATGATGACGGTTCAGCGCATGTGATTGGTAAAGAAATTCCTCCCTCTCCTGCTGTTTCTAATCCAAAAAGAAGTAAATCTCAAAACAAACAAGAGTCTAAGTCCTCTGATGACAGTTATAAAGAAGCGATGGCTTTTATCGAGGCAGGCGATTATCAATCTGCCAAAGAACGCTTAGAAGCCATTATTAAAGATAATCCTGACCACCTCAAAGCACTGACTGAGCTTGGGATGGTGTATCTCATTGATCTACGCCAACCCGACATGGCTCTACCCCTATTTGAAAAAGTCATTAGTACCGATCCTACGAATCAACTCGTTGTTAATGAACTTATCGGTGTCTACGAAGAACTCGGTCGCCAAGAAGAAGGGATCGGTTTCCTTCAGGGGTTAATGGAAAAGAATCCTGAAAATTCAGCTGTGAGTCTAGGACTAGGTCAAATCTTTTTAGGCCAGAATCGTACTGGTGACGCCATTCCTTATTTAGAAAAGTCCATTCAATATGGTACACAGCCTGATTATGTGTATATGGATTTAGGGGATGCCTATTCTAAACAGGGACAAAGGGAAAAGGCGATCGATGTATATCGTCAGGCTGTTGACATGGCGGACAGGCGTCTTGTGGATTCCTCTTCGGATCAGGGATTAAAGCAAATCAATGAAGATATGCTTCAGAGAAATCTGCTAAATTACGCTAGGGAACTTGGAAATTTTGGTCGTTATGATGAAGCGACCCAGGCCTTGCAAAGAATTATTCAACAATCCCCCAATCACCAGGGAGCCCTCGCTGAGATGAAGCGTTTTCAGGCTCTGAAGCGCGGCGGCTAGTCCTAAGGGTTGGGAAGCATGCAAGGTTTCAAGTAGAACGAAAATAGAACTAAAACAAGAGAGGCTCGGGAAACTAGAAGATTGATTTTTTAGTGGAACGTCGCGCCTTGTTCCTAGGAACCATAGAAAATATGCGTCTATTAAAAATCCATCGATTCCCATTTTAGCGTTAATGGAACTGTCTATTCTAGGTTTTAAGAATTTCATTGAGAGAAAAATTGTGACTGTTTTTACAATAAACACAAGTAACTTCTAGTTTGCCAACGGATTCATAAAGCTCTTTTAGTTCGTGAGAACTTAAAGTGGATAGGTTGGCAGCCATTCTTTCCCGGGAGCAAAGGCAAAGAAACCGTAAAGGTTTAATCTCAAGAACCTGAGTGGGGGCGAAGGCGCCTATTTTGGAAAAAATTTGGAGCGCATTCTGGCCAGAGGACACCAGTTTGGAAATGGACTCAATGTCCTTAAGTTCACCCTCAAGGTCAATCAGCAGCTCTTCAACATCGTCTTCACTTCCGAGCTTCTGTATCAAGATTCCGCCAGCTCCACGCACATAGCCCTCGGAGTCTAGATCCACTCCTAGGAGAAGTGCGGTGGGAATTTGCTCAGATTCAAGATAATAACTGGCCATATCTTCTGCAATTTCACCTGTCACCATGACGGAAATGGCAGCGTAAGGAGTTGCATCTTGGGGGTTCGACTTTCTCACAGTCAAGGTGCCTATACCTAGCCCTTCTCCCACGCTCCTTGGAACTTGAGCCTCCATCTTTAGGTTTTGAGCTAAGCTTGGAACTGCTGCAAAACCTCTTAATAAACCTGGGGCCATAAACTCAGCAACTATAGTCTTTAAGGGCCCGTTACCCTGAAAAGATAAGCTCACGTAATCCTGAGCGGCTTTCAAATTGGATCCAGCTAAGGAGGCAGCAACTAATGCTTGTCCTAAGGCAATGGTCGCTAAGGGGTCGGTGATATGACGACTTTGCGCTTCCCGCACAGTCTCTGTTAAGACTACAACGGCACAACGAAATTTGTCTCCATGGATCAAGCCATGAAGCATATGATCTGAGTTAAGGGTGGTTTCGTTTTCTGGTCTCAAGTGTTCCATAGGACTTCCTTGCTCTATCGTGGAAGGGGCTTAAGCCGGGCTCATGATTAGCCTGTATCACCAGCAATACGCTAAAAAGTTTCTCAAAAAAATAGGAGAAAAGACTTCCAAATGATTTCCATCAATTTAGCTAACTCCAATACTTTCCGTATAGGGGACTAAGGTCCTGTTTTACTTTATCGGGGATGATCTCTTTAGAGGTCATTATTGCGTATTTCGCTGCACTTAAGGACGGAGTGGATGATGTTGCGGGAAGCAGTTCAGCGACCTTTTTAACTATTTTTTGAACCATTTGCCCGTTTGCTTTTAAGACTTTCAAAACAGCTTCTACAGAGACGTCTTCTTCTGTGGCGTGCCAGCAGTCATAGTCGGTAGCTGTAGCGAGCAGTCCGTAGGATAGTTCCGCTTCCCGAGCTAACTTAGCTTCAGGAATTGCCGTCATGCCGATAATACTAGGGGCGAGGGTGTTGCGGTAAAAGTGACTTTCCGCCCGGGTTGAGAATGCCGGTCCTTCCATGGCGATATAAGTTCCGCCCTTATAAACTCTAGCTCCACAGCTGACTGCGGCATCTATAGCCAAGGTTCTCATTTCTTCGCAAAAAGGATCTGCAAATCCAACGTGGCCTACCACGCCCTTTCCAAAAAAAGTCGCCGCTCTTTGCCCGTTGGTTCTATCAAATATTTGATCAGGGATCACCATATCCCCAGGTCTTATGGAATCCTGCATGATACCGACAGCACTGACTGCTAGCACATGGGTAACGCCAAGCATTTTGAGAGCAAATATATTCGCTCTATAAGGCACTTCAGAGGGCAGGAAACGATGGCCTAACCCATGGCGAGGGATAAAAAAGAGAGTACGGTCTTGGACCCTGGCTTCTACAATGGGAGCCGAAGGCGACCCAAACGGGGTCACCAGATCGTGATGCCTTACAAATTCAGCACCTTCCATTTGATAAACACCCGATCCGCCGATAACTCCTAAACAAACGGGAATACCCATCACATCCTCTGATTAAATTTTGACAGAAGGTCATTCAAAGAATGAGACTTTTCAGGCTGCTTCGGTTTATGGAACTTGGATGCCGAGGAATTCTCACCGCCCGACCTTGCAGGAGACGGACGATTCATTTTAGAACGATCTTCCCTAGGAGCCATTTCTGACTTTGGCTTGGAAGCAGCGTCAGCTTTTGTTTCCCGCTCCGTCTTACAGGTAAGGCTAATTCGTTTTTTTGCAATATCAACATCGAGTACCATGACCTGCAAAACGTCGCCAACACTCACAACTTCGCTTGGATTTTTGACGAACGTGTCAGAAAGCTCACTGATATGCACCAAACCGTCTTGGTGAACGCCGATGTCAACAAAGGCGCCAAATGCAGCTACGTTTGTAACCGTGCCTTTTAACTTCATTCCAATCTTTAGATCATTTAAAGTCGCCACATCTTCAGAGAAAGTAAGCCGAACGCCATCTTCACGTGGGTCGCGTCCGGGTTTAGCGAGTTCTTTGGCGATATCAAGTAGGGTAGGCATTCCGGCTTGTTGGCTGACATAACGTTCCCAAGGAATCGCGTTAACTAATGTTTCATTCCCCACAAGCGTCCTAATATCCTGACCTAAATCTTTTACAATCTGATCGACGATGTAGTATCTCTCTGGGTGAACCCCCGAGTTGTCTAACGGGTTTTGTGCATTAGAGATTCTAAGGAATCCCGCAGCCTGTTGAAATGCTTTGGGTCCAAATCCAGAAACTTTTTCAATGTCTAAACGATTTTTAAAAGCGCCATGTTGATTTCTATAGGTGACGATATTTTTAGCCAAGGAACCGCCAATTCCTGACACATAAGAAAGGAGCTTGTAGGAAGCCGTATTGATGTTGACGCCTACTTTGTTCACGGCCGACTCGACCGTTTCCCCAAGAGATCTGCCCAGCTTTGTAACGTTACAATCGTGCTGATACTGTCCTACACCAATAGAGCGAGGATCGATCTTTACGAGTTCAGCTAAGGGGTCTTGAAGCCGTCTTCCAATAGAAACAGCGCTTCTTATGGTAGGATCAAGATCTGGGAATTCTTCCCTTGCAATTTCATCAGTGGAATAAACAGACGCGCCTGCTTCGTTTACAACTAAACGCTTCACATCTTTTAAGGAATTCTCTCTAAGGACAGAAATGATGAGTTGATCAATTTCTCTTGACCCCGTTCCATTTCCGATAGCGATACATTCTACGTTGTGCTTTTTGATCATGGCAGCAAGAGTTGCTTTTGCTTCCATCGATTTGGGATGATCTTCTTTTCCTGGAATAGGGTATATGGTTTCAAAGGCGAGAAGTTTGCCAGTTTGGTCTATGGCAGCAAGTTTGGATCCAGTTCTAATCCCTGGATCAACCCCCAAGACAATTTTACCAGGAATAGGTGGTAGTAATAATAGATTTTCTAAATTTTTTGCAAAGACATGAATGGCCTCAGTTTCAGCGGTGTTTTTGAGGTGCATTCTAATCTCAGTTTCTATCGAAGTAGAAAGAAGTCTCGTGTAGCTATCGTTAGAAATAGCTTCAAGCCACTGTCTCACTTCTGGTGTAGTCCGATCAGTACCTAGCACCAAGGAGAGTAGCGTGGACTTAATTCTGGGTTCGTCAATTTCAATAGTTACTCGCAGACATTTTTCTGCTTCACCGCGTCTAACAGCCATGACTCTGTGAGAGGGGGCTGTGTTTATAGATTCACGGTAGTCAAAATAAGTTTCGTATTTGCTTAAGGTTTTAGGGATCTCCTCACCTTTAAGCTGCTCCATTTTTTTAGAGACAAGAAAGCCCGTTTGAAAACTTAAATCTCTAACTTTTGACCTAAAGTCAGCTGTTTCACTAATTCGTTCCGCTAAAATATCTGCAGCTCCAGCTAAGGCTTCAGATGTCGAAGCTACGAGTAGCGCCTTATCCACTTCTTTTCCAGAAGGGGTTACAAACTCTTGAGCCAGGTCAGCTAGGTTAGTTAACGTAGCACGTTCAGCTAGTATCCGATCAAGGAGCCCTTCTAGACCCTTTTCTCGAGCGATTTGCGCTCTAGTGCGACGTTTAGGCTTGTAGGGCAAGTAAAGGTCTTCTAGCTGCTGCTTAGTTTCAGCTGCTAGGAATTGCGCTTTCAAGGCAGGAAACTTGCTGAGAAGCTCTGGCTTTTGTTTGCAGTATTCTTCTACCGTATGAATATACTTGGCGCGGGTCTGTTCGAGTTCAGTGAGGTAGGAGTATCTATCACGGATTGTTCTTAAATTGACTTCATCCATCGAGCCAGTCACTTCTTTTCGATAGCGAGCTACGAAGGGAATAGTGCACTCCTCTTGAAACATGAGGCGAATCGCTCCAGCGACATGCACATAGGATAATTTCAGTTCTTCAGAAATCTTTTTTGAAATTTCAATCATTGATAAATCCTTGATAGACATCCTAAAAAATGAGTTCATTCATACAAATGAACTCATGGGATAAATTATTAATAGATTCTGCTAGATGGGAAAAAATAAGCAATTTCTCGAGCTGATGCCGCTGGGGAGTCAGATCCGTGAACTGTGTTTTCACCGATGCTCAAAGAGTAAAGCTTACGAATGGTGCCTTCTGCCGCTTGCGCTGGATTGGTTGCTCCCATGATTTCACGGTTTCTTGCAATGGCGTTTTCGCCTTCAAGAGTCATCAAAACAACAGGTCCAGAAGTCATAAAATCTACAAGTTCACCAAAAAAGCCACGTTCACGATGCTCCCAGTAAAAACCTTCCGCTTCCTTACGTGACAATTGCCTTAATTCCATTCCGGCAATTTTCAATCCTGCGGATTCAAATTGGCCCACGATTTTACCGATTAGATTTCTTTTAACACCGTCTGGTTTGATAATGGAAAGTGTGCGTTCTAACAAAGATGATCTCCTTAATTGAAATGAAGCCTATTTCTGCCGTCGGCAGGTGATATGGGGCCATGTGTCAGGTATACTACCCCAATTTTCAAGGGAAGCAACTCATAAGCAAACCTTAATAAATGCACTCTATTCGAGCAGCGAGGTCAGAATAAACCAGACATGTTCCGCTTCCAGTTTAAAACGTTTGCAGTTGGGCTTGGTTGATTTTTGCTCACCTTGCCTTATGCTCTCCGCTTTTAAGAAAAAAAAAGCCCACCATTTTGGCTTACATGTAGGGCTTGGGGGGGGGGGGCTAGAGCCTGGCAGAAAGCGAGAGAGGCCTGACAGGCCTGAAAGATCAGAGGCAAGGGGGGAGGAAGGCCTTAAGTTTCCACAACTTAAGGAGCGCATGTTCCAGGAATTACGCAGGATTTCATTATTTTTAAATAATGAATGTTTTGTATTGCAAGATTAAGGGTGATCAGTTAAATAAAAACTGGCGCTTTTAAGAATATATTATTAATTGTAAAGAAATCATTAATATGTTCCCTATCAAGAAAGGAAGTCGTTATGGCCACGGTTGAGCTTCGTCCCGGCGATACTTTAAACATAGTATGGACTGCAGTCCAAGTTACGCCTTTAGGTTTAAGGGAAACGGAGTCTAAATTCGCGTTTACCTATGAAGATCTGCTTTCTAAATTGCGATCTAAAACTACCGAAGCTAAGAGCCGCAAGTCAGGAACGGAAGGCGCGAGATTTTCGCGAATTGTCGCTTTAGCAACCAATGCATTGGTTAAAGGGAAATGGTCAACGGGTGCAGACATAGATAGAACCGAAGTCTTTGAACGTCTTAAACGAAAGTTTTTAAAGCTAGATCAGACTGAATTTGTCAACATTACAGATAATGCCAAGAATTCTCTGAAAGAGATTTTCTATAGTGATTTTTTATCTACGGAACAAAAAGCAGAGTTAAAACCTATTCTCGTGAATGCGGGAATTAAACTCTAAGGAATTTGACCTCCGAGGCACTGTAGCTGCTTCCTAGGTAGTAGCTGTGGTCGCTTAGGAATTTCGATTCCCAATTGAAGAGACCCTTAATAGTTTGAGACGATCAGACTCTCACCAGACTCTCACCAGACTCTCACCAGACTCTCAATAGAGGCTCTATTGAGAAATGGAGTCATCTTCGGCATTTTTTGAGGTACGCATGAACGGTTTTTCTATTTTAGGTATTAATCATATTGGACTGGCTCCCAAAGACCCCGAGAAGGCAAAAGCGTTTTTTGAGGTTCTTTTGAATCTTCCTTTTGAAGGAAGCGAAACAGTTATAGAGCAGAAAACCGAAACTCTAATGCTGGCTTCAGCTCGCCAGAATGATGGCGCCTTGCCGCGACTTGAAATCCTTGTTCCAACATCCGAGGATTCGCCCATTGCTAAGTTTCTGGACCAAAAAGGTTCAGGTATTCATCATATCGCTCTGACGGTTTCCCGTTTGGAGGTGTGTTTAGCTTATTTGAAATCCCAGGGCGTACAGCTGATCGATGAGGTACCTCGCGTTGGAGCCCATCGAACTCGCATCGCTTTTGTCCACCCCAAGTCTACTGGGGGGCTTCTAGTGGAACTCGTGGAACAAAGTTCTTAGGAATTTTTGAGATATCTGTTTAAAATTACACTTTTTTATTTATTCCTGAGTTAAACTATAGCAAGCTATTAGCTATACACTATCAGGAGTGAATTTGATGATGGGACGGGAATGCCTTCTCGTAGTTTCGCTTGTCATGTTTATTGTTGTCGGCGGTTTTAATAGCTGGGCAGGTAAAACAAGCAAGGAACTTGCCATTTGGAGCACAAGGTATTTAGATGCCCTCCATCAATCCATGGGTTTGCTGACATCTAAAACAGCTGGCCTCATTGAAACAGACGATCTTTTAAAAGACATTGAAGGCAACCAACAAAACGCACTTAAAGGCGCCTTAGATCGATTTCTTTCCGCAGGAGATTTGCAGGAACTTCGCATCGTTGATAAGACGTGTCGCCAGATGGTGGAATCTACCAGCGTGAGCTTCGGCTTGGAGACCTGTCGAACGGGACTTCAGTTGGGTTTTTATTGGATCAAAAGCCCAAAAGGTTCGGTTTTAGTTTACGAAAACCCGATTAATGACACCTACAAAGTGACTTCGGCTGTGCTGGTCGACCGTCACTGGTTGCTTAATAATTTAGGTGCTGGAGCCGGATTGGCTGGATTTGAACTGTCTGAAAATCCGGGGCATGGCATTGCTGTCAATCGAAGTTTAGGGATAGAACCTTACTTCGTTTGGAACCATTGGTCGAGTTTGCTCACCCATTGGTTCATGGGAATTGATGGAAGTCGCGTTCCTTTATTTCCCTTTGGAGCTCTGGTTGTCATTCTCACCCTTTTTTTGACTGCCGAATACCGCCGCACTTTGCTCAAGCAAAGTTTAATGACAAGACAACTCCAAGAGCAAACACAACGTTTCTTAACTCATTGGCAAATGGATTCAGGTGCTCGAGATTGGCCGGAAGAGGTTGCGAAACGGATAGCCCAAGAGACCCATAACCTGAAAGAAGAAATTACGGAAAAAAAAGAAGCGCTCATGGTCATGGGTGCCATGAAGGATGAAATTGAACAAGAGCTTTTGGATTTGAGGCAAAGTGAAACGATATTAGATCAGATTCAAAGAACCATACCGACTATGGTGGAACACATATCAACTTGGGAAGCTAAACTCAGGAATTTGCATCAAGATGTTTCGACTGTTCTTGTGAAAGGAAGTCTGAATATTGCCAAGCTAGCCTCGGAATGGCAGGGCGATATCGACGCCAGAGGCGCTCGAAAATTTCTGCGTTCTCGGCTGGAAACAGAAATTCCAGGTCCCGATGGGAACCAACTCAGTTCCGAATTAAATTTTATCATCGCTACTGCGAAGGGGTTTGAGAGGACGGGGGGTACTCTTCAAGCAAGCTTGGCAGATATTAAAAAGAACCAAGCGTCTATAGTACGAATAGCTGGTTTCTGGAAATCTATCTTAAATGGTGGATCTCGGGATCAGCTGTACTGGAAGATTTCAGATGCTATTGAAGATAGCTTTATGCAAGTAAAAATGGCTTTAAAAGACTGCCAAATTGTTATTGATAAACCAAATTGGATTGAGCCTATTTTAAATATTGACGCGCCTTACCCGACGATTACATGTATCATTCACCAAGTCTTTGCCGCTTTTGCAAAAATTGACTCCAATGCGAAAATCTCGGTCCAATTCCGTTCTGGGGCAGTCCACGATCAGCTTGTTTTTACGCAGGTAAATGGGCTCGTGGAATTTAATGATTCCTTGAAAGCGACACTTACAAGGCACATAAATACTGCTAATTCATTTGGAAAACCCTACGGAACACTTTTAAGGCAGCTTCCTGCTTTGGGGAATCACTTGGTTTTGGCGGTAGCTTGGAAGTGTAGCTCTAATGTGCATCCGTCTTCTGGGAGTCCGCTTGTGAGGCCCGCCCATTCCCTTGAAGGTGAAGTGGTCCCTTAGAATGATCTGCAGCTACATTCAACAATTACTCAGTTTTCAGTGCGCTTCAATTTTGCTGGCAACCTCCCCAAAGTCTTTTAATTAGATTAAAATAAAAGAACAATCCATTTTGGGGGCAGCTATGTGGGACAGGTTTCGTAGCCTAGTTTTTATGAGTTTAGTCGCAACGGCAGCAAAGGCATCTTTTTTTCCTCCCAATAGTCTACATTTAGAGCAAACGTATGGCTCGAGCTCAATCACGGAAGCGAGATTTAAGGAAATTATTGATGAAGTGGTTTTAGTTTACCGACCGATTGTGGAATCACACGGTGCAACCTTAAAAGTTAACTATTTATGGTCTGATACGACTGTAAATGCATCTGCCGAGCAAGATGGAACTACTTGGATTGTAAATATGTACGGCGGCCTTGCCAGACGCCCCGAGATTACGGATGATGGATTCTCTGCAGTTGTTTGTCACGAGTTGGGCCATCATTTGGGAGGATTCTTCTATTATGGTGACAATGATTGGGCGTCTTCTGAAGGTCAAGCAGACTATTTTGCAACTCATTCTTGCTTAAGAGAAGTTTGGAAAAATTCCGACTCTATAAATTCAGGCTACAAAACTAGACTCAGTGCTTTGGGGGTTGCCGGGTGCGACCGAGCTTGGCAAGGCCAGGCTGATCGCAATCTATGCTATCGAATTGCAGCATCGGGAGAGTCACTAGCCAAATTGCTTGCTGCCCTTGGCCGAGGCAAGGTGCCTCGTATCGAAACACCTGATAGAACTGAAGTTACTCAGTCCAGTGCATCGCATCCTCAAGCTCAATGTCGATTAGATACCTATTTTTCAGGTAGTATTTGCCCCGTTAATTTTGATCCGATGATCATACCCGGAAGATATAGCACGAAAGGTCAGAATAGTGTTGCTACAGAAAAAGAGACAATTGGATCCTACTGTCATTCTGCATTAGGTTTTCTAGAAGGCAATCGTCCCCGTTGCTGGTTCAAGCCTAATGTTAATTTTCTTTTGATAACAAAAGCCAACAATAAAGCTATGGAAGCTTCAGGTAATGGAAATGGAATTATCGAGCCAGGTGAAAGCATTTCAGTAGTACCAACTTTCAAGAATGAGACAGTAGATAAAACGGTTTCTTCTATGAAAGCCACCTTAAAATCAACGAACCCAGCATTGATCTTGAAAACTGACAGCATCATGCTTCCAGGCATGGACCCAGGTGCCTCCTCCACAGCCACTCAAGGATTTGCGGCTAAAATTGCAGAGGGCACTACATGTGGAAGCACTATTGACTATCAAATCTCAGTAGAAAGCCCAGAAGGTAATACATCTATTTCTGACAGTCTATTTGTAGGCAAGATAGAAGCTCTAGAGGGTGGTTTGATGACTTCAGGTGAAGCAATTCCAGATGCAAATCCAACAGGCATCTCCTCTACAATCTCTCTTGATTCTGACATGCTAGTTTCTACGGCCAAGGTGAAGTTAGATGTAACTCATAACTACAGTGCGGATATATCAATTGATCTCGTAAGTCCCTCTGGTAAAACCACTCGATTGTACAATCGTAGGCCAGGTAGAGATATTCGCCTAGAAGTTACATTGCCTGTAGAAGGTTCTATAAAAGGAGATTGGAAGCTCGTGGTTGTTGATAACGCCAAGCGTGACCAAGGAATTCTAAACTCTTGGGGAATAGAATTTGAGCATTACAAGTGCGAAATGTAAATTGTCGTAGCCAAATTTAACTTGCCAAAAATATGTTCTCTCTTTTGCCTTTGACTTCACACTTGCGGAGTCAAAGGCTTTTTCATTTCCTTAAGAACGCTAAAATATCCTTCTGCTCGCTTCCAACAATCTTCTTCCAACAATCTTCTTCCAACAATCTTCTTCCAACAATCTTCTTCCAACAATCTTCTTCCAACAATCCTCTGCCAAAAAGGTTAAGGTCCACTTCGCTAAATATCTTGTATGGAAAGACTTCTATCTATCGCCGAGACTTTTTTTCATGAAGGTGGACTTAACTGATAGACTTTAAAGAAATACAAATGACAAAATCAGAGAAAATCTCTTCGCAATTTATAACTTCTGGAGATTTTTAAAAGATAGAGGAAATTCAGCAGTTGCGAGTCAAAAAATGAAGCTTAACTAGATTTTCCATGCGGCTTTTGCTTTTTTTATGCCCTTAATAGCTGAAATTGCATGCAGGTCTGAACTTAGGGTCTACGAATGCCTTGGAAATATAACTAAAGCCACAAACTAGAAGCGAGAGTGCGAGATTCGTAACTAACTAAAAACAATAAAGTTTTGCGCATAAATTGCTTTTTTAAAAAACGACAGTGCTATCAATCCGTAATGGCGCGGTTAGCGATTGGTGAATTCTATATAAGATCCGGCTGTTCTCGGCTTGCAACCCAAAGGGAGGCTTTTACCTATAGTATAGGTTAAAGATTTTCCTGGGGGTACCGATTCACCTATAGATAAACAACTGAAGAGGTTTTCACTATGACTAAGATAGTACTATTTTTCGGCTTTTTTCTAGCATCAATGATTTCATGCGCAGGCGGAGATGTTAGTGTGGGCAATGATGGGGGCTCGCTGCCTTTAAATCAAGTAGAGGCACTTCAGTATAAGCAAGCATTGCATCGCTGCTTTAAAACTGGTGGCACGCGCATTGTTAAGATTAATGGCTATCTTCAGTGCTACTAGGGAAATAGCTCAATAATTTTTATTTTTCTCAGATGCTATAGTGTCTGGCTTCGATGTGCGCAAATTTTAAGAGAGCCTCATGTTGAGAATTTCGTTTTGGCAACTAGAAGTTCTACTTTGTCTCTGGATGGGAAATGAATTTTAGAAAACGGAATAAGGAATGCTTTTGCCATTGTGAAGCTCTAAAGGTTCGGGAATGAATCAGCTCTAGTTGAGTTTTCGTCAAAAATCATAAAGTGACTTTCAAAGCAACTTCGCCTCTACAAAGTCAATCTTCTCATTATAAATCCGGCAGTGCACCTGCAAAAAGAAACACCAGAATTCCTATCCTATCCTGACTATCTACCTCTGGTGTTCTCCAGTATCTCTAGCAATCTCTTTGAAAAAAAGCTTGGCGCAAATTCTCAAACGTGCAAAACACTTCCAGCAATTTCTTCTGAACGTTCCCAAAGTTTTTTTGCTAAATCTAGATTTTTAGCGAGCTTGCTCGGAGTCGCTACGTTGCTGTCGGCGAAGTATTGACCATTCATTCCTGTGCATGATGGATGAGCAGCCACAAAGCACTGGGTAGCGGCACCCTCTGCTATAGTCTTAAGGAATACTGGATCAGCCATCTTGAGTAGAACATTGATTAGAAACGGGTTCATGCTTCGTCCTAAGTTGGTTCGAATGACTCCCGGGTGAATGGCATTTGCAGTCTTATTTGTACCCTCAAACCTTCTGGCCAATTCCTTGGCGAATAGAAGATTGGCGAGTTTAGATTGCCCGTAGGCCCTCCAAGGGGAGTAACTAAGATTCCCATCTAAGTTGTCAAACTCGATGCCATCTTTAGGTGCGGCTTGATGTGCCTCACTGCTGAGAATCACAACTCGACCGTGATCCGTTAATTGATCCAGCAGGCCAGTTACTAGGATAAAATGTCCGATGTGATTTGTGAAAAATTGAAGTTCATAGCCATGCTTTTTTTGTAAATTTGGAAGTGCCATGATGCCGGCATTGGCAATAATAGTATCAACATTAGTCCCATTTGCTTTAATTTGAGCGATACATTCTCGAATTGAGCTGGGCTCTGAAAGTTCGCAGGCAAGTGCGGTCGTCTCCCCCTCTACAGATCTAGTGGCAGCATTGGCTTTTTCTAAAGTTCGTGCAGTCCCAATTACGTGTGCTCCTCGCTTACAAAGAACTTTCATGGTCTCCAGCCCTAAGCCAGAGTTGCATCCTGTAACCAATATAGTTTTACCGGTCAGTGACAGACCTTCAGTAACATCTTCCGCTGTTGACCTATACCCAAAACCGGATATTCCATTTCTTCTAAGCATTCCATATAACGACATCGTGCATTCTTTCCTTCAAGACGTAGTTCTTTAATTTACTCAATTGACCGTAAGTGCCCAAAAATGCTGATTTCACGCATCTAAATCAAATTCCTTCAAATAATTTGGTTTAGAGGTCCTATGATCATACTAGAGAATGATGAACAGGGCTATACTTGAACCTCGGGTCTAACTTCATTCTGATCTATAGAAGTGTGTAGGAACCAGCTCCCTGCGCTATTATCAGCCTACATCGCAACCAGTCGATTCTGCTAATTGGTGGCGGGAAGGCGAAGATGCTGAGTTCAAGGAGGAAATAGTGGTCGCAAAAACGGTTAGAATTTTAGACCTGATCGGTTTTGGGGTTCAGTTAGATCTAGGCTCTGCATGTACACAACACAAAGTGCCCAGCTTTCTTCGACCTAAAATTGCTGCTAACCCACATTTAAGAAAAACTAATGAAAATAAATAGATAAGGATAAGGTGCCAGTATTATAAAAATGAGCTTGATTTAATTGCCTTCGATTTGCCTAATTTCCATGTGGCGCTTCACAACACATTCAATGTGTCTTATGAGCCTAATATCGAAGTCTGAAAAAAAATTCAAACGGGAGCTTTAAACCTCCGTTTTGAATTTTTAAGTTGAAGATTCAGTTATCTGGATCTGTAGGCTGATACAGTAACTTCAAACTCAGCGCGGCAGCCCCTCGTGACATAGATTTCATCGCGATTGAAAAAATAAGATACTCCTTGAATACAGGCTGAACTAGATAAGGTTCTAAGCAATCTTGCGGTTCTTAATCCCGGCACATAACAATTATCTGGCAGGAAGTTATGAGACTCACAAATTACCCGATAGACTTGTGTCGAGTCCGCTGGGTAGCCCGGATCGGGATATGCGGTCCGTCCTAGCTTAACTCGGATAGCGTCTAAGCGCGCTTCCCCTTGCAGAAGAACTTGTAGCCGGCCCACAGTCGGACCCATAAGTTGAAATTGAACCTGATCATTCCTATTGCGGCTATCATATCCCCGATTTGTCAGATATTGTATAGAGCTACGAAATGAGTCCGCTTCTAGCCAAACCGCGGTTGGACTCATGTTTAGCGATCTACCGATGACAGTGACCGACTGAATATTGTCCAATTTGGACGCCCTTATCTGGCAAGCATCCACCAACAATCTTTTTAACGGAAGCCTTTCAGGGCCTGATCTAGATAAAATAGTCTCACCATGAAACTTTAGCGTATAAGAATCATTTTGACGCTCGATACAAACGGGGTTCAAAGGCTGGGAAAAGCTCATTGTCGCCCCAAAGAAAATTCCCATCATCATGCAAGTGCTTGTCATCCTAAAAGCATTTTTCAAAGTCTTCATAATACATCCTCCATCAATGATTTGATTTCACTCTACTGCATTTTTACCGTGTTTATGGTCTCGCCGACGTGACTTAAACAATACTAATGAGCCTGAAGCAAATCGAGTGCCAATATCGCTCTCTGTTGGTGGCTCGCTCCCGTTCCTTTTGAAACTTAGCTGCAGTTTTTTGCTTCTTGAGGTGGATTGAAACTGGATAGACAACGGCGAATTGATAAATTGTGCCGTTCCTATAAAGGTAATTCAGCAAAAGTATTCCATTAAAATTTTTATTTTTAGGATCGATGCAAAAGAACTCCGCAACTCAAACCAAGCTAGCTTTTAAAACAGTGGCTAGCTTTTTGGAGATTGCCTTCTATTATTAGACCCCAGAGACAGAAGAAATCTTTGCTTTCGTGATAGGTTAAAGTCGTATATCAAGCTAAGTGCCTCCCAATTGTAGGAAATCCCGCTGTTCCTAGAGGGGGCATCAGCCTCTCATTGGAACGAGTGTTTTTGAGGTTCTAGATTTTCTCTTCTATCTTTAGAACAATATTATTGCGATAGGGAGAGTTGGAGGTAAAGACGCCGCACCATTTCCCTAATTGGGAACATGGAGGAGGCGAGGTGGCGCTTAGTTTCTTAATAGATCTCACTGTTGTAATGAGTGCAGGGATGTATGTTTTGATAAACTGCTTTATGTGGTAGTTTACTTGACTTGGCTCTGTGATCTCAAGGAGCTCACAGGACGGGGGCCTTGGGAGATTTATTCCGCAGTATTTCAGGTGGAGTAGAGCCAGGGTGTCAATTGTGGAGTTGGCCTGAAGACAAAAACACCGTTGGTCTTCCTCCGGCGGATTTTCTGTATCGTAGCCTCATTTTGAGTCGATTCTAGACACTGTCTCGCCCACAGAGGGCGAAGAGGTGGCCAGGTCCCTCAATATAAGGGTTATGACGTTCAATTTTGATTGCCCAATAATTTGGGGAATCTCAAATTGAGTTCCCCTCTTTCATGGGCTGTCGGTATTATGCCTTTTGGTTACCAAAAACTATTAGTTTTTCCTTTTAAATGCACTCGCACAACACCTTTTGGATTTGTGGTATTCGCAGCAAATATGAATTGAATAAATTCAAGAGACGTCTATAATAGCTAAAATTCAAAAAGGATATGTATAGAATTATGAAATTATACTTTCCCTTGATAGTTGTTGGTTTTTCCATATTTCCTGGATGTATCCAGCTTCACAGTGTTCAAGTTGGAGATATTGTTGGTTCAGGTAAAAAGCTGACAGTTGAAGTTTCCGATGTGGGAATCGATATGGATAAATCTTTAAAGTTGGCCGGAAGGCTGACAAACAAAAATGAGGGAGCTGAGAAGCTGAGCTCCATTGTTTCACTTTTTCAATATGGTCCTCGAACTGGAAATTTAGTTTATCGCCCACAACTTTGGACGAATATTTCACCCGATTTGCTTGCACAGTGCCCGAATGGAACGGTTAACGGACTTGTTTCCACGAGAGAGTTTAGAAATTTTAATTTTGTTTCGACAGAAACGGCGAGAGTCACAGGATATTGCACAGGAGAATAGAAATGCGGATGCTCCCATTTAGTTTTTTATTATTAGTCGGCTGTGCTTCACTTAAAAGTGTATCGCTAACCTCGATTCCTAAAAAAAGAAAGACTAAGGTAACGGCGAGCGTGTCAAAATGGGTGCTCTTGGGCATTAATTTTGACAACGACTACGTTGAGGGATTGACTTCCAAATTGCGATCTGATTGCAGTGGAAAAGTCACGGGTATTTTAACAACCTATCAAGCGACTAGTTATCTGTTTGTTTCAAAGCATGAAATTACTGCTGCTGGTTTTTGTGTTAATCAGGAGAACGGATCTTCCGCACGTGCTGGAGTAGACTCTTCAGAGGATATTAAACTATGAAATCGCTCCTTTTTCTTCTTTTTCTACTAAATTTTACGGGATGCGCCTATAGCGTTCACCAATATGCAGCCATTGATTTTTCCGGTTTAACTGGGAAAAATGCCACAAAGATTTCGGCTACCGGCGAGAAAAAATATATAATCATGAAAACTGACAATGACTTTGTAGAGCTAGCCTATAGAAATTTGATGGATAAGTGTAATGGCGGCACGATATCTGGCATTACCACTAAATATTACACAGCTCTTGGCTTTTTTTCCTTTGATGAAAAATTAGAATTAGAAGGTTATTGCATAAAAAACTAGCTAAAGGTTTTGGTTGGGTACAGCGCAATTTTCATGTTTCCTGACGGTCCTTTTATGAAGCCAAAGGGCGAGGGAGGAATACCTACCTTGGAAAACGGACTTCCGGGCAATAGAAATTAAAACTTATTGACGCAATTTATGTTCACTAGAAGGCTTTCCTGGATGTTTCCCGTTACAACTGTCTTGAACATGCGGGTGATGGAGCTGTTTTTGAAATACTGAAGGCTGTCCATTTTAATGGGAGTCATTAAAAGATAGGCTAGGATTTCTAAACCCTCACCGCGAGATGTATGTTAAATGACGTGTTTAGGGAACTAGAGCGTCGCGCTAATTCCTATATGGAATCTTCTTCACCTTCATAAAAGCAGCTTTGCTTGAATAAATAGGGCGAGTGCGCCTGCAATAACACCGGCAATCATATCATCTCCAATGGTTCCTAAAGGGCCATGGATTTTTTTGTCGAACCAGCCTATCGGGCCAGGTTTTAAAATGTCAAAGAATCGGAAAAGACAAAATGCGATGGCTAGGGTTAAGAGTTTGGGTTCAATCCACAAAACTGCGATCGCTTGGCCGATTACTTCATCAATCACAATTTCTGAGGGATCGTGTGAGTCGAGTTGGCGTTCCACTTTCTCAATAGCAATATAGGCAGCTATCGTGATCACGGCCAGGATGGCGACACTGGTCAAAAGCGAAAATCGACTCAAAGCCACGCCTAGAAAAAGGCCAGGAATGGACCCAAATGTTCCCGGAGCCTTTCTTATAAATCCAATTCCAAAACAAGATGTGTAGAGTCTATATATCATTTGAGTGACATCAACTCATTGCCCGCCATGACGCTTTGGCCTTCGTTTACTTTAATTTGACTTATGATTCCAGCTGACGGTGCAAATATTTTATTTTCCATTTTCATAGCTTCTACGATGAATAGAATCGTGCCTTTTTCGGCATGGTCTCCCTCCTTTACGAGGATCTTCAAAACTTTGCCGGTGATGGGGGAGCGAATTGTGGAACTTTTCCCTACTTTTGAGAGCTCGCGATTTTCTTGGCCTGGTGCATAACGTTGGGCACTTGTTTGGATAAGGTGGCCATGGATACCCGCTATTTCAAGTTCAAATTTCGTTTCGAGTTCTCCCGGAAAACTTGTGCTCCTGATACTTCGTAGAGAAATAGGACGTTCTACTGCAAAGCCTTGTGAGTTACTTTCAAGGATAAAAAGGGTTTTTCCTTCTCGGTCCCACCGTAACGTTTTTGATTTTCCGTCTATTTGAGCTTCAAAAACACGGCCAGCTACAATTTGTGACGGAAGATCAACAATATGTGTCTTCGTCTTTGCTTTAATCTGCCACTTCATAATGATTTCCTTCCTACGTTTTCAAGGCGTGATGTTATAGCCCAAGGGGTATCATCTTTGACTAGGAGGTGACTTTCCGATTGAAACTTAGACGCTGCCAATACAGCCGTCAGTATAGCTAGATCTTTATCAGAGGTCTTGCCTTCCCCTTTTTCATAAGCTTCAGCAAACCAAGATTCTGTTTCCTCAATAAATCTAGTGGTGACATCACTTTTTATAAATCTTGGATGTTGAAGGAGGGCTTCATGAAACTTAATCGTTGTAGGTATGCCTTCAATTTCAAAATCGTTAAGTGCTCTTCGAAGTCTTTGCAGGGCTTCTTCTCGAGTCTCTCCCCAAACAATGAGTTTGGCTACCATAGAGTCGTAAAAAGGAGGGATTTCATAACCTTGATAGAGGTGCGTATCCACTCGGACAAAAGGGCCAGAGGGGAATCGAATGTTTTTAACTATCCCTGGCGCTGGCAAAAAGCCATGTTGAGGGTCTTCAGCATTGATGCGCGCTTCGATAGCATGTCCGTGAATTCTGAGTTCGGACTGTGATTTCGGAAGGCTTTCTCCCTGAGCTACTTTAATCATGAGCTTGATCAGGTCGATTCCCGTAATCCATTCGGTTACCGGATGTTCGACTTGAATTCTCGTATTCATTTCCATGAAATAGCATTTGTCTGGAGATTCACATATAAATTCAATGGTCCCTGCACCGGAATATCCTGCAGCTAACCCCGCTTGTATTCCGATTTCACATAACCGATTTCGCTGTGCATCGGACAAATAAATGCTAGGAGCTTCCTCAATTAGTTTTTGATGCCGTCTTTGAATCGTACAATCTCTTTCAAATAAGGCAATGCCATGTCCGTTGTTATCGAACATGACTTGGATTTCAATATGACGAGGATGTTCAATATAGCGTTCGCAGAAAACGGCTGGATTGCCAAAGTAGGCAATGGCCTCTCTTGTGCAAGCTTCAAAGGCTTCCTTTAATTCCTCATCTTTTCGGACGATTCGCATGCCGCGACCACCGCCACCTGCTGCTGCCTTTAAGATAAGGGGGTAGTCTAATTCGTGGGCGACATGTTTCAAATCGTTGACACTTTCTAGGGGGCGCGCGAGTCCTGGTACCATAGGTACGCCATTTTTAGTCATCAGCTCGCGCGCTTTTATCTTGTCTCCTAGTTTTTTCATGGCAGAGGAAGAGGGTCCAATAAAGGTGACGCCTTCCATTGCCTCAACAGCGTCTACAAACAAAGAGTTTTCAGACAGAAAACCATATCCAGGATGGACTGCATCGGCCCCTGTGGCTTTAATAGCGGCGATAATTTTTTCTATGTTTAAATAGCTTTCAGCGGCCGTGGAACCTGAAATCCCAATCGCATAATCGGCCATTTTTACATGTAAACTTGAGCGATCTGGCTCTGAGTAGATGGCAATCGACTCTATTTCCATTTCTCGAAGCGCTCTGATAATGCGAACCGCGATTTCACCTCGATTCGCAATTAAGACTTTTTTGAATTTTTTCAAAAGAAGAACCTCATAGTGGAATGTTACCGTGTTTACGTTTAGGTGCGTTGACTCGCTTTCCTTTGCAGGATTTGAGACCATTAATTAAGAAGGACCTGGTTTCTTCAGGGAAAATGACCGCATCAATATACCCTCTTTCAGCAGCTGCATAAGGAGTGGCAAACTTAGCAGAGTACTCGTCTACGATTCGCTTTCGTTCAAGTAACGGATCTTTGGCAGCAGCGATTTCTTTTTTGAAAATGATATTACAAGCGCCCTCGGCACCCATTACGGCGATCTCTGCCCGTGGCCATGCCAAGTTGAGATCAGCTCCGATATGCTTTGAGGCCATAACGTCATAAGCACCGCCATAGGCTTTTCGGGTAATCACTGTCAGTAAAGGGACGGTAGCTTCACAATAGGCATAAAGAAGTTTAGCGCCATGTAAAATGATTCCGCCTTTTTCTTGGTCTGTCCCTGGCAAGAAACCTGGAACATCCACAAAGGTCACGATAGGAATGTTAAAAGAATCACAAAACCTCACAAAGCGAGAGGCTTTGAGCGAGGCTTTAATATCTAAAACACCTGCCATATGATCGGGATTATTTGCCACAAGTCCAATGGGAGAACCGCCTAAGCGTGCAAAGCCAGTCACGATATTCGGGGCAAAATGTTCTTTCATTTCCCAAAAAGACTCAGGATCTACCACGCACTCAATCACTTCTTTGATATTGTAGGGTTGATTGGAGTTGCTTGGTACAATCGTCTGAATTTTCTTCTGCGCCTGTTCTAGAGTGCCTTTAAAGCTGGGCTCGAGCTCAGGATTTGCTGCCGAAGGTGGTGCATCAAGATTATTGGAAGGGATATAAGACAAAAAGGTTTTAGCTGCTTGTAAAATTTCAGCCTCTGATGGAAATCTTTTGTCTACAACGCCACTTTGGCTGCAGTGGGTCTGGGCACCGCCGAGTTCGTCAAAGGTGACCTCTTCACCCGTAACGGCTTTAATGACATCTGGGCCCGTAATGAACATGTGGCTTGTGTCGTCTACCATAAAAATAAAATCAGTCATGGCTGGCGAGTATACAGCCCCTCCTGCGCAGGGACCTAAAATCAAAGATAGCTGAGGGATGACACCACTGGCCTGGACATTTTGATAAAAAATGTCAGCGTAGCCGCCTAAGCTTGCGACGCCTTCATGAATTCTCGCTCCACCAGAGTCATTGAGACCAATGAAAGGAGCCCCATTTTGGAGTGCCAGTTTCATGACTTTAACAATTTTTTTGGCATAAGAGGCGGAAAGGCTTCCGCCGTGGACTGTGAAATCTTGACTAAATAAGTATATGAGGCGGCCATCAATGGTTCCCCAACCGGTAACCACGCCGTCACCTAAAAATTTCTCTTTTTCCATATTAAAGTCATGGCAGTCATGAACCACAAACGCATCAAGCTCGACAAAAGAACCGGGATCCAACAGCAGATCAATGCGCTCGCGGGCAGTCATTTTTGATCTTTTATGCTGGGCCGCAACTCGTTTTTCTCCCCCGCCTAGCATGGACTCTTTGCGGAGTTGCGTCAATTTTTCATCAGGATTCAACATCTTTCACCTCAATCTCTATATATTTGATATCCGGGAAAATCTTTCCAAAGCGAATCTATAAAAACCTGTTCATAGACTAAAGACCAGTCGGGCCACTTAAATTCAGCTGGACTGCTAAAAACCGAAGAGGTTTGACCCACTCTGGTGGAATACCACTGAATGGAGTCGTTATAGGTACGAATCAGGAGGAGTGAAATCTTGGTGGAGCGTAGAGCTCGATCTAAGCCCCGATCCTGATCTTTCACTTCTCTATGATCAAAAACGACAGGAAGTAATAAAGCGTCGGACTGTGGAGATGCTTTTTTGAAGTCGATCATCCATTTTTGGAATCCCTTATTTTGAAATAAAGTTGTTCGAAAATAGGAGAGTGGTCCCTGACAGTCGTCACAAAGAGCGCTCCCTTCAATCAAACGTGGCAACTGGGCGATGAGATCGGGTTTGCCTGCCGTATCTAATGCTTTTTGAATGAGTCGAGGCGTCTTACCTTTCATAAATGGTTGGCCATTAAAAGAGCTTAGAATAAACGTATCATAAAGTTTACAAGCTTTTTCCATTTGGCTGTAGTCATACACTAAGGGGGCTGAATGGGAGAAAGCTTGTTTTTCGGGCCAGCTTATGCAAGGAAGAACCGCTATATTTGCTGGCGCCAGAAGATCCTCAGCAGACGCAGCATGGAAGGATTCCGAATAGAGACTGGAACATGACGCTAAGAAAAGAGGGAAGGCTAGGCCTAGAATCTTTATTTTCATTATGAATCAGGTCTCCTTGGTCGGGACAACGTAGTAAAAGGGGCGCAACGTTCCTGTATAAATCATAGTTCCACAATTCCGAGCGCGGAAGAGACGGGCCGTTCCCCCGGTTCATTCAAGGGTCTCTGATTGATCAATGTACCATGAATCACGAGTCCTGAGCTGCCGCCTCCGTCCAAATTTAGTGCATTGGCAGCACCCAAGAGTTTCATTTCTTGTCCTAATGACGCTAGCGAAATTCCCACCGAGTCTTGTCTCCTTCCCTCTACTACGACAAAATAGAGAGTTTGATTATCTGCCGAAAGCCCCACTGCGGTGCGCGGGTTTTTTGACTGGCAAAAGCTAGGGCACTTTACGTCTTCAGTTGGTAAGCGTGGGACTCCGTTTCGAACTAAGGAGTGCATACCGCTCACCACCGTATGCCAAGAAGGCTGAATCACATTGGAATAAGTATGCTTGATGATACAGATGCTGTCCGCTGTGCAAGCAAGGAGTCCCGTGACTTCCTTTCTGCTGTAAATAGCTTTCCATTCTTTACCCTGTGAAACCGTAACTCCTAGTGATGAATACTGGGAGTTAAAGTAGCTCGCATTTATGAGAGCGATGGCGTTCATTTGATTCGCAAATACGGTAGGTAGAGAACCGCGATTTTGTTCTCTAGACAACTCTACCCGAAAATGGGGCTGCCTTAAATCCAATCGTGTGGCGTGAAAAATGAGAGGCGGATTGCTATAGGACCAAGTGGCATAAGAAAGCCCTGGTTTTACGGAATCCCAATCTGCACCCCTAGAAAGGGTTGCGTAAAAACAGATCAGAATTGTTAAAAAATAGGACATAGACCACCTTTTAGACTTTAAGGCCAAAATCGCGAAGAATATTCTTTAAAGAAATGAGGTTTTCGGACTCTAATTCTGTAAGAGGAGACCTGATTTCAGGTTGAATCCACCCGAGAAGCGCCATGGCAGCTTTTACAGGAATGGGATTTGTTTCCATAAACATGGCCTTCATGACCGGAAACATTTTTCTGTGAATTTTAAGAGCAGCTTCGGTGTCGCGAGCTTGATAGGCCGCAATCAACTCTTTGGTCTCTTTAGGTAAAATATTAGCTACAACGGAGATTACCCCGCGGGCGCCAATGGAAAGGCCTGGAAGAAGCAGCATATCGTCACCGGAAAGAATCGAGAACTCTTTATCCATTAGGGCGGCGATCTCACTCATCTGTACCAAATCACCAGAAGCTTCTTTGACAGCACAAACATTCTTGTTTCTAGAAATCTCAAAAAGCGTCTTGGGCATAATATTTACGCCTGTGCGGCCCGGAACGTTGTAGGCAATGATAGGGATAGAAACAGATTCCGCGACCTCTTTAAAATACTTAATAAGGCCTTTCTGGGTAGGTTTATTGTAATACGGAGTGACTACAAGACAGGCATCTGCCCCATCTTTTTCGGCAGCTTTTGACAGAAAAATAGCCTCGGCAGTGCTATTTGATCCCGTTCCCGCAATCACCTTCATTCTTTTGCGGGTATACTTAACGGCAAGCTGTATGAGGTGTTGATGTTCATCAAAGCTGAGGGTAGCAGATTCTCCCGTTGTGCCGCATGGGATAATGCCGTCCGTTCCAGCAGCTACATGCATTTCAATAAGAGCCGCAAAGGCTTTCTCGTCTATTTTAGAGTCGCGAAAAGGCGTAACTAAAGCCACAAAAGAACCCGTAAACATATTTGTTCCTTAAAATATCGTGGAAGGGTGAACGACACACCCTACCTTTTTTTTCTACCTTTGTTGAGGCCTATTTTTTCTGGAAGCGACCTAAACTGTGCCAAAAAAACGAGCCGAAGTCAAAAGAGCCTCCCCCTAAAACGAAGGCATGACGATGATTTAAGAATAAGCTACAATGGGAATTCAGAATGAACGAGAGATCCCACATGAATTTAAATGAAATTATGACTCCCAGTGCCTTAGACCCTATGATCATGGCAGGAGATTTTTCTCCCGACAGTCGATTTTTTACCTATTTAAAGGGCTCCTCCGGTGATCCCAACAAAATGGATTTATGGGCCTACGATTTAGACGCGAAAACGGCTAGGGTGCTCGTTGCGACAAACCAGCTAACGGTGAGCGATGAACAACTTTCGGACGAGGAAAAGGCCCGCAGAGAAAGACTGAGACTTTTTGTTTCAGGTATCTCTTCGTATGAGTGGTCGTCTGTTAATCAGCAGGTGCTTTTGTTTCTTGCGGGGGCAATCTTTTTACGCCAAACGGATGGCGGGATATTGCCTGTTGTGGAATCGGGGGCAATGGATGCCAAGTTTTCGCCAAAAGGCCATTATATTTCTTGGATTTCTGAGCGAAACCTTCACTTGTGGAATGTCGGTTCAAGGGTGAGCACTCCGCTGACGAAGCATGGCGGTGGCACCATAAGCGTAGGAGCCGCGGAGTTTGTAGCTGAAGAAGAACTCCAAAGATTTGAAGGATATTGGTGGTCGGATGACGAAGCCTATATAGCCTTTGAAGAGTTTGATGAGTCGCAGGTAGAAATCAAAAAACGCCATGAGATCTACGCAGATCGCGTTGATATAGTGGAACAAAGGTATCCTGCAGCAGGTAAGACCAACGTATCCTGGAAGCTTGGCGTCTTGGATATAAACTCCCGCGAGACCATTTGGATTCCCACTGCCACAGAGGACACGTATTTGGCTCGGGCGGCATGGTGTCAAGGCGCGTTCTTTTTTATGATTTTAAATCGACTTCAGACCGAGGCTCAGATCTTTCGATATGATGTGAAGGCGAGAGTTTTAAAGAAGATTTTAACCGAGACCGCATTGCCATGGTTTAATTTGGTAGATAAGCTCCGTTTTACTCCCGGTGGCGATTTAGTTTTAGTAAGCGAAAGAACTGGATTTGCGAGTATTTTTATATACAGCGCCGATGGCGAAGCCAAACGCTCTCTGTGCTTTAAGGACGAATCGGTTCTTAAAATTGTAAATATTCATGACGACGCCATAGACCTTATTTGTGCCACGAAGGATGGTATGGGACATGTAGCAAAACGCTGCAGTCTAAAGGAACCTGGTAAAGAGCAGATTTTATCTGATATCAAAGGTGTGGCTGGGTGCGTTTCAAGTAAAGATAAAAGGTGGGCGGCGATCGTCCAAACATCGACCCATCTTCCGCAAAGAGTCGACATCAAAGATCTTGAAACTTCTGTGACCCAGGTGGTTCATGAAGCCAAGATGAAACCCCATATTTTAGAGAAACTTTCTGAACCTGAATTTGGTAGTTTAGAGTTCGCGGACTATTCCCTTTTTTATCGGATGATTCGGCCCCAAGATTTTGATCCGAAGAAAAAGTATCCTGCCATAATCTACGTCTATGGTGGTCCCCATGCGCAAAAGGTAAACCATGGTTGGCAGGGGATGTATTATCTCTATGCTCACTACCTAGCGAGTCAAGGGTTTGTGGTTTTTACACTTGATAATCGTGGTTCAGCAAACCGCGGTAAATCTTTTGAATCTCCCATTTCTAAAGCATTTGGCTCCATTGATTTAGAGGATCAAATTTCAGGAGCTAGATATTTACAGTCTCTGCCTTATATCGAGAGCAGCCGTATAGGGATTTATGGGTGGAGCTACGGTGGTTATTTGACATTGATGGCGATGTGCAAAGCCCCTGATATATTTAAAGTAGGCTCTAGTGGCGCTCCAGTAACAGACTGGTTCCTTTATGACACGGCCTATACAGAAAGGTATTTAGGCCTCCCTAAAGAAGATCCTGAGTCCTATTCGCAAGCAAGTGTGTTTTCTTGGACGAAGGGATTGCAAGGAAGGCTGCAACTCATTCATGGGATGGCAGATGATAACGTGCTCTATGTCAATTCCACGATGCTGTATTCAGAGTTGCAAAAATTAGGTAAACCTTTTGAGATTCAAGCTTATCCAGGCGAGAAGCATGCCCTGTCTTCTATTCCCATGCGCGTTCATTGTTATGCGAGTATAACTCGATTTTTTAAGGATAATTTATGATCATTAAGTCTGATAAAGATTTGTTTTCTGAACATTTAAACCATCTCCAAGCAAGGCTTTGGAAAAATATCTCGGAACAGGGATATGACAGTCTGGTCATTACGTCGGGGCGAAAAGAATATTATTTTGCAGATGATCAAAGTTTCCCATTTGAACGGACGCCCCATTTTATACATTGGTGTCCGGCTCAGGGCGAAGCCCACCTACTAGAGCTGAGGCCTGGAAAGAAACCAAAGCTAGTTTTTCTAGCAGCAGATGACTATTGGCATGAGCCTGCAAACGTCGAAGGATTTTGGAACGAGTTCTTTGATATTGTCGTCGTTAAAGATGTGAACCATCGCTTCGATCAAATCAATCAAAAAGGAAAGATTGGTTTTATTGGATTAGATCGCAATCTGCCACAAGGCTTCGAAGTGAATCCAGATCCTCTTACGAAAGCTATGGATTGGCTTCGCTCTTACAAGACGCCTTGGGAAGTGGAATTGTTAAGGCGCGCAAGCCGCATTGCAGCGCGCGGTCATAAAGCAGCTGAAGCCTGTTTTTTGTCGGGAGGATCAGAATTTGATATTCATGCAAGTTATATCTATACCGTGAAACAGACTGATGATGAACTTCCGTATGGAACCATTGTCGGCTTGAATGAACACGCAGGATTTTTGCATTATGAATCGAAAGAACAAGGCTCTAGTGGTTCTGTTCTGCTTATTGATGCTGGCGCCCGCGTCGAAGGCTACGGGTCTGACATCACGCGGACCTATGTCGGCGATAGCGGAAGGAAAACCAGAAGGGGGCGAGTCGTGTCTCGTGAGGGATTGAATTGCTTTGGTGCCATTTTAAAGGAGATGGATTTACTGCAATTGAGGATTTGCTCTGAAATCAAGACGGGAATGGCTTTTGCTGCGTTACATAAACAAACCTGCCTATGGATTACAGATTTGCTAGAAAATATAGGGTTAGTCTCTCATGTGGGTACAGATGAGAGAACTCGCCTGGCGATTTCAAGGGCTTTTCTTCCGCATGGTTTAGGGCATATGCTTGGGATTCAGGTTCACGATGTGGGAGGCCATCAGTTCAATCTGAGTGGCAAGATGTTTGAACTCAATCAGGAATTTCCTACATTAAGAAATTACAGGACTATAGAAGAGGGTCATGTTTTTACAATAGAACCTGGACTCTATTTCATCCCGATGCTTTTAAATGAACTTAGAGCCAAGTTTCCGTCTCTAGTTGTGGACTGGAGACTCATTGATGAGCTGATTCCCTGTGGAGGAATTAGAATTGAAGACAATTTGTTTGTTTCTGGAGCTGGTGTAGAGAACTTGACAAGGCCGGCTTTTAGCAATGTGTAACTTTTTAGGAATGAGGACTCCCATGTCGTTTCTTCGACCTTTCTTTTTCATTTGCGCTGCATTTGGGGCTACATTTTGGACTGGTGTTGGACTTTCTGGCAATGAAGACCGCTATGCAGAGTATCAAGCTGCAGAAATACAGCCTTTTTATAGTTCTGGTTATTTTGATCGATTGAAACTTCGAGATGGTAAGTCTTTGGCTTATGCGGTTTTTGAGAACAAATCAAGCGATCGCGCCATTGTTCTTATGCAAGGCCGTACGGAATCTATGTTTAAATATGCCGAGTGGATTTATGATTTGCATCGTTTGGGATATACAGTTTTCGCTTTTGATTTTAGAGGTCAGGGGAATTCTGATCATTTAGTGCCTAATAAGCCCAGTTATGGACATATAGACGATTTTGATACCTACGTAGAAGATTTAAGAGAGTTTTTGGAGAAAGTGGTAGCACCTAGACAGAAAGGAAAGCTTTTCTTGTACGCCCATTCTATGGGCGGAGCCGTAGCCGTAATGCATGAGTTGAAATATCCCCATCGTTTTTTGGGAACGGTTCTCCAGGCTCCTATGTTAGACATTAAAACGAGTCCCATCCCGCAATTTATTGCAAAAGCAATGGTTCGACTGATGGTTTTTTTCGGTTATGGAGAGAGCTTGCCCCCTATGCAAAAAGAAGCGGTCGTTCATGAAAAAAATACGGTAACGACTTCGACGATAAGGCGCGAGTACACTTTAGCTATGAGAATGAAGAATAAAGCTGCTTATATCGGCCCTCCCACCAATCTTTGGGTAGAACGAGCTTTTGCAGCCACCGAAGACTTTAGCTCAGCGGCAAAAAAACTTACTAATTCCATTCTTATGTTTCAGGCCGGTGACGATCATTATGTTGTAAATGAAACCCTGGATGACTTTTGCCGCAGTACGAAAGATTGCAAGAGTATTATGATGGCGGAAGGGATGCATGAACTCTACATGGAGCGGGATCAAGTTCGAGATGAAGTACTTAAAAAAACATCTGAGTACTTCCATCGATTTTAGAGAGTAGCGACGAGTCTGGACAAGATTAAGGTGACCATCTTGGTAGAAGGGCACCTTATTTTTTTTTGAGGCTCTCATAAGTTAGGTCTGGGGCTGTTAAAGTTTTTCTCGCCCAAATACCCAGCAGTTTTTTCTGAACGGAGCTGTTGATGAATTGGCTTGGGTGATTGCTGATTTTAAGCTTATAAATTAGGTGATGCATCGTAATAGCCGCGCAAACACTGATATTCATAGACTCTACGAGCCCCATCATGGGGATGGTGAAATAGACATCCACAAATCGACTCCAGTCTTCGCTCACGCCGGCATGTTCATTCCCAAACAAAATCGCTAGGGGTTTTTCTAGAGGCAGATCGTGCAGGGAAACACTATCCGGCGCTGGCATGCCTGCTGCTATCAAATAGCCTTGAGCCTTGATTGCCAGGGCGCACTCTTCAATAGATTTCCATTTGCTAATGGTTAGCCAATCCGCTACTCCGCGGGCTGAAGTAGATGCTCGAAATGGTTCATTAAGAGTAACGATATCTATGTTTTGGATTCCAAAAGCTTCGGCAGATCTCAGGCAGGCGGAAATATTATGGGGGTTGTGAACATCTTGAAGAATGAGACGGACGTGATGAGTTCGTTTTTGGACGGCCGTTTTAAGTCTGTCGCGGCGATGGGGGGTAAGGATCTCTGAGAGAACATCCCAACTATCTTCGGGTATTTCTTTGGTCATGTGGGGTACTTTCTTTTTAGAGCGTGTTTAGGGAAGGCTCATTCCCCCCTTCATACAGCAACTCGCTCAGTACATTCAAGTCGTCAATTTCGTCATGATTAGCCTGAAACATATCGTTCATAATTAGAGACTTGTTGATGCTTTGCAGTGCTGTAGCTACCAGGGGGCCAATTTCAAAGGACGAATAGTTTTTGCCGTAGTTGCGCAAAATATGTTCAGAGAGGTAGCGAAGTGCAACTTCCCAGTTTTCATTGCGTTCCTCAAGCATCATTTTTTTACCCTGAAGGGTCTTAACCATGAGGTTGAGTTGTTTGACCCTAAGTGACTCATCCCCATGGGATAGCTCTTTAGAACTTATTGTGTTTTGACTTGCGGGGAGTAAGGTTTTTGTAAGCCTTGGCGTGGCATCTGGGAAGGGAGTAGAAAATTTGGTGTTATGGCGTTCGCGCCCCTTATCTGGTCGAAGATACCATTCAGGAGTTTCATGGGAGTTGGCAGGAGCAGGCGCTTTTGAAGAGTGCAATGGTTTTGAAAATCTTGCACGTGGGAATGAAGAGTCAGGTGCGGTAGGTCTCGCATGTAAACTTACAATCTGATCTTCTAAGGACTTTATTTTTTCAGAAAGAGAATGAACCTCTTCGTCTTTTGCAAAAAGCTTTGATTCCAAATGGGTTCTATCTTGAAACCAAGAATTTTCTTTAAAAGAGCCAGCTTTTTTTTGGTTCTCCAAGGCAAGATTCAGTTGCGCTATCTCCTCAGAGTTTGCTTCTAGCTTCGCTTGAAGGTTTCCCCGGAGCTCCTCTGACACTCTAATGTGGGAATGAAGTGTTTCCATTTCACTTTGCAGGTTTATAAGCTCTTTGGAGGGAGCACCCCTATCAGCAGCGTGGCATTCCAACTGATTTGGATCGGGTTCTGAGCGCCTTAAAATGTAGATCAAAGCACCAAACGCACAGGCTGCAAGCCCAAAGGCTGAAGCGGCAAGAAGGTCTTGAATCATCCTAGTCGTCTCCATTAGATTCATGATCTATCTATTTTATCAGCAGCTTGGCAACCCCAGGTGTGTTGTTTTTGCTTAGATGCTAGTCATTAGTGGTCTAAGGAGTGGGATTGAACTTGTCGGAAGCTGGCGTTAATAGTGATAATGTTTGATTTTTTCGCCCTTTGCGCCAATTTCCATCATAGCCTCAATGCCGATATCGAGATGTAGGTCTACAAAATTAGTAGTTACGACTTTATCGCTTTCCTCGGTCTTAACTCCATCGGGCACCATGGGCACATCACTCACTAAAAGGAGCGCGCCACGAGAAATCTCATTTGAAATTCCCACACTAAACAACGTTGCCGTTTCCATGTCGATAGCAATAGCTTTATATGTTTTCAGTCGTTCCTTAAAAGAGTCGTCATGTTCCCAAACTCTGCGGTTCGTGGTGTAAACAATGCCAGTTCGATAGTCCAAGCCTTTGCTTAATATTTTCTCAGAAACAAACTTATGAAGTTTAAAACTTGGCAGTGCTGGAACTTCTGGGGGAAGGTAATCATTAGATGTACCTTCTCCGCGAATCGCCCCTAAGGGTAAAACCAAGTGACCAATCTCAGACGAGCGCTTAAGGCCGCCGCATTTTCCTAAAAAAAGAACTCCTTTAGGGTGGATCGCGGTTAAAAGATCCATCACTATAGCTGCATTGGCTGATCCCATGCCAAAATTAATAATGCTGAGCCCTGAAGAGTTGGTAGCAGTTTGCATGGGGCGGTCCATCCCATAAACCTTACAAGAAAATCGCTCTGCAAATTTGTGGACATAGTTTTGAAAATTTGTGAGAAGGATAAACTCCCCAAATTGATCCAAAGGACAGCCGGTATATCTAGGCAACCAATTTTTTACTATTTCATCTTTTGTCTTCATTCGCTAAAGTCTCCATGCTCTGGGGCCTAAATCATCCGCCCACCTTCGTGGTGAGATCTCAATAGGAGTTTACTTGCCTAATTATAACACAACTGTAGCTTCGATACTAATGTATCTGTTTTTTTCCCTTGAGGCAAAATCTGCAGAAATTGCTGATGTATCGGGACCTTCAGCCGTAGTTTTTGGTGACAGTATTGCCAGTGGTGCCGCCACTCATCCAGCTATGGAGTTTGATGGCGATGTTCTTTGGGAGATATTGAGTGGGCAAAAGTCCGTTTCTCCCCAAAAGGCAGATGTACCTTTTCTGGGTGATTTGGAATTAGATCCTCCCAGTGTCGTTCTTCCTACTCCATCTGAGGTTATGAATCATCCTCTGATTGCTTCGTCTGAAATACTAATGCAGACCATAGGTAGTGTTTTTCTAAATACGGAGGAATATTCTTGGGGCTATCAAGTAGCTAGGAAACAAGGCGTTCCAGGGAAGAAGATTTTCTTTGCCTCCAGTAATGGGGCCCGTAGCGGGAACTTTTCCGTTCAAGTGCAGAGGTTTTTAAGTCTCTCTGGTGGAAAACTGCCAAAGTTTGTTTTTGTCATGCTTACGGGAAATGACCTGTGCTCACCGTATGGCAATGGTGTTACTAGCCCTGAACTTTTTCATTCTAATATCGAAGCAGCAATTAAATTACTTGGGAGTGCTGTTCCCCATCCAGAGGGAACGCGGCTTATATTAGCCGGCATACTTCCCATCACCCAACTTTATCAGTCTGCTTCCATATTAGATAAAAAAGTAAAAGCCCATGGTAAAGAAGTGAGTTGTCGAGACTTGCGGGAATCAAGCTTTGCTCGACCAGAGGGGACTGCGGCTAAATATCTTATTCCTGCGCAATTCTCGCAAGTCTTTCCGCCAAATCCCAGTTTGATGTGTCCGAATCTCTTTGCGCCAGAAAAGCTAATGAAAGATCAGATTTCCGAAGTGGCTACGACGGCTAGTTTATATAGAGATAAGCTTGCAAGTATTGCTTTGGCCTCTTCAGGCAAGACGAAAGGGCTCAGCGTTGAGTATGTTGGAGAGCTCTCAAAGATTACCCTAGACGCTGCAGATATCGCACAGGACTGTTTTCATCTCAGTGCTGTGGGGCATTCCAAAATAGCATCAAAAGTTATCGAAAGCATGCCTTAGCCTTTATCGGCTTTTTTTTGCTGCGTTTTTCTTTGCTGCGTCTATCTTTGCTACGTTTTTCTTTGCTGGCAGCATCATAAAGTTACAATTCCCTTAGATGTCGCTTGGATCAAGCTTAAAGACCAAAGTTTTCCGGATTTTGGTCCTTTGATTTGTCTTAAATGCAGATCTATCAAAAATACTATAACTGCATAAAATCGAAGAAGCTACTTGGGGAGTTCATACGCGTAATGCTTTACACCTTTAAACTGCCAAGCGGCTGTGCCAAATTGATTTTGACTGTTTTCGAGGGTAATAAATCCTTCAAGCCAAATAGGACCTTGAAGTTCCTTGTTCTTGACGGGGTCTCTTGATTTCACTTCGACCATTAAATTCGCTGGCGGGGGAGGAACATGGACACAATAGGCCTGATTGGGGACAAAGAGAAAGTGCGTAGACTCTTCTACATTGGCCTCAAGAGGTACAATAAAACCAGGTAACTTTACTGGTCCTGTCAGTTTTTTAGCGATGTCATCTGGAAGTTTCCCTGTCTTTAGGTCAAGCTTTTGGAGGTCCATCCAGGTAAGTTCTACAATGGAGCCTTCACTATGACTGGAAGGAGATTTCTCTAGATTCTGAGACTTCATAAAAGTCGGTATAAATGCCCCTAAAAAAATGAGGCTAACTCCACCGATCCCGATCCATATTTTCTTTTTCAAGGTTTAGGTCCTTATAGTTAGTCCGTCCGCAAGGGAATTTCTGTAGGCATTTAGAGCTGGAATCATTCCTGCCAACATACCCGAGAGAATAACAAAAACAAGAATCTTTACATCATCTAGATTCATCTCAGTCAGATTTAAGTGGATCCCAAACTCTGAGGCAAGCCACGGCGACAAAAAAGACATAGCAAGGAGCAAAAAAAGGCTAGACAGCAGCGCTGCAAAGCTGACAAGTGCTGCTGTCTCTACTAGAAGGAGGAGCAATATGTCCCGAGGGCGAGCACCTAGAGCGCGCAGTATAGCCATCTCTCGCCGCCTCTCCGCAAGGGAGGAGAGTAAAGCTGTAACCATGCTAATCAGTCCGGAAAGTAGCACTAAATATGATACGGCTACAAAAGCGGTTTCTACGACGCCGACAATATTCCAAAGCTGCATAAAAGCAACTCCAGGCATCACGCCTTGTAGAGGCTCTTCAGAATATTCGTTAATGTACCTGAGAACCTTAAAAACCGCGGTTTTCTGTTTAAGGCCAATCATAGCCGAGGTGATTTGGTTGATGGCATAGGTTTCAGAAGTACTTGCCGCTTGAGCTTCGAGAGGCGGAGCGCCGCTTTCCCAGCCCCTATGAATAGCCTCAATCGCTTCCAGGCTCGTGTGAACGGTCCTATCCACAGGAGTGCCAGTCGGCTGTAAAATGCCTGTTACGACAAATTGCAACTCTTTATGTTCCTGAAAGCTAGCTTCACTTACACCATGGGAAAGGTAAATAGTTTTGCCCACCGGGTAGCTAAGTTTTTTTGCTACCTCAGAACCCAAGACAACTTCGTTAATTTGAGAAAATTTCTTACCAGCACTAAACTGAAGTGCTTGGCCTTTGCCGAACTTAAAATGTTCAAAATACGATAGGTTTGTACCTAAAACACGAAAGCCTTTGTGGCTGTCTCCCAGTTGGAACGGAATGATCCAGTCTACTTCTGGTTGCGATGCTATATCTTGGTAACTTTGCCACGTAATGTTATTGGTGGCATTTCCTATTCGAAAAACAGAGTAGAGCATAAGATTTATATCGCTTGATCTTGCGCCCAAGATAAGATCAACATCAGATATCGTAGATTCAAAGCTGCTGCGAGCGGCATCTTTCATTTTTCTAACGGTTAATAGAATCGCAATAGAACAGGCGACGCTAAAAATAGTTAATGCCGAGGTGACTTTACGGTTGAGCATGGATTTTAGGGTCAATCTAAAAATATTATTGAGCATCGTTCACCGTCCTTTTTGATTAAGTGCGGGAAGATCGATTTTGCGATCAAACAACTTGCTTAAACTATGGTCGTGGCTGACAAAGACTAGGGTCGAACCGCAGCTAGAGGCAAGCTCCTCCAAAACATCGATGAATTTGTCTCTCATATCTGCATCTAAGGCAGAAGTCGGTTCATCTGCGATGACGATTTCAGGTGAGCCTATCATAGCCCGTGCAGCAGCCACCCGCTGCTGTTGACCAACGCTTAGCTCATATACTTTCTTTTTAAAGTGGCCTTCAGGAATGTCTAATCGGGACAGAAACATACGCGCCTCATCAGTGCTATTTGCAAGAGAACGCTGTTTGGAATTAGAAAATTTAAGCGGGAGCAAAACATTTTCTAGCACATTGAGATAAGGAATAAGGTTAAATTGTTGGAAAATAAAACCAATATGATCGGCGCGAAACTGATCGCGCGCCCCACTGCTTAGTTTTTTCATGTCTTGGCCAAGAATCACCAGAGAGCCAGAATCAGGAGAAATAACTCCGCCGAAGAGTCCTAACAAGGTTGTCTTCCCTGATCCGCTAGGTCCGTAAATAAAGACTTTTTCTCCCTTATGGATGGTAAGTTCATTAATGTCTATAACCAAAGGGAGGTCGGGTTTCCAACGAAACTTAAGCTCTGAAAGCCTAATCAACGGCTCAGTCATTTTTTTGCCTTCCTCATATTGTGGAGACCAAGACTGCGGAAATTAAATGCGACCTAGTCTACTTTTTTGACAAGGAAACTGTGGTTTTCTGTTCCGAGCGCTTGAGCGAAAGTGAGGTTTGTTTCCCTTGGTCTAATACTAGAAACTTTAAGGCGTTAATGTTTTTAAAGTTATTAAACCCCTCAACTTTAAGATTCTTCACAGGACTCTGGCAGCTCCATGATAGGTCAATATCTACTTCATAGTGGGTAATGGTTTTATCAAAAGTAGGATCCACAAAAACCTTTGGGTCCGCAATTTTACAGTCGGCATTTTCGGGGGCTACTAACTTTCCATCCTTAATGAGATCAAAGGCGCTTTTAAGTGCGGCACTCTCAGTCTCGTTATGGGGCGCTCTTTCAAAGCCCGCTATGTCATCCATGGGCAGGGAGCCGGTTATGGAAAACTTATTTCCAGATGCGACAATGTTTAGCTCAGAACTGCCGTGAACGTGCGCCGCGGCTTTTCTTAGAGTCTTTTTCTTTTTGGAGTCTGTTTTTTCGGCTGCAACGGATAGGTGGGAGCAGGCTAGTATTAGGATTGCGAAATAAAAAGTTAGTGAATTCATGTCAATTTTCCCTCAAATTATAAACATTTGGGGTAATGGGAACATAATTTGCGAATAAGATCAATTTTAAAAAGGCAGCAAAGAACGTGTAGACATTTGGGCGAAGACATTATAGTATCCCTGTCTCTCAAGCCGAGATGGCGGAATGGTAGACGCAGTGGATTCAAAATCCACCGTTGCTTGGCAATGTGCGAGTTCGAGTCTCGCTCTCGGCACCAGTATTTGAAGCCCTATTTAATTTTCAAATAGGTCATGATTTGATCGATTCCTTTAACCCGTTTATGACGAGCCTCTATGACGGCGCTACGAGCGGTCAAGCATAAAACGTTAAGATGCGAGAGGTGGAGTTGGAATATCATACTGATCGCCAATTGGTATTGGGTTGGCTTAGAAATTTTAAAGGTCTCACCTCAGTTTTAGTCCTTGTCATGATTCTTCTGAATTTTTTAACAGAAAATCGTGGGCTTTTTGCGGCACAGCTTGCCGATCCATTTATAGAAATTATGGCTTTTGATATTCGAGCCCCTTTCCGCTACTTTGGCTTAAACTTTTTCACCTCGGCTTTTGTTCATTCTAGTACTTTACACATGGTCTCTAATCTTTTTTGGCTACTAGGTTTTGGACTGTACTTGGAGCATGCAAGAAGCAAGGCTAAGATGCTTCAAATCTTTTGTATGGGACATGTCCTCGGAATTCTTTTAGTCTTTTTTTCCAAAACAAATCCCGATATACATTTTATTTTGGGGTCTAGTTCCGCCACACTAGCAATACTTGGTTATGGCATCATTGCCATTCGAAAGGCCTTTTTTTACTTTGTCGGAATGCTTGTTTATTTCGCTTTTATCTTTTATGGAGATACGAGCCATGCCCATTTGCTTCCCTTTTTTGTCGGCATGCTCATGAGTGGTATAGATAATCGCAAAATTGGTAAAGCTTGATGTCGACTCCCTAAACTTCGGTGGGAAGGCTATTCAGGCCGGTCTCCCCCCCCCAAAAAAAACAATTACAGTGTAGGTAGAAATTGGCAAGATTTTCTGCCCTACTGACTTTTTGTGGATATAGAGGGACAAGTCAGAATGCGACGCAGCATATTGTAGAAAAGTCTTTTTGATACTTACTTTAACGAGTTAATTTACTTTGAACAGTGACGTATGACCATCAATGTCGCCGACGGCAATAGCATTTCCTTTGACAGCTGAGGCGCCATAAATGGTTTTCCATTCAGGTTTGGTGAAGTTTGTGATTTTTGTGCCCGTTTTAAAATCGATGAGCCATAATCCGCGATCCTTAGAGCTGTAGGCTAGAGCATTAACCATGGGCAAGTATGTGGGAGAGCTGAAACTTTTGCCTTTGGTTTCTACATCAAAACACCACGAGACTACGCGGCTGGTTAAATCGAGACTGCAGACCCTTCCATTACTTCCCGTTGAGATTAGGGAGTTGCCTATAATAATGGGAATGCCAGTTTGTGGTTCATTCAAATTAAATGCATGAGTTGGCGAGCCATCCTTTTGGTTATAACAATATACCCCTCCAATACCAGAGGTAAAATATACTTCACCGAAAACAAAGCAAACGGAGTCATTCCATGCAACTGGGCTCATCCAGCTAGAAGCTGGTAGTTCGTTTTGCCAAAGCTTTTTTCCGGTAGAGAAGTCATAGGCCGTCGCGAAGCTTTTAAATTTTTCGCTGTTTCCTTTATCTCGACCAGTTCCTGCAAACACCTTGTCATTTAGGGGGAGAACCGACGCATCGATGTGGCCGTCGTTCGCTTGCCACTTTACTGTCATGGCGTTGGGATCTACGGCATGGATTCCGTCGGATCCAGAAACAACAAACAATGTCTTTTCGCTGCCCCATTTGCCAATAACAGGTTGACCTTCCGTATGACCCTTTGTTCCGTAATATCCTCGCAGCATACCTGTCTTAAGGTCAAATGCATAGACCCGAGCATGATGGGTGTTGTGGGTGCCTTCGCCGACATATAGCGTGGAATCATCGATAGTCAGTTCGGGTGTTATGTAGGTTCCGACAAAAAACTTCCGCAGGATTTCACCTGTAGCCTCTGAAAGCTCAAAAACGTGCCCATCGTCAGTGCCATAGAAAATACTACCACCGCTAAATACGGGAGATCTAAAGTTTCCCTTAGGAAGCTTCGCTGACCAAATCTCCTTTAAGTCCTTAAAGGCTTCAGGACTGCTTGCTTGGATAAAATTTAACGGAACTTGATTCCGATCTCCGTATATTTGAGAGGATGGTTTAGCCAACTTCTTTTGTGCACCTTCTATCGTCCATATAAATCTTGGTAGATTCTTATAGTAGTCATATCCTTTGACTCCGCCTAGAATAAGCAAATTAAGAGCAAGTCCAGTAAGAAGTACTTTAGGTTTTAAAAGGACTTCTAATAATCTTTTGGGTCCCTCTGTACTGAGAGAAATTCCAAAGAGGCCAGCGATAAAAGAAGCAGCAATGCTTAAAAGAACGCTTACCGCGGTGAGAGGGATCATCACCGTAGGAATAATAAGATTATAAAACTCGTTAGGATTCAATTGAAATTCTACCATTATTTCCATCCACCCAGACGCGATCGCCCGTTTTTAAAGTTCTGTGACATTGTCTAATTCTGCTAACTGCTGGGATATTCATTTCCCTAGCTACTATGGCGCAATGGGATAAGACGCCGCCCTTGTCTACTATAATGCCCTTCGCTCGAGCAAATAAGGGCGTCCAACCGGGGTCGGTGGCTTCCGCTACTAAAACGGCATTTTCAGGCCAACTAGAAGGATCAGCAGCCGTCGGATTTTCAACGACTACCACGCTACCAAAGACCAAACCAGGGCTTAAAGCTTCTCCGTCGAAATACTTTCGATCTTCTGTGTTTTCACCTTTAATCAAGCCTTCAATTTCAGAGACAGAAACAAACTCAGGAAGTGAGAAATGTTTAAAGACTTCAAATCGCATTTTTCGACCGTCTATTTTTGCCGTCATTTCAGGGTCAATATTGCCTTTTCCAGTGAGAGGCAGGGATTCGATTTCACTCAATCTGAGCCAATGTATATCGGCTCCAAGTTTGGTTCTAACTCCGAGTTCGGAAGCCATATAACGAATCTGGGCATAAGGCTTTAAGAGTTCCATTTTCCATTTTTCTCGAAGTTCTAACATGGTCTTAAGTAGCCGCCACTCTTGCATAATGATGTCGCGTTTAAAGGACTTTAGCCTACTGATTTCATCAGAAACAGGATCTAGATTTTCGGATTTTTCCGCCAAGCTTTTACTTGTGAGATTGTAAAAGGCAGATTCGGAAAGCTCAATCCATCTTGGGTTTGCAAGATCCAGCTCACCTGGGCCACGGTGCCCAAACTTAGACATAAAAAATGGTCTTTTTAGTGGATCCATACACGCTTCTTGAAACGTGCGATTCATTTCAGAAGTTATAGTTTGTAAGCCCTGTCCCATCCATCTGCGAATCATTTTTTGAGCTTCCTTTTCTCCGACAATAGATTTTAAAATCGAAGAAATGGTTTGCATGGTAGATTCGGTCAAAATTATAAGTACAAGGGGCCAATGAAGGTCTTCTTTGGAAAAACGCGAACATTCTTTAGAGAAGGTGTCTTGAAGAAGGCTGTCATTCCATGCGGAATATATATCTGGAGAAGGACTTGCTGCTCTCTGAGAACTGAACTGCACGAGCTCCGTTGCGCAGGTTTTAAGCCACTCACTTCGTTTGGAGGAAAGGCTAAAGCCTACCTTTATCATATTAAACATGCTTACTGGGGTAAACAGAACGGTCTGTAGATTCAGTTTTTTAAAATCAAATTTTAAATGGGGTCTAGGCTTCGTCACGATGCTGAAGGGAATAGGCCCAAAGTAGAGTTCACTCATTTTTTCTAAATTGACATAGGCGCGGCCAAAAACTCGCTCGAGAAGGGAATCTTTGGGGGAATAGGTTTTTTTGTTTGTAAAACTGCGGTAACCCAAAGTCTTTAAGGAGTTTCCAAAAGCATTGTGTGGCGAAAATGCATTTCTCCATAAACTGAAGGTCAGGTAGCTAGGGAATCCGGTCCATTCCGCGAAAGTCTGACCATCCCATGTCGGATTGTCGGGATAATCTTCTTTCAATCTTTGGAGTTCTGCTTCTACCACTTTTACCTGATTCGATAAACTTCTTAAAGCGGTAACGGGCCTCGCTTGAAGGAGTTTTACTTCTAAGTTTTGATCGAGGGCCCACTCCATATCGACTTCATAATTTAAAACGTTCTTTACCCGTTCACCCAGATGTAAAACCTTTTCAAAATTGAAAGTGTCTAGGCCCGGAACCGTTACCCCTGCGCGATTTTCAGAGGTGATGAAGTAAGGTGTTTTGCGGCCTGAAACAAGGTCCTCACCTAGTCCTTCAATAAGTTCAATAATCCAAGTGCTTGAGTTTGCACGTGGGTCCCTTGAAAAAAAGACGCCTGAAAATTTAGGCTTCACCATAAGTTGGATGACAACATTCATTTGTGCGCCACCGCTAGGTTTTTGGTCAAAAAAATGTCTATAGGTTTTAGAAGCCTCTCCGTGGATGGATTCAAAACAACGTTCTACAGATTCTTTAAGATCGGCCTCACTTTGAATATTCAGAAAGGATTGATTCTGACCAGCATAGCTATGCTCATCACTATCTTCTCCAATTGCCGAGCTGCGCACAGCCAAGGGCTCTTGGCGACACCTCGTCCACCAAGCCAAGAGCTCAGTCCACTCCGTAGGGCTTGGCTTTGACGTCAAAATACCGCCTTGGGGAACAGGGAAGCCTTTTTTTGTTAATAGCCCTAAAATATATCCTTTGCCGCCAAGAGATTCTTGGGCGTCAGGCACCTGGTCAAACAAGATAAATGGCATGTCATTTCCGCCTTATGTATTTCATTTATGTAATGTTTTATGCATGAATTTGCCAGAGATTTAAAGTCATCCGCAATTTTGGCAGGGAAGCAGGGGGATACTACCCATAGCTCATAAAATATAGGGTTCCAAGGCGCGTCTATTGCCGCTTTTAGCGAAAGGTTGCTGCTCGTTTTCAAACAATTTTGAGAGTTTGTTGATCAATATATCTACACCGCCGGGATAGCGATGGGTGGATGGGCGCGGGCCTTCGCGCTAACTAGGGGGAGTACCGTTTAGCATGGTTGCGTTCGGCGCCGTCAAACGTGCATGGAAACTCGTAAAGGGTTCCTATCGCTGGCTCGAGAAGAAGTGGGGGCAATAGGGGCTCCTCAGTAGTCGGATTCTGCCAATTCTGCGCAGTCAATGGAGCCAGAATAAAATTCTGTAACCAACGATCCTCTGTAAGGAGATGCTATGACAAATAGCGAGGGGCATTATGGGCTTAGAAACTTCTATGATAAAATCTTAGGCAACTACTCGAGGAGCAATTTGCATATGAAGTTTTTCTATTTTCCTTTTTTAGTTCTGTGCCTAGCTTTGAGTTCTTGTAAGCTTAAAAATCCAAGGATGGAGGAAGGATCTTCAACAGTGAAGCTCATTCCTGGAGCTGAGTCTTTACCGCTTTTTGATGCAAATGATGTATCAATTATGATTCCTATGGACATGATTCTTAACACTCCCGAACTTCAATTGAAGAACTTTGTATCTCCTTCTGACTTCCTTGCGGTCATCGAAGCGGGAGAGGGAAATCCTGCCAATGCGCCGCAGACTTTTAGAGGAGGTCCAGACTCCTTAGACAATTGGAAAGTAGTAGCCTTGCGATACGATCCTTGCGCTCCTGGCGCACATGCTGCCTCAGCGATTGCAGAAGAGCTTAAAGCTACTCGCGCAAATCCCCCAACCAAAGATATGATATGTCAAGCGCAGTTGCGACTCATTGCCCAGCCATTTGCCCAGGGCAGAGACTTAGATATGACATTTCATGTTCTATTTCGATTAGCAAAAGATCCTAGTAGCATGTTGGAGCAGTTTACTGGACTTTCCAAAATTAAGAGTTTTTCCCAGACAAATGGCATACCGTTGACGGTGCATCCTGGACTTAAGGCCGGCAATCCAAATGCAAAGGCTGCATTACTCAGCTTTTTGTCGGTCCAAGCTCGGCCTGATCGAGTTTTATCCATAGCGACTATGGGCCTCAATGACGGCGTAGAACCTTGGGTTTTCTATGCAAATATACGGGGGCCTGATGGTAAAATGATCATAACTCCTATTCCCACTGTCGATGATGATTCAGGCGTACCTTTAAAGTTTCAAGCGCTTTCTTTTAGAGGAAATGGGCACGTCATCGGAAATCCTTCTAATAGACAAACCTTCAGCTTTCCTGGCCTACCGGGTATTGCTAGAGACTCAATACTAAAACGGTCCACAAAAACGATTCTTGATGAAAATATCTTTTCAGACACAAATATTTCTCCTCTAGGAGATGAGAAACTTTCTCTTCTTCATTCGATTGACAACCCTGAACAAAATCATTTTTTTACAATGGATTGTGTTTCATGCCATACCTCAAGTAATTTGCTATTCCGTAGGCTTGCAGTTTCAACAGCACCAAGTGATGAAAAAGCTAGAATCAAGGGAAAAAATGCATTGCGATTTTCAGTCCCTAAAGGGGTTACTGCATTTGTTAACTTTAAAGATGCCCCAACTCAGGAGGCTTTTCAGCGTCCATGGTCCGTTAGAAACTTTGGCTATTTCAATGGCCGACCGACGATAGCAATGCGAACAGCAACGGAAACAGCAGAAGTGGTGCTTGAAATGAATCAAGTTCACATGGGTAGGAAAGAAGCGGGACCCAATAGAGCCCTTTCTTTAAGCGATGCGGAATATCAGGATGTTGAGCCTAAATTATGGAGTTGCCTTCAATTTAGTGATTTAGGTTTTGATACCTGCCTAGACAACTCACGAAAGTCATTGGTTACTAATGATTGTAAGTCGCCCATAGACTTGAAATTAGATAGATCCTTAAACATTCCTAACGAAGTGTTTATCATGTCGCATGGAGCAAGATCTACAACTAGTTTCCAAGCTAACCTTCAGAATTTAAGTGACAAAAGCGGCGTGAGCCCACTTCCCCACCTAGGGCTAGGAAGTTCCCCACTTGATTTCAAATTCTTTGTTCGCCATAGCGATACGGATGTCTCAAATATTCAAATGAAGTTTGATCAAAGCTTCGAGAATGCAGTTGGTTTTAGATATAATATGAGCTTTAGAGCGCTGGAACAGGCAGGGATTTCTTTAAAGTGGGATTGTTCTATTCGCAAATGGAAAGGAAAGATTTCCTATGGGAAGCCTGGGCAGACCCCCGTTGAGGAACTCGCAACGCTTGAACCAAGGGCTTTCTTGAATTAGCATTTCGAGGGCAATCCCGCAATTAGTGTGAGTTCTTTTCTTGATGGTATTTTCGGCTCGGCGCATCTGTGCGTCGGGCTTAAATTTTTTGCTTCTGGCAGCATAGTTCTTGAGAGCTATACTTCTGATGTCTAGGTCGCTACTAGCGATAAAGTTCTGGATATCAGATATTTATATAGAAAATTTTTCTTCTTGATTCAAAGTGATAGTTCAAAAAAATTAGACAGTAGATGTTGTTTTGTTCCATGTTGCTGAACTCTATTGAGTCATTTGCAGCTTAAGTTCAACAATTCAATTTTAAATTTTCAAATCTCTAAGGTAGGCGGATTAGTCTTGGTATCGATCGTTAGACGAACGCCTCTCAGTGAACATCGGTCTTTATTTCGCAGCTTTAACTTTTGCTGCAATTCCTGAGGGAAAGCCACATTGTCCTGCATATGCTGCGCTATTTAAGCGAGGCAAGGTCACGTCGTTGGGAGATTTGAAGCTAGAAGCGACTCTTTCTTTATTCAATACCGCTAACCTGAATTTACCATCAAGGGAAACGCTATTGTGCAATATGGCCACTCTACAGCCCGTATTTTTGGCGCCACTTATCAACTTGTCTTTGAAAATTTCCTTCAATTTACTAATGTCACTTAACACATCGGTGGAAACAAAACATGAGTTAGATTCTGCGACAACAGCAGTGGATCTAGAAAGAGATCCTAGGCCAGAAGCGATGAGGAAGTCATTTTTTAAGGCGCCATTTGCATCGCAGAAAATTTCATCGATCTCATTTAGTTTGCTGCCGTAAGTTGTAAGTAACTCCTGGATTTGCTCGGCACTAACGGGATCTGTTATAGCAGACCAATTAAATTTTGATTTATCAATAACTTTGTAGTTGAGATCGGCCGTCTTGTCGGGGGAAAGAAGGTCGTTGTAACTTTTTATGGTTTCAGCAGGAAATTGATATTTCACAGTGTAGATGGAATCATCGGGTTGAGCTTCTTTGATAAAATCCTTAATGACCGCCATTGCAGAATCTAGGAAACTGATTTCTCTAGGTGATTTCTTTCCGCTTTCATCATTGGTTCGACAATAGACAGAGTCTTTTTCGTTGGCAACGGCATTTCCTAGAGACTCTATATCGCATTTGACTAGCCAAGCTCCGCTTATTTCTGAAGGAGTCGATTCTGATGTGACGCCAGAATAGGGATTGACAGTTGTGCCGTCTGTACGCTTTTCGGTATCAGTTATTTCTGAACATGAAAAAGTGATAAAGAATGCTGGTAAAAATAGAGCTAAACTGCGCAATGTAATCATAAGTTCACATCCTCCCACCTGTAGATTCGGCGAATCAGTCGGGGGCTGAAGAGAATGTTTTTTGCGTCTTTAACACCAAATAAAACGTATTGTTAGATCTACTCGCCAGGAGTTTTAGCGGGCGTATCTATGGAATCCTCCAGAGTAAAAAAGGATTTGAGCTATTCTGAAGTCTTTCGCAATGGTGAAGTGCCTAAGGTGGTCGCGCTTGGACGGTTGACAGACCGGATTCGGCTGGAAATCGTCAGTAACTTTGCTCAATTGCTGAAGTTAAAGTGGGGCTGAAGCAGGCCTTGCCTCAAGGCTGTGTTGCTACATTGCGGCCCTCTCCTGGGCCAAAGGAAGAAGAAGATTGTCGAAGTCGTTGGCAGATTGTTGAGAAATGATTCAGGGGTTTCCCAAAACTTTAAGTTCAGTTTCAAGAGGGTCAATGAATATTGGGTGTTAGGACTCTCGCTTCCTGTCTGGAGATTGGCACATTTTCTGCTCTGAGGATTACCGCGCCCCGTGGGGATCGATATCTTAAATTGTTATATTGGGAGGTTTTCATGCTAGGTAGATCCATTCTTGCTCTTTTTTCTTTAAGTTTGGCTTCTTGTAGTGTGGATCAGCCTCTCTCAAACGAGACTCAAGCTTCCCTGACCTTTGCACAGTGGTGTACTGCGAAAAAACTTCAGGCTTGTAATTCTACGGGAACTTCTACTGATGCGAAATTCTGGAACGGATCTTTGGATATTTTTCAAGAGCTGTCGAAGTCGGGTGGCGGACTCGATTTTTCTAGGGCGCAATACGAGGCGCCAACCGTTAAGAATTTTATAAAGAATTTCGGCGGTGCAGCTATATTTGGAGTTCTAGAAAAGCTTCCATGGGAGCAAGTAACCTATGGAGCGGGTATTTTTAGTTTGATCAATCGCTCGAACAAAACGTTTGATATCAATGGACTCAGTTTCATGGGAAGCGCGATTAAAGCGACGGTAGGCTCAAGACGTATCAATCTTACTGGCGCGACTCTTAAGTATCCTAGCGGTCAGACAGAGGCTTTAACGGGTATAAATTTTTCTACTCCCGGATTTTTAGGATTCGAGACGACTTCAGGTGTAGTATCCCATGTTCCTTTCTCCTTTATCGCCGCTAATCCCAATCAAGGTGCTGGTGCATTAAGTCCAGGAATGATGATTAAAGACATGTCTGATATTGTTAATGACTCAAAGGTGAACTGGCAGAAAAGCATATCTCTGGTTGTTACCAATAGTCAGGTGCGAGCAGTCATGAAAATTATAAAGAGTTTGGCGCAAAATAGCATACTCGATCTAGCTGCAGACTCACTCGCTCCTTCAATTACGGCAATAAAGCTTGGTGGCATCGGTGCAAGCCCAGTTACTATTGTTTTAAATGCTCCCAAAACCTGCAAAGTAAATCTATCTAACGTACCTTTACTGGGAACGATAAATACAAACCTCAACATTGCAGGAACATCTGGTGTAGGTAGTGCAAGCTTAGCAGGAGCTACTACAAAGGTGAAACTGTTTGGATTCAGAACAGACTTAGGTGCGCTTGATGAGATGACTTTTGCTGGTGATAAAGGCACCATTAAGCTTGGCCTTGTTGCCATTCCTATCGACCTTTCAGGCAAGGTGGTTTCTCCTGCCTCTGCGGTTAAAGTCAACAGTGTCATATGCAAATAGCCATATAGAAGTACGATGAGCCATCCCCTGCCACGGCAGGGGATTTTTTTATTTAAAACGGCCCGAAGTGCTGCTAAGCAAAAGAATCTAGGCATTAAATGTGTACAGAATTCTTATTGACAATCATTCTCAACTAAAATATTTAGAAAAGGTTGGCATATTGAGGAGCTAAAACATGTTAAGTCACGCCAAAAAGGGCGATAGAGGACAGATTTCTAAGTTTCAACCCAAGTCACCTGAAGAAGTTCGGCTGGTGGAACTAGGCTTTAAAGTAGGTGCCCATTATGAAATTGTGGAACAGGCGCCGTTTTCTAAAGATCCGCTGGTTATTGAGATTAATGGCGTTCGCATTGCTGTGCGTCGCTTTCTACTGAATCATATTGAGGTAATTTAGGATGACCGACTCATTAGTTGCCTTAGTAGGGAACCCCAATTGTGGCAAGACAGCTCTTTTTAATACCTTAACTGGACTTCGGAATAAGGTTGCTAACTATCCAGGAGTCACTGTAGAAGTGGTCAAATCTGAACTATCCAAATCCTATGGCGGAAATTGTGTCCTTATTGACTTGCCAGGGACCTATTCCTTAAGTCCAGTTTCTGACGATGAAGCGATTACTAGTGATTTTTTAAGTGGTGCGCCTGGACAGCTAAAGCCACAGCTTATCATAAATGTTTTAGACGCCACACAATTGGAACTTGGGCTTGGATTGACTTTGGATCTGTTAAGGCTTGAGACACCTGTTTTGGTTGCTTTGAACATGATGGATCTTGCAGAATCTAGCGGGGCTGTCATTAACGTAGATACGCTTGCTAGGGAGCTTGGTGTTCCCGTTGTGCCCATTAGTGCTACTAAAAAGTGGGGTTTAAATAAACTTTCCAATGCGATAGAGAGTTGCATTTCGACTCCCCAAACTTCAAAAGTTCTTGATTGGAATGATCTTAGTTCCAAAGGTGATCTGGTTCATAAAATCGCTTTAAGCTGCACCGAAACCAAAGGCCGACGCTCCGAACTTACCGCGCGAGTTGACAAATACGTGCTTCACCCAGTGTTTGGCCCATTGATTCTTTTGGCAGCATTGGCTCTTATTTTTCAGGCCGTCTTTGCTTGGGCTGCTTTCCCCATGGATCTTATAGAAAGTTTTATTGGTAAGATAGCGGAGCTCTTGTCAACTGCGATGCCACAAGGCCTTTTAAGAGATTTGCTAGTTGACGGAATTATTGGGGGCGTTGGCAGTGTTATTGTGTTCTTGCCCCAAATCGTAATTTTGTTTTCTTTCATTCTATTTTTAGAAGATTTTGGCTATATGGCTCGAGCATCTTATCTCATGGACCGTATTATGGGGACCGTTGGGCTTTCTGGAAAAGCAGTCATTCCCTTAGTGTCAGGTTTAGCATGTGCCGTGCCCTCGATATTGGCTACCAGATCCATTCCTTCTAAAAGGGATCGTTTGCTCACTATGATGTTGGCCCCTTTGATGACCTGTTCAGCAAGGCTTCCAGTCTATGCGCTTTTAATTGCTGCTTTTATTCCAGCTAATCAGTTTCTTGGAATGAATCGGCAAGGTGTCGTGATGTTGCTGCTCTATGTGGGCGGAGTTTTAGCGGTGCTAGGGGTAGGATTTGTTTTAAAGGCGACTGTATTGCCTGGAGAAGCACAACCTTTATTAATAGAGCTTCCTCGCTATAAATGGCCTTCGCTAAAACTACTAGGCATAGCGATCTTAGATAGGGCTCGTATGTTCTTAAAGAGAGCAGGAACATTTATTCTTGCCGTTTCTATAGTGATGTGGGCTGTAACGACGTTTCCTAGAAAGCCAGAAGATAGGGCTGGAACTGACATTGAATATTCGATTGCTGGCAGGCTTGGAACTGTAATTGAACCCATACTGAAGCCTGTCGGGTTCAACTATGAAATTTCCGTTGCACTTATTCCTGGCTTTGCTGCACGGGAGGTCATGGTAAGTGCTTTGGGAACCGTCTATGCCATTGGGGGAGAGTCCGAAGAAAGTAAAGGGGCGAACTTGACTACTTTTGTTCAGGAAACGTGGGCCCCTTCGACGGCTTATGCACTTTTGGCCTGGTATATTTTTTCACCTCAATGCCTCGCCACTTTTGCTGTACTCGGGCGAGAGTCCAGGTCTTTGCGTAAAACTTCTGGCATTTTTGTCTTCTATCTTGCCCTTGCATGGTTGGCGGCATTTGCTGTGTTCACCATTTCTAGCTGGATTTTAAGTTGATGCAGATTTTTCTTACATGCCTCTTAGTGCTAGGGGCGCTGTCCTACCTAGTCTTGCAGAAGATGCCTTCCAGCTGGAATGTCAAGCTAGGGAACTACTTAAGGAAGTCGAAGAGGAACTGGATTTCTAGATTTGGTCTTAAAATGCTAAGCCGTGGTTGCAAAAATTGTAAATAGCTATGATTTTTTTATGAGATTAAGCAAGGTGTCTGCAGCGCTCCAGGCCAAGCTCCAAGCACTTTTATGAAAACCGGTAGCAATAAGAGGCCCCAGCCCTTCTTTGCTAGAATATCTGCCCACAAAAGGGGAACGCCCTGGTCCATTAAGGCGAACACCAACTAAGGGTACCGGGTCAGTAAAATTGAGGGAAAGATCTTTAAGGTCCATTGCTAGTTCCTTAAAGCCGGCCTCAATTTCTTGCCGATATGTGTCTTCAAAGTCTTCTTTGCGAAGAAAATTTGATATTTTGAAGTCTCTAGCCCCAAACTTCAATTGGTTACCGTTGGCATTTAGACTTGTTTGTCCTCGCTTCACTGAGGTCGTCAAGGTGCTATTGGCCTGCAAAGCAACTCCTGCCTTATAGGTAAAACCTTCTAAATTCATTCCCGACGCTTTAAGAAGAAAAGGTGTGGATGCCCCGGCAGCAATGATTACCTCATGAAACGAATATTGGCTGCCACATGCAGTGTGCAGAACAATAGAGTCCTGTCTGATTTCCACTGAGGAAACTTGTCGCAAAACGTGTTGTCCCCCTTTCTCCAGATACACTTGAAGTAAAGCATCAAGTGTTTTCTCAGTGTCGAATGAAAAATCATCCGGATAACAGAGTGCCCCTTGAAAATCAGAGTGGAACCCTGACAAAGATTCTTGACGGGGAAGGATTTGGGTTCCAAAGAGCCCCCAAAACCGACCATGATATACACGCTCCGCGAGTTTAGCTAATTCAGTTTGGGATTTAAAAGGCTCTAGGATAGATTTTCTTAAATCTAGGCATGACTTAGATGATTCTTCTAACTCGGTAAGCTCTTTCCATAATTGGTGATGGCCAGAAATCTTCAACTTAAATAGAGGAGAGTTTCCTTTAAAGAGACCTTTGATGGAATTGACGCCAGGGGCTACCGAAGACGCGCCCTTACCGCAGGTAAAAAGGGTAGTTCGGTAGCCAGCATAGGCCAGTTTTCTTGCGGCAGCAAGGCCTACGACTCCACCACCAATGATTCCAACCGTCTTCAAACGACTTCTTCCCCTTTTGTGTTGTTTATATTGAGGAGCTATAGCAGATCCCTAGGGCTGCCTCCGACGTCCTCAATAGGCGTCAGATTTATGCCACTTTGAAAAACAAACAGCCAGACTAAATATTGTATATAGCTGTATTTATAGTCTTTTGTCGATGGCGCTAGAATTGCTTAACAGCTACCTGTGGGCAAGCTTGTAGCTATGCTCCAACAAAGGAGATTTAAATCATGAAATGGCAAATTAAAGCAAGTTTATCCCTACTGATTTGTGCATGCTCTGTACCTGATTCCAAGTCTTCAGAAAACGGAAAGTTAGGGAGTGCTAAAGATCGTTCCCTGGTCTATGCCTCTTTGACGAGTCCATTTGCGATACGAATTAACCTAACAACCAATCGTCTCAGCTACCTCAATGATGGAGTGGTAGTTGCTCAGTGGAATGTCGCCACGGGAGATGTCACTGGAAAACTGCATGATGGTCGCCCTCAATTTACACCACCTGGCGTTTATTCTGTGGAAGACTTTGTACATTGTCCTCAGTGGATGCCTAGAAATCCTGTAGATCCAAAGACAGGTAAGCCTGTAGAAGACGATGCAAGCCGCATGAGAATTTTTGAAGAGAACCCTAGTATATATGGTGGATGCGGAGCTAACAACCCGTTGGGAAAATACGTGCTTTGGTTTAGTGGCCCCTATGGTTTGCATGGGAATAGCAATGAGTCCGTGTTAAAGCGAGCCACGGCCGACGCAAGACGAGTGAGCGGTGGTTGTGTGAGAAATCCAAATGAAAAAATAAGTTGGTTATTTCATGACATATTGAATAAGTCAAAAGTTTACAGTGGCTTTAGTAAGAAAGTAAAAACACTTGAGGCAGAAGGAAATAAAAACACTCTTTCTGGCAACGTAGGAAAATTGGGCATTCGAGTGGTTGTAGACTTTTTTGAAAAAGATATGAACGTTGGTGAATCGATGCAGATCGCAAAGAGTATAACAAAAATTGCCAAAGTTTCCACCGTCACAGCACCTGATGACCTAGTACGTGTTCAGGTAAAGACTCCGATTCCTAAAGTGCCTGAAAACTTTCTTCCAAGTGATGGTCAAGGTGACATTAAAGTCTGCAAAGTAGTCTACGTTGAACGTGACGGTTCTGCAAAAGTATATGCAAAACTAACAGACCGCAAATCCGATGTCTTGCGTGAACTTAAAATAGACGAAACCGAAAAGGTATATGGGAATGCTGGCGACTGGTACAAACTCATCGACGGCTATGTACTCAAATCTCGACTTGGCTGCAATAACGTCACTCAAAATCCAAGGGGAGCCTAAAAAAATGATTGATAAGTTTCTATTGCCATTAAACCAATTGGGATCAGCAATACGAAAGAATACTTCAAATGAAAGCATTATTGCACTTTGCGAGTCCGCGTCTACGCTGCCTTTTCGCACAGCAGCGTGGATTCGCGGCACTACAGAAGTAGCCCGAGGCAGAGCTAACTATATTACAGATGTACGTCCATTTTTTTTAGATCCTATGGCTTCCATTTTTATGGGCAAAGACGCTTGTATTGAACTCGCCCCCTGGGATCATGATTTCCTAGCGAAGGGGCAGTCAAAAGAACATGGGCTGCCAGTTATTCGTGGATTTCCAAATGCATCGGGTATTGGAATTGACCCGCATTGGGATTACGTAAGTCCCAGTGTCACCCATCGAACCCGAATTTTTTTGCGAAGGGGGTCCAAGCTTCGAATAGGTCCAAATTCTCTCATATACCGTGGTTGCTACCTCAGGCTGTGGGCTGGGACTAGTCTCGATATTGGCTGCAACGTCGTTGTCGCAAACGATACCATTATCAATTCCCGGAGCGGACTTACAATTGGGCATGGTTCGATGATCGGTCAAAGAGTATTAATTATGGACTATGACGGTCACCCGGTCTTCAAGAAGGACGGAACGCTACTGGTGGAGCGTTATGGCGGCGATGTACAAAAAATTTCCATCGGCAAGGGCGTTTGGATTGGAACTGGAGCCATGATTCTTAAAGGCGCATCCATAGGGGATGGAGCAATTGTCGGAGCTGGCAGCGTGGTTACCGGACACGTTCCGCCAAATTCCATAGTCGCGGGAAACCCTGCAAAGGTTGTAAGGGAGGACATTACATGGACCAAATATTGAGAATCGCACTATTTTCGGCTATGTTATTTGCCATCGATATAAATCGCATCGAAGCCGCTGAGTCCAAAAATTGACTACGCATTCCTTTAGCATCCACGCATATATCGCTTGATCCCAGTGGATTGCAGCGTCAATCGTGAAGTTTTTTTCCAAGAAGATTAACTTTAGGTTATAGAGCGAGATTATTGCATGAATTCTAAGATACAATTTGTTCTGTCCTATTTCGTATTTTCGTGTGCCGCTCAGCTAATCTCAATCGGAAGCATCGTGGCAGCAGCTCTAGGCTACGATGGCGTAATCAAGACGGCCATCATTGTTGGGGTTCAAGCTGTCGCTAACCTCGTCGCGCTCACTCTAGTGAATTCACGGGCGGCAACATCGACTCTTGTTCCAAGTCTCGGCTTTCCCTTTGTCGCAATATTCATTGCAATAGCGGCAGTTAATTCCTTTCTCTCTCTCGCGTGGTTCGCGTGTTGGTTTGCAAGTTTGGTGGTTGCGGCATTGCTAACAGCCAGTCTGACGGCGCATGTCCGCGGATTTTTTGCTGAAGAGTGGCAGTCACTCAATCGTTTCGTCCAAATGGCGCATGTAGCGTCTGCACTGGTTGCGTTTGCGGCAAGCCCGATCATGTATACGTATCTAGGTCTTTCATCTATATTCTATACGTCCGCTGGTATGATTGTCCTGTCATTCGTTACCTTTCAGATTTCTTGTCGTACCTATCAAGAAAAGAAATCGATTTATGCTCCTTCCAATACTTCAAAGATTGGGGAAAGATCTGAATTTGATAGATCTAATTATGGCTTTGCCATGAATTTGTTTTATTGGTGCACTCTCGGCTTGTTCACTGTGGTTGAGGTCAATATCCTCAAACATCGTTTTGATGCATCAGCATCTACGATTTCGTCAATATTCGTGGTGGCTATTCTGACCTCCCTTTTGACATTGCGCGTCCTGCCACTTGACCGACTTATCAAGAATCCAGCCTATTTTATATTTGTAGCCGCCGCAATGGCATGCGGTTTTAGCGTGCTATATTTCAATACAAAAAGTATATACATTGTCTATCTCTCAATCGTAGGAATGGGAATTGCAGATGGCTGTTTTAAACTCTCAATCTCAATGATCTTGCAGCAAATTACTTCTGAAACAATTCGCCTCAAGGCATTTGTTAAGCAGCGCCTCGCACAATACTTAGGCACTTTGGTGGCCGTAATGCTTCTCGCTTTTTTCGATCAAGGAAATAGTCCCATGTTGCTGACTAGCATCGCAGTGGGGACCGCATTGATGATGATGGTAGTATCATCGCGGTACCGTGGGAGATTGACTCCTGCAATCATCATAGCCCCTATCGCATTTGTGCTTATGCCTGCAGTTGGTAAAGCTGACGTCTTTATGGTTGGCCTACCTTCCACTCCGTCTCAGCTTGATCCGAGCAGAGTCACGGACGTATCAACTGCTGCGATCACCGGGCAGGTTTTTGATTCCCTTTATGAGTATACGGTGACTAATGACTTGGTTCCTCGCCTGGCAAAGAAGCATATCCTTTCGCCTGATGGGCTTCAAATTCGCATTACCTTAGATCAAACTCAGCGTTTTTCCGATGGTGCGAATTTGCGAGCGACTGACGTCGAAAAGTCGCTAATACGGACAATCTCGATTTTAAAAGAAGAGTCTCGATGGGCTTTTGGTAATATCAAAGGTTTTGATGCCTTTATTACTGGCTCAACAAAATCTTGCGAAGGAATCCGAGCCTTGTCTGAGGACACTATAGAATTCAAGTTTGATCGCCCATTTCCGCTATTCTTAAAGATTCTAGCTACACCATATTTCGCGATTTCCAAGTCAAGTTCGACTAATCAACAGATTGGTACAGGCGAATTTATGATTAAATCTCGAGATTCGGGCGTGGTGATCTTGGCCCGGAAAAATAATCTTGAACCGAAAAAAAATTGAATTTCGATCGTATAATGACGCATCGAACCTCGTGGCATTTGATTTTAGGATTATCGCGTCAGATGCAGAAATGGTGCTTTTCCCTCCTGAAAAATATGAGAGTCGAGAATTTAATCTCCTTCAAACGATTATTCTTCAGCTGAACGCTGGACGGAAAGAATTCGCGACTGGCGACGAGAGATGTCGTTTTAGCGCTGCCTTTGCTGAGGAGTCAGCTAAGCAATATAAATGGTCTAAGTTATCAGAAGGCCTCCCGTTTTGGACCGACTTTTATGGAAAGACGAAGTTGCCAATAGCTTCGTCGAAAAAAGGTACCAAAGTCACCATCTTGTATGCGAATTCGGTGGGTCACTTCTCGACTGCGAACAATGATAAAATAAGGGACAAGCTTCTTGCTTCCGGCTATAATATTGAGTTTAAACGACTTGATAGCGCAGACCTGATCGCCCGCATGCGAGCGAAAAATTATACGGCCACCTTATGGGGTTTTTTGCCGGACTATATCGATCCAGATGCGCTCCTATCTCCTCTCGTGCGGTCAGGTCAACAGTACAACTGGTCGTCATTCAACAATAAGGCTGTTGACACCTTGTTGGAGCTTGGCGGTAGTGGACTTGATGGTATTGTTCGAAAGCAGATTTATGACAAAGTTTTTGATGCCATGGGTAAAGATTGCAGAATATCATTTCTTGGGAGTGAACATGGTCGATATGTCGTCAGTCGTAAATGGGACTTTTCTGGGCTTAGTGGACTCGGCATGCTAACTGCAAGATTTCGTGATGTAAAAAGGAGAGCTCCTTGAAACCAGGATACGCAGCTATATTTGAGCAGCTCACAAGGTCTATGGAACATGAGACCAGTTTGATCGACCTTTTTTTGACCATGGTTCCGTCTGGATCGATTGCAGAAATCGGTGCGGGACATGGTCGCCTAGTGCCTTTTTTTTCTGATCGCGAAGTCTTCTATATTGAAAATGATGAAGATATGGTCGCCCGTTTGGCAGAAAGATTTCCGAATATTGTGAACACGATTGTGAAACGAAGCGCCTGGAATACAAAAATTCCGACTGGTAGTGTTGCTGCCGCTCATTTTTCTCCGAATGCAATTTGCGAAATGCAGCCAGTGTACTTTTGTTTAAGTGAGGCGAGTCGCATAGTGTCGGATGATGGTGTTATTTTGTTTACTGCGACAAACCCATTGACGAATATGCCGCATGCTTACACCAAATTCCGAGAAGTAGCTTGCGACGATTATGTAGAAACATCCCATGTGATTACCTATCCGACGCCAACTCATGGGCCAAACTGGTTCGAGACTAAGATTACTTTGAGAAATATGGAGGGGGAAACTACTGTTATTGTCAGCCAGGTTTTACCAAAACCAGAGTATTGGATTAAGATAATGTCTAACATGGGTTTCATTCTTGAACTTGCAACTGAAAACCGTTCCCATCAGGCCGCTGATCTATCATCAAGCAAACTTATTTCCTATTTCTTCCGCAAGAAAGCAGATTCAGAAGCTTCGCAGGGACCTGTACAAAGAGTCTATGATCTAATCGCTCCCACCTACAATGAGTTTTCTAGAAATGCCAAGGAACAGTCTACTAATTGGTTTAAACAAAGCTTAAAAAGCGAGTCGCCTCCTAAATTTTCTCGCTTTCTTGATTTGGCTTGCGGTACAGGCAAAATTGGGGCCGTAATTCGTGAATACGACTCGGCCGCTAAAGTTTTTGGTCTCGACTTTAGCGCGAAGATGGTGACGATTGCTACTAACACGGGGAACTTTGCAGCAGTCGCCTGCGCTGACTTAAATGACGGGATCCCACTTGTGGAAGATGGATTTTTCGATTACATATCTGGCATTAGCTTCATGGAGTTCATCGCCGATCCAGTCAAAATTCTTAAGGATATTCGTCGACTCCTAGCACATCATGGAAAAGCGTGGATCACTTTTGAATTGCGAACTGAGACATCTCCGACTCCCGGGTTGCCAAATCCAAAAACTGGGCTCTCTTTCTATAGTTATACTACGGATGATGTTCGAGGGATGATTGCGCAGGCAGGGCTGAAGCTCAATGATTTGACTACGGGATTTGGGTATGAGGCGCAACTTGATAGTCGCCATGTAGAATATATATATTGTGAGGTAGCGAAGTAAAATATGCGTATTTCGAAACTGTTAATTCGACGTGTTGCCGCAATGTCAGGCCTCTATGTCTTTATGATTGGTCTAATGTTAGTTGTTTACGTAAATTCTTTATTTGCTAGAGAAATTAAAGAGGTTTCCGAAGCTGAAGTTAGGACAATTGAACACATAGTTGAGCAATACTATGGTGTGGGTGACCTTGTTAATTTGCGAATTGGACTCAATGCATTTGCCAAGCGTGAGTCGATTGTTGAGGCGGAATTAACTAATGTCGATGGTCAAGTTATTTGGTCTGTACATTCACAAGTATCTAGCGTCTCGCAAAACGTCGATTGGGATCTTTTTAGATATTTTTTTCTGGCAAATGGTGATTCTAATAAGTTAGTCCTACAGCGTTCGGTGATCAAGAACTGGAAAGATGAGGATATTTGTACTGTTGCCTGGAAACGGTCTCTGAATCATGAGTGGGCCGAACATCGACGACAGCTGGGTGTGTTTGCATTGGCGATTCTTGCATCATGGCTGCTCTATTTGGCGATCTTGCGACACGTAGCTACTAGGACATTGAGTCCAATGCATCAAATGAGTGAACGTGTTCGAGGGATTGGGAATTCAATTTCACTGACTCTTTTAGATGATCGTGGTGAGGACGAAATTCAGATGACTACAAGGTGGTTCCGGGAACTCGCAGAGGCCTGGGGGGAAGAGTCAAAAAGGGCTATTGAGGCGCAAAAGGCGGAAGCGATCGCCCGCACCACCCAAATGCTGGCCCATGACGTTCGCAAGCCTTTTTCTATGCTTCGTGTGGGTCTGGCTATGCTAGGTAAAGCCAAGGACCCGGAAAGTGTCAAGAGGGTGATGTCTCGCGTCGTTCCGGAGATTGACCGGGCTATGATTAGCGTCGACGGAATGCTTGCTGATGTGATGGAAGTGGGTTCTACATCAGGTATGTTGATTCAAGAACCAGTAAGTCCTGAGTCTCTGCTTGAATCGACACTTGGAGATGTTGTTCGGATGTATCCTGAGGCGGATATTTCCCTGTCGTATGACCTTAATCATACACACATGGCTAATGTCCACATTCAGAAAATAAGCAGGGTATTCTCCAACATCGTTGGCAACTCTTTCCAAGCAATGAGATATAGGGGTTCCATGTGGTTTAGTACTTTTGAGTCAGATGGCATGATTAGGTTCTGCATAGGTAATGATGGCTCATGGATTCCCGAAGAAAATCTACCCAATCTCTTTGACGCTTTTTTTACTAGTGGCAAAAAAGGCGGCACCGGTTTGGGTCTTGCTATTGCACAAAAAGTGGTAACTGCTCACGGCGGCAAGATTTGGTGTGAATCAAGTAAGACTCCAGAGCGCCCTGAGGGCAAGGTGGAATTCTTCTTTACAATGCCTGTTTCTAACCAAGTTAATTCAGCGACTGCAAATCTTCCGAAACACAGCTCTGACATCGCAAAACAATTGACCTTGTTAACTGAAACTAATTCCTCCTTAACAAGCATGGACAGGGGAGAGTTATCACTTGAAGAAGACATTGTGGCAGCGCATTTGTCTATGGGGTGCGCTTTGCGGGTTTTGATTGTGGATGACGAATCTATCTACAGGAGTGCTTTGGTGTCACATATGACAAGAACCCCGGAGTTAAGTAAAGCGTTAGTACTTACGCAGGCTGATAGCTCTACTGGCGCACTGCAGGCAGTTGGAGACCAAGAATACGACCTCATTATTACAGATGTCGACATGGGCAAAATGTCGCTAAATGGCTTTGAACTCGTGACCGAATTGAGAGGCCGTGGGTCCAAAGCGCTAATTTGTGTTCACTCTAACCGCATCATTGCCGCAGACAATAAGACTGCGATCGAGGCTGGAGCTGACAGTTTTATACCAAAACCCATGGCTCACGCGCAGCTTCTGAGGCTACTTCTGCAAGCCGCTTCCGCGAGATAGCTGCGGGCCCAGAATTTAGCGCAAAAGGCAAATGGTGAAGGGAAATAAAAAGGTTGAACTTTGATTGACAGATTCTGAAGTGTAGTTACTATGTAGCTCAGCTGTGTAGCTCAGCTGTGTAGCTCAGCTGTGTAGCTCAGCTGTGCAGCTTAGAGGTTAGTTATGCAAATTTATGGTGCGGAATCGATACTTCATAAAATCGAAACAACTCACGGGGTGACCTTGATCGAGATTTAAGAAGCTTTTTTCCTTCACAAAGGGCATAGGCTTATCGACGATCGTGGACGAAATAAGACTACTCCGCCAACGGTATGGTTTATCGGTGAGACTTCCAGTGGTAGCCTGCTTAAAATTGTTATTATCCCGTATCTCGATAAGGGTATTTGTGTCTTACGCACGGCATACGAACCAGATTTAACAGAGGTGAGGCTTTATGAGCAAAATAACTAAAAAAGAAATGGAAAAAATCTCTAAGGAAGCCTTGAATGATGGCGACCAAGAGAGGTGGGAGAATAAAGAACTAGGCAATTCCGTTGAATTTGCGAGGCGAGTTAACCCAACAGCAATGGATAAGTTAGAGCCTACCTCAATTCGATTGCCCCATTCGCTGATTATTGACCTTCGGGCTCTTGCGGAGGCGGAGGGATTTAGTAGTTACCAGACTTACCTTAAAGTAGTATTGACTCAACATGTGAAGGAGAAAAAAAAGGCCGGTTGAGTTTAAAAGGTCTTCCTTATGGTAGAGAAATCAACATGCGGTTTGTCGGCTGTGTCGAATTGTAGCTTCTATTAGGTTCATCTGTGCTCTCTTTAAAATATTTGTCGCACAGGGGGACCAATATATAACCTGCAATATGACCAGCTCTCCACGAAGTTCTGAGTTTTTTCTCGTGGCATGCAACTGAAGTGGAGTGAAAGTTTTTCTCTAATACTATTTTTCTCTTTTTTATTTGGCAATAATTTCGACGAACTATTTTGTTTGCCTTATGAAGTGATAAATCATTATTCTGCGAGTTTATAGAAATCTTTAGAAGTCTCTATTCTTTTTACGTGCGCTAAATATGAAGATCATATTCAATCTCTATCTTGATTGCTAACAAGAAGAATTTTTTGATTGCTTGTAATTTCTTTGATGTCTGAAGTAAGTCCTTCTCAAGTTGGGGATTTGAGAAGGCGGAGTCAAGTCCTGATGATATTAGGTCGGAGTGGCCCTTCCCAAGTGGGGGTGCTGCGACTACAATGCCACTGGTTCAGACAAATGTAGTTGATTTTTCAACTCGTCAAAAAGGCTTGAATCATTTGCTTCTTTATTGGCAGCAAGGATTACTTTTCTAATTTCAGACTCTCGAGTTTCAATGGCCTCGGTGAGCTTAAATTGTATGATGGCTCGTTCGAGATTGTGGTTAATGTGTTTTACTTTAAAGTAGGTGTTGTTTTCTAAGTAATCAGTAAAGAAGCGCATTCCCAGTTCAAAGGAAATCAGTCGTGCCGAGTCATAGAGGTATTCATAATCCTCTTCTGTAAAGAAAGAAGAGGCAATCGAAAGATACCCTTTTAAGATTTGCTTGGACATAGTGACATCGAAATCAATAGAACTAAGATCTGTGCACTCCTCGCCCGCGGTATTGCAGGATGATCTCAGGCAATCCCCAATGTCATATTGAACGAGGCCGGGCTTAACAGTATCAAGATCAATTAAAGCTACTGCTTGCGCGGTGTCATTGTCTAACATAATATTGGCGGTTTTAGGGTCTCCATGAATGGGTCTGACTTTTAATGTCTTTTTTGCTGCGGCATCCTCCAAAACGGAACACCAAGAGGCTCTTTGGTCAATAAACTTGAAGCAGTAGTTTTCATCAAGTGTCGTGGTTGGCGACGATCTATTGAGTGCAGCATCCTGGAATTTTTGTAGGTATTTTGGGGTAATATGAAAGCCAGGCAAAGTATCATGCAGTTCTGTCGGTTTTAGGTTAGAGATCAATGACTGAAAGAGTCCAAGACCAAACCCAACTTCGAAACCATGGAGTGGATTTTTAATCTTTTGGTGTGCTGTAGCATTTTCTACATAGGTGATAGCCCGCCAAAAGCCAAGATCTTCATCGATCCAAAAGGCGTTCGGGTCTGAAGAGTCAGTTGGTTGAGTATACAGGACGCTGGGGACGACCCAACGTCTGGATTGGGGAAGAGGGGTTTTTTCTAATACTCTCTGGGTGTGATCTGCGATGCTGCACATATTTGCTATGACTAGCTTTGGGTTTTTAAAGACTTTAGTATTGAGCCTTTGTAAAATAAATCGACCTTTATCCTTTGTCGAAACGACAAAGGTGTCATTTACATTTCCACCTGGATGCTCTTCAATGTTGATAACATTGTGCCATCCTGCAAACTTTTTAGCAGCTTCAATAGCGCGATTCAAATGAGACTCCTGTTACAATTTGAGGCGGTCAAATAGAAAACTAGGGATATGCCTAATGATAAACATCACAGTCCGCCAATAAAATGGCGTATAGATGACTTTTCGATGGCGACTCATGCCCTTGGCAATTTCTTGTCCCACAACTTCTGGCTTTGCCAACAAGGGACTCTGGATATTAAGGGATTGGGTCATAGGAGTCGCCACCATGCCAGGCTTGATGAGTGTTAGGGATACCCCCTGATGGTAGAGATAGTTTCGCAGTCCTTCACAAAACACAGAAAGTCCGCCTTTAGCGCTTCCATATACAAAATTACTCATGCGCCCGCGGTCGCCGGCTACGGAGGAGATGACGCCAATATTTCCCTCTTTTTGCGTTACAAATACTCGCGAAAAAAGAATTAGAAGAGAGACTTGAGAGAGATAGTTAGCATGTATCTCTGACATAGCCATTTCGACGTTTCCTGCTACTTGGCTTTGGTCAAGTAGAGTGCCGTGGGCTACTAAGAGATGGTCAACTTTATCGAAGCATTTGGAGGCTTCCTCAATAATTCTGGGGTGTGCACTTTGATCGAGGAGGTCTTGTTTGTGAAGTACGACGCGAGTGGCTCCAAATGAAATCAAATCTTCTTTAACTCGAGACAGCTTCAAGTCGTCTCTAGCGACTAAAAAAAAGTTGGCATTTTCTTTAGCCCAATAGCGGCAAGCGTGTAGGGCTATGGCTGACGTGGCTCCGATGACGATTATATTTTTAGCCATTCTTTACGACTCTCCTGATAAAACTAGATGAAATATTAGGATCCATCCATTGTTTGAAATCTTCAAATTCTGGGTAATAGTTTTTAAACTGACGAGGGTCCATTTTGCTATCTTTAGCGGGATAAAGTTTTCCACCAGCGTCGTCGACAATTCGGTCTAATATCTGAAATAACTTATCAGTCTTTGGACCCATATTTGCAAAATCAAGCGCCAAAGTATAGCCAGGTTCAGGAAAGGACAGGATTCCAGGGGAGGGAACATCCCCAAACTTCTTTAGAACTGCTAGAAATGAACTCATTCCGGAGCGAGCGATGCGGCTGAAGATCTCTCTAAGGGCATTTTTCTCGCTGGAGGGTATGACAAATTGATATTGGAAAAAACCACGTTTTCCGTAGATTTTATTCCAATCGTGAACCTTGTCCAACGGGTAGAAAAAGGGGTCATAATGCACTGTGCTCACCATCGATTTGGAAATCTGTTTGTGATAGAAAAGTTGATTGAATACTTGAATCGTTGGCTTGGAAAGCGCAGCCTCAGGGAAGTTAAATGGGACCATGAGTTTAGGCTTCACAGACTTATGAGGAAGCGATGGATCCTTAGAATGGTTGCCTCTCATAAAGATGCCACGGCCTAAATTTTTTCCTGTAGAAACGCAGTCTACCCAAGCGACGGTATACTCATGAGATAAGTCGGATTCATCAGAGATTTGAAAAAATTCATCAAGACCACCGAACTTTATATTTTCTGTATCAAACCAAGGCATTTCCTTAATGAGCTTTAGTTCAATCTCCAGCATGACTCCTGTTAGACCCAAGCCAGCAACGGTTGCCTTAAATAAAGGCATTTCTGGTGTTAAATCATGAATGGTGCCATCGGTTCTTAAAAGCTTAATTGCGGTAATGTGATTTCCAATAGTTCCTCTGACATGATGATTCTTGCCATGCACATCATTGGCTACGGCGCCCCCCAAAGTTACATACTTTGTGCCAGGGGAAACTGGCAGAAACCAGCCGTGCGGAATGGCAAGATCCAAGATATCTCCCAGAGTCACGCCCGCTTCACATCTCATGTGGCCGGTTTCACGGTTAAAGGACACGAATCGGTTCAAACTTTTCATGTCCATCAAGGTTTGATCTTGGTTTAAGCAAGAATCGCCGTAGCTTCGCCCTAGTCCATAGGGCAAAAGGATTTGATTTCTATTATTTTTTAACGATTCTACCACATCTTGTATCCAAGCTGGTTGGATGACGGAATGTGAGTAATGAAAGAAACGGCCCCATGATTGATAAGTATTAGTTTTCATCCATGCCTTAAAGTAGTTTAGAAGCTAATAGAGAAAGGGCAATAACGAATAAGAGAAAATAGCTCGATTTGTCTTTGACGGCAAAAAGGATAGGATCTGAATTCATTTGCCCTCGGTCTGTGAGTAGCCAAACTCTTGATATCCAGTAAAGCAAAACAATAGCTATGGCTAAAAGATATCGTGGTGATTGGTAAAGTTGGACAATCACAGGTTGATTTACATACATGGCAAAAATAACTACCGAAGCCATTCCTGATCCCACTCCCAAGGCGTTAACCATGGCGAGATCGTCCGTAAAGTAACCTCTACCACCCGCTTTCTTCTTATTTAAGGAAAGCATAAGTTTGAGTTCCGTCGAGCGTTTTGCAAATGCCAAACTCAAAAAGAAGAACATGGAAAAAGCCATGAGCCAGAAAGTGAGGCGTGTTTCTGTTACAACACCCCCAGAAAGAATCCTCCAACTATATAGCCCTGCTAAAGTAAAGGCATCTAGTATGGGAATTTTTTTCAACTTAAACGAATAGATGGTCGTTAGAATATAGTAACCGAGGAGCGCTAACAACAAACGCTCATTAGCCCAAGCAGCGATGCCCATTCCTAATACAAATAGAAGGCCCGCCATGACAAGCCCTTGAGGAAGAGAAACACTCCCTCTGGCAAGCGGTCGGTTTCTTTTTTCGGGATGCTGACGATCAGAATCTAGATCCACGATATCATTTAGAAGATAAACACTGGAGGCGATTACCGAAAATGCAATAAATCCTAAAAAGGCGTTCCGCCACAATGCGGCTTCGTCCAGTCGATGGGCGAGTATCAGGGGAAGAAAGATCAAAAGATTTTTTGCCCATTGATGGATGCGAAGAGCTTTGTTCCAAGCGGTCCATCGCGATTGCTCAGGCTCAATCCATTTTACAACCGGCACAATTTTCTCGGCTTGTTTTCGCAGGGAGTTAGGTCCAACAACAATGGCACCTGCGGATTCGCGCCAGACGTCAAGATCAACACTAGCATTTCCTGCGTAGAAGAACGGCCGGCAGTCGGCAGGAATAGCTTGTGATTTTGCCTTTCCAGCTAAATTCAAGGATTCTTCATTTGTGCTTAATACCCGTTCAAAGAAGCCGAGATGTTCTGAAATGCTCAAAGCAATAGACTTATGAGCTGCAGTAGCTAAGATCAGTTTTCGCCCTTTAGCCCGTTCGCGACGCAAATAATGTAACAATTCATTGTTATAAGGTAGCTGAGCAGGGTCTAGAGAGATATGCTTCGCAACTTCTATTTTAAAGCCAGCCTTTCCTTTAAACAGCCAAAAAGGAATTTGAAAGATGAGAGAAGGCTGGCTTTTTATGAGTTTAAAAAGACTTTCAATGAGAGTGTCTGTGCTAACTAGAGTACCGTCAAGATCGACTACTATATAGGAAACATTTTCATTCAGAGTCACTACACTAAAATCCTTTGAGTGGTTGATCCCCTGAATGGTAACCTAGAGTATAGCTTGCCTCAAGGATAAAAGACTCTGTTTAGTGACTCGAAGAAGGCATATTTACGGAAACGACATCAAGATAGGTTTGCCAGCCGTCGTCTCTTGTAATGAAGGGACTTACAAATTTGAGTGTAGGGACCCAACTTTTGCCCAATTTTAGTCCTATGGCAAACTCATGACGAAATGCCCGAAGACCGTAACTCTCGTAGAGTTCGCTGGTGAATTGCCTGATTTGCCTAAAATCGAAAGTAACTCCCTTGTTTCTTCCAAAGGGAATCTTTAATGAAGTTTGCGCATAGCCTTCTTTCATAAAGGGGTTGCTGTGTGCACCGAGAATTAGCTGGTATTCTGAGCCCCATAGGTTCCCCAGGCGCCCTGTTTGAAAACCAGACGACAAGGTATTACCTTCCACCGGTGAGTCATAATAAAGGTTGGAAGAAATGTTGTTCATGGCGCGGTGAAACGAGCTCTGAATGGATTTGGCACCATGATTCCCAATATTGCCAAAACCAGCCTCGAGCTGGCCAAAGAAGATTCCAAAGTCTGTATCAAAAGATTTTCTATAGGCCGAGTCGATGGAAATCCAGTCAGAAAACACCCCGTCTCTACTCGCGGTATCTGTCTTCTCAAAATTAGTTCTAGTATCGGGGGTAATAAATCGCCAGTTTCCGGTAATTTCAAGGCTGTCCCTAGAATCTATTTCCCAAAGCCCTCCTAAATAGAACATATTCGTAAGATGTCGATCTGTGCCGCCAAAGAAGTCATTGTAAAAGGGATGAAAAAAGTAACCTTCATCTGTTTGATGAAGAGTTCCCGTTTCTCCTATGTGGCCATGCTTTGCGGCTCTTTCAAAGGTGTTTCCTCGTGAAAGAGAGCTCACTACAAGTTGGCTACTAAGGTAAAATAACATCAAGCGGCGCATTTTGAGTCTCCACGTCTAGCGCTCCTCATCGGGGGTTTTGTGACTTCCTTAAGGGAATTGTGGATATTTATAAGATGAGGCTTTTTTTAGCGTGTAATCAGGCGGTTACAATATGCTCGTAAGGGAGCGTATAATTTAAGAGGCTGTCCTTTGGCTGAAGCTGTCCCTACCAAGCTGGGGGTTAGTTTCGGGAAATATGTTGGAAGGAGACAAATGAAAGAGCCCCTAGTGGAAGAGATTTGGTTTGAACGAAAAAATTTAGGATTAAAGATGGCTTTTGCTATTTCCAAGGGAACCATGGAAAGCTCCGACAATGTCTTTTTCTTTGTAAAAGATTCGGCCGGTAATTTTGGGATGGGGGAAGCGGCTCCCTTTCCCGTCCTAACCTTAGATACTGCAGAAATAGTCTGTCAAATTGCAAAAGAATTGGTTTCTAGTTTCATAGGAAAGTCTATTGATGAGTCGCTACGGGATATTTTAGGGCCTTTAAGGAAAAAATATTGGTTTCAGTCTCCTACCGTGCTAACCGGCCTCGAAATGGCTTTTTGGGATATCAGGGCAAAGCAGATGGGTATGTCTCTAAGCCGAGCATTTGGATTCGCAAATCTAGAGTCCCTGCGCACTGATATCACTTTGCCTATAATGAGTGTCGATAGAGTGTCTAAGTTTTGGGGAGTTTTTTCCAAACATGAGTTTTCGGAAATAAAGGTAAAGGTAGGCGGAAATGCAGTTTCTGTAGACGCAGACAGGGTCGAAGAAATTGCGCGATGTGCCCCCCCCGGAACAAAAATTAGCTTGGATGGCAATCAAGGCTGTACGGTGGACTCTTCGTTACAATTGCTGGATTCTCTCCTAAAGAGAGGAATCACTCCAACCCTATTTGAACAGCCTCTTCCGGAAAAAGAATTTGAGGGCATGGCGGAGCTCACCCAAAAAACAACTATTCCCATTTGTGCAGACGAACTCGTCAAAACGAAAGAGGACGCCATAAAAGCCGTAGTTGGAAAATGCTGTAGGATGATTAACTTGAAGTTTATGAAATCAGGAATTCATGAAGCTGTTATGATCGCTAATGTTGCTAAAAGTGCGGGATTAGATCTTATGATAGGAGGCATGGTCGAATCTGAAATTGCCATGACCGCTTCCCTTCATTTTGCTTGTGGTGGCGGTCTTATCAATTGGCTAGACTTAGACACACCCTTCTTTTTTCAAGATACCTTAACTGAAGAAAGTCCTTGGCATCCAGGCAAAGCAAAGTTAATTTGTCCCACTGGCGAGGGTATGGGACTAATTTGGAAAAAGTGAGAGATACATGAATCATTTACATGGGCCGACATGTGGTTGCAAAAATGAAAAAGGGGAACCCCTTTTTATTGTAAAGCCTAGCCAAGAAACAGCCGCTGCGGTCGACTATCTGGAAACTCATTTGAGTTCGTCTCTAGAAGATTTAAAGACATTGGCGTCCATCCCTAGTGTCTCTTTGGATGAGTTTGGTTCTAAGCCCATGTCTCTATCTGCCGAAGCAACCGCGGAGCTCTTTCATAGAACCGGACTGGACAATGTGAAGATCATGCAGTTTGGGGATGTGCATCCCTATATCTATGCCGACTGGATACATAAACCTGATTGTCCCACTCTCCTGCTCTATGCACATCACGATGTGCAACCTCCTGGGAGGATGGACAAGTGGGGCTCAGATCCCTTTAAGCCAAAGGAAAGCCAAGGCCGCTTATATGGCAGGGGAACTGCCGATGATAAAGCTGGTATTATTGCCCATACGGCAGCAATCGCTGCCTATCTAAAGACGGCGGGCGAGCTTCCCGTCAACGTGAAGATTTTAATTGAGGGTGAAGAGGAGACGGGATCTACTCATTTGGCAGAGTTTGTCAGGCGCTACAAAAGCAGCCTCCAAGCAGATGCTATGGTTTTAACTGACTGTGCCAACATCGACAGTGGGATTCCCTCTATCACGACGGCTCTTCGGGGGCTGTGTGCCATTGACGTTGAGATTGAAACTATGTCCCATCCCGTTCATTCTGGGCTTTGGGGGGGGATTTTACCCGATCCCATCTTTGCATTATCTAAGATCCTTTCAGGTCTAACAGATGAAAAAGGACATATCAAAGTACCAGGTATTTATGATGATGTTGGGTCCCTGTCTTCTTTGGAGAAGAATAGGCTTAGCACCCTTAAATTAGAGTCTTTGGCCCGCAAAGCCACGGGACTTCGCAGGGAACTGCCTTTCACGGTTTCCGAAAGGGACATGGCTGAGCATCTTTGGCATGCGCCTTCACTTTCCATAAATGCGATTGAGTCTGGGTCTAGAAAGTTGGTTTCTAATGTGATTCAGGACGGTGCATGGGCTAGGATTTCCGTGAGGATTGTCCCCAATATGAAGCCTGAAAAAGTAGTCGCTCAAATATCTTCTTATATGGAATCCCTCTGTCCTCCAGGATTTCGTTTGAAAGTGACTCCTCAGAGCGCTGGTAATTGGTGGGCGATTTCAAATCAGTCTGATGATGTGTATCAAATCGCCGCAAGATCTTTAGAAAAAGGTTACGGAAGGACCACTCAATTTGTAGGATGTGGAGCCAGTATTCCCTTTGTTCAGCCCCTGAGCGAGGAACTTGGAGGAATTCCTGCCATTTTAGTCGGTGTCGAAGATCCTTATACCAATGCCCATTCGGAAAATGAGTCCTTAAATCTTGACGACTTCCGAAAGACTCTACTAGGCCAAGTTTACATGTTAGGTGATATGGCTAAATGGAGAAAAGCTTGAATAGTTCTTTATCGCAGCTATTGGTGCTCTGGTAGTTACGTTTCGTCATAAGAGAAGAAATCAAGTTTGCATAGATTTGTTTGCCAGTTTTTCTGTATGTATGTCTAACTGTTTCCGTCCTTGCAGAGCGAGCAATTTTAAAGCGTTAACCTTTATCAGGCGCTGCGATGCTATTTGGCAAAAACCAATTGGGTGTAAAAAAAGGATGTATTACACACCCTTTGCAGATTTGATTGGAATTCTAGAACGGACGCGTTTTGAGAAAGACTCTAGTGAGCCAAGCATATATGGAAGGAGATATGGCTAATTTGGAAAAAGAGTAATTCGTTTCTCCTTTCTTAACTTCAGTTTAAGCTGATGATGGAAGGGCATGCGGAGACTAAATACATAATTCGTTAATCTATCACAATACTTTACCAAAAGCCTGGCACTGTGCCTTGGGGAGAAGGTTTGAGCTCAGTTTTACATTCTTGAATCGGGCAGAAGTTCCCAGAATTTAATTCTTTAAGCCCATCGTAGGCTTCATTACTTGATTTGCCACTAATTTCTTTGCGCCTTTCATCCGGAAAGGATTCTTCTATGGGTTGCAAGCACCAGCAAGTTTCAGGTTTGAAATCAGGCTTTATAGCTTGACTTGCAAAGAGCTGCTTATGGCCAATAGTTACCAGGTATCTGTCGAGAGCCAGTGCCATTAATCTCTTCTGGCTTGAGTCGCCTAACTCGACGGCTCGCTGAGTCCAAATAAAAGCTTGGAAGAAATGTTCGGAAACGATTCCATGTTGAAAAACGATGGCTGCAGCTGCAAAATCTTTTGCTGTTTGAAAACACCCTTCGCCAAAGATCTCTCCTACTCGTCGCCTGCGAATCGTGTCCCTTTTAACTACCTTCGCCAATTCTTTTTGGGTTTTTCGCTCCCAATGGACGCGGTCGTCCTGGTCAGCTTTGGCGATGGCTGAAAGCTCTTTGGACCTTGCCTCAAGACCCCCTTTGTTGTCTTGGCAGAAGTCTGGGTCATTCCTTGGGCTTGCATGAACGGGTGGGGGCATCCAAGTAGATTCAAAAATAGAAGCGTGGCTAATTTCTTGGGCATTTATAACTCTTTGAGATAGATTTAGGAGTCTTTAGCAAGACTGTATATTGCAAAATAAACCATGTCCATGCTTACAATTTGAAAGACATGGTGCCGTTACCGTAGACCGCGAATATCCAAAATATTCCAGCTTCATCGCTCCAACTCTAAAGAGGTTTAGAATAGACGAAATTCTTTTCAAGCTATTCGTAAATCGTGAAAAAATTTTTATTTCATACCATAATGATTCCAGATCTAAGTAGTTTAAGATTAGAAAGAGACATTAAGAGCGTCAAAAAACTTCACTAACCAAGGCTCAATAAAAAACTTCAATTTGGTGCTCCAGGCTGTCATCGACTAATAAAAGGCTATTGCCGCTTTGGGAAACTTGATCAGCAATGATGAGACCTCGGCTTTCATGGGCCCTACTTCGTCTAAACTTAATGTGGTAATAAGTGCTTCGATAGCGGTACCTCACTTCATAACCCTCCCAGTTCTCCAGAACACAGGGGAGGAACGAGAGTCTGTCCACATTTAAGGTGATCCCCAAAAGAGACTCGAGGATAAGTCTATACATCCAGCCAGAAGAGCCAGTGTACCATGTCCAGCCTCCTCTGCCGACGTGTGGTTCTACGGCATAAACATCTGCGGCCATCACGTATGGTTCTACTTTGTAGGTTTCTAAGTCAGACGCAGTTAGGGCATGATTTACAGGATTGATCATGTGAAGAAGTTCCCAGGCTTGCTTGCTTTCCCCTAGGGCAGCAAAAGCCATTGCTGACCAGATAGCAGCATGGGTATATTGCCCGCCATTTTCACGCACTCCCGGTACGTACCCTTTAATATATCCTGGCTCCACTTCTGATGTGTCAAAGGGCGGATCAAAGAGCTTGATGATACCGCCTTTTAGGTCGATGAGTCTTTCCTTCACAGATGACATAGCTATTTCAGAACGCTCCCTGCTAGCAGCTTTAGAAAGAACCGACCAGCTCTGGGGGATAGAATCTATTTGGCACTCTCCATTACTGGAAGAACCCAGGGGCTGGCCATTGTCAAAATATGCGCGACGATACCATTTTCCGTCCCAGGCATTTCGATCGATATTTTCTGAAAGTTTGCGTGAATGATCTCTGCAAGTGGCTGCAAAGTCAACATCCCCTCGCTGTTCCGCAACTTTAGAAAACTCAGATAACACGTTGAATAAGAAGAAAGCAAGCCATACACTTTCTCCTTTTCCATCCTTGCCAACCAAGTTCATGCCATCATTCCAATCACCAGATCCCATTAAGGGAAGCCCGTTTTCACCCCAATTGAGTCCATGACGAATGGCGCGCACACAGTGATCATAAAGAGTGGCAGTTTCTTCTGTACTACCGGGAAGGTCCATGTAAGCTTCCTCATCAGGCCTCACTTCTCTGCCCTCGAGAAATTCAATACGAACATCAAGAACGCCGGTATCACCTACACCTAATACATATCTACTAGTAGCTAAAGGTAGCCACAAATAGTCGTCTGAAATGCGAGTTCTGACCCCTCGCCCTGAGGGGGGGTGCCACCAGTGTTGTACATCCCCCTCGCGAAACTGTCGCGATGCGCATCTTAATAAGTGCATGCGGAGGAGATTAGGTGCGGTATGAAGAAGCGCCATGGCGTCTTGCAACTGATCTCGATATCCGAAGGCACCTCCCGACTGATAGGTGCCACTTCTTGCCCAAATCCGGCAAGCGAGAGTCTGATAAACTAGCCATCCATTAGCCAAAATATCCACCGATGGATCCGGTGTCTTAATTTGGACTGTGGTGAGTGTTTGACGCCAAAAATCCTCCACCTCCTCCAAGGCAAGTCTTGCAGAACTAATTGAGCCAAAACGCTTTATGAGGGTCTTTGCGTCCCCTTCATCCCTCCCCACTCCCAAGAGAAAAGACACTGTAACTTCGCTACCAGGATCCAGCTTCACGACTAAATTTAACGCGGCGCAAGGATCTAGCGCAGGTCCTAGGCGACCCGATAAACTTGTGCGATACATAGCGTCTGGGGCCTGAAGATGGCCATTTCTTCCAAGAAACTCAGTTCGATCGCCAGTTACTGTTTTAACTTTTTCACTGGCGCTGAAGAACGCGATGCGCGATCCAAACTCAGGATGATAGGGATTTCTTGCAAAAATTGCTTCTGTTTCTGGGTCCAACTCAGTGGAAACATACATTAGAGACTTAGGACGAGTTTCCCCTAGAACCCACTCACAATATCCAGTAATGGACATGCGTCTAGGTCGTGTGGAACGATTTTTCAACTTGATAACCGTCATTTTTACAGGTGCATCTATGGCCACAAAAACCGTAAGTTCTGAAGAAATTTCTGCGTTCTCGTGGAGAAATTTAGAATACCCGAATCCGTGGTGAGTGGTGTAGGGTGTCTCTGCTCTAACTGGCAACGGGGTCGGTGACCAGAACTCACCGGTTTCTTCGTCTCTTAAGTAAAAAGCTTCGCCAGAACTATCGCTTATACTATCGTTGCTCCAAGGAGTAAGCCGAAACTCATGGGCATTTTCACACCATGTATAGGCTGATCCACTTTCCGAAACCACAGTTCCAAAATAAGGGTTGGCAAGCACATTTGCCCATGGAGCAGGAGTGACATGATGCGTATGGGTTCTGATTTGGTAGCTTCGACCGTCCGAGGAAAAGCCCCCGAATTCGTTGGGATAGAGCAATCTTTTTTGGAAGAAATCGGCATCTAGCTCCACTTTGTGGCGCTCACTAGACTTAGCTCGCGTCGTGACCAAATAGGACGTTTGCAGCGGGCTGCGCATGCGCCTCTCTACTTGGTTCTGGAGTGAGCCGCCATTTCCTAAAATTACAGCTCGAGCTACGGTTTGAACCAATACTCGATCTTCTCCCGACATTTGCTCAGCCCGCAGAATGAAGATCCCGCCTGGAACATCTATCAGATGACCAGAGCCTCCCGACGATATTAAATTCCAAAGGGAATCATAAAGTAACTGGCGATAGGACGAGAGATCTTCTATCCATATAACGAATTCCACCTCCAAATTCATTGTTTTCCAATAGCTATGAGCTTGTATGAGTTGACGGGCAATTTCCATGTTTTCTTGGGAAGTCATTTTAAGTAATAGAATGGGAAGGTCGCCTGAAATCCCGTATCCCCACAAACCAGACTGTCCTAGTTTGTTTCGTAGTAAGATACTAGAGTCTGCTCTCATTGCTCCCCAAGAGTAGAGAATAATACCGGCAAGTATTTCATATAATTGAGAATCAGACTCCGTTAAGCCTGCCTGTCTGCATGCTACCTGGGTATGAGTCCAGGCAAGCTCGAAAACGCGTTCAGCGACATGGCGGTCGTGATACTTTTCAACAAGGTGCAGCGCATTTTCTTTGTTTTCTCCAACTCCTGTGACGAAATGTACTTTAAATGTTTGTTCAGCCTCGACTATAAATTGGCATCGTATCGCTACTATAGGGTCCAGCACCGAACCATCGCTTCCAGAAAGACGTTGTGAGTTAGAGAGAGTGTCTTTATTCCAAGAACCAGGCTCCATGGCTAAAGGATTCCTTGTACTGCGACCTCGGCCAATAAACTTAGAACGATCCGTTTCAAACGAAAAATCTCCGACTACAGCGCCATGGGCGCACATGAGATGAAGCACTACGGGGGTTGCCTCTTCAGACGAACGCGGTCTTCTAGTGCAAAGAATCGCATTTTTATTCGCTAGAATTTCAGTCTGAATAAACAGGTTGCTAAAAGCAGGGTGAGAATCATCTGCAGCTGCTGGTCCCAGGACTATTTCAGCATAGCTCGTCAGCTCAACTAGACGTCTACGGGATGTTCTATTGGTTATAGTAATGCGGCGCAACTCAATATCATCCTCTGGAGAAACTGTGATTTCTGTGTGCATTTCCAGATCCTCATCAGATCGACGATATTCAGCTTTTGCTTGGGGAAAAATAGCTTCGTATTGATCTGCTGATTTTCCTATAGGATGATAAGATGATGACCATACTTCCTCGTTTTCGATATCTCGTATATAGCAAAAGGTTCCCCAATGGTCGCTCGTGGGGTCCTCCCTCCACCTTGTAATTGCTAGGTTCTTCCAGCGGCTGAATCCACCTCCTGAATTTGTAACCATGACTGTATAGCGGCCGTTAGACAGCAAGTGGATTTCAGGTTTTGGTGTATTTGGCGAGGGAATAACTCGCAACTCTGTTTGGTGATCTTCTCGCCATCGAGTTACCAAAGAGGCTTCGGGGGCGTGTGGAAAAACAGCTGAAACTTCAGGTACTCGCTCATGCAAAAGGAGTTCTACCGCTTGAAACTCAGGAACGGATTGAAATCTACTTTGCATTTTCCGGCCTAAAAGAACGTAAGCTAAAGCGAGAAATCCCATTCCTTGATGATGGGCCATAAACGAATTCAATACGACGCCCCTTTTAGAGGAACTCCTCGCAGATGTAAAGTCGATAGCCTCATAAAAGCCATACTTTCCTTCATATCCTAGAGCGGTCATTCGCTGTAAATTGAAACATGCGGCAGTAGGGGTGATCATCAAGGCCATCATACATGCATAGGGAGCAATCACGAGATCGTCCGCTAACCCTCGTTTCAGACCCAGCCCCGGGACACCAAAGGCTCTATACTGATAATTGAGATGGATGTCAGTGGCGTTGTAACCTGATTCTGAGATTCCCCATGGAACTCGTCTCTGTGAGCCATATTCCATTTGACGACCTACGACTGAATGAAATGTTTGATCTAGAATGGTGTGGCGAAAAGATGGCATCACTACGAGAGGCATAAGATACTCAAACATGGAGCCACTCCAGGAGAGTAGAGTAGGAATGCCTCTCCACTCGGTGAGAGACCTTCCTAGCGTAAACCAGTGTTCCTGGGGCAAATGGCCTTGCGCTATGCCTACAAAACTACAAAGTCGTGCCTCTGAAGCCAGAAGGTCATAGAAGCCGTCGTCTCGTCTTCGCTCAGTAACATTGTAGCCGATGGCGAGAAGGTTTCGGGATTTATCGTAAAGAAAATCATACTGGACACACGCCAGACTATCAATGTCTCTACAAAGGCTATCTGCAAGGGATAGATAGGTCCTTGCTCTTATCATGCCATTTCGCAAATCCGTCCTAAGTAGATTTAACCAGTCAATATCCTCTCTAATCCTTTTAATCGTATCGATACCCTCAACCAGGGAAAGCATGGACATAGCCAAAGCTTCTAGATTTTCTAGTGTAGGCGTTTGCTCCATTTTAGCCAGTAACTCACTGGGCAAATCAAAGGGCGCCTTAGGCAAATGGCACCAAGGGGTGAAAGATGAGACAGGCACAAGGAGACAGTTGGAAATCTGGTCTTCTAATTCCTTGATGCTTTGGTTGAATTCCTCCTTTCTACTTTCAGGTATATCAGCTACCGTTTTAAGTTCGGCGATGGATCCTCGCAGGGAATGCGATAGGTCTATGATTTTTCGCAAAGATTTCGGATCTATGTTTGCAAAAAGGGTATTGATAGCATCCTTTTTTTCCTGAAATAGTTTTATTGAAAAGAAGGATTGAAAGAAAGACTCAAAAGCTTCACCAAGACTTCGTAAAACCTGTGGTTGTACTATCAGGTCTCCCTTTAGTGCCATCAGTCCTGGTCGCAAGGTAAGAATAAGCCCTATAAAATTACCACTGTCGACAGTGGAGATGTAGTTTGGTGGCAATGGGGCTAGGGTTCTTGTGTCGTACCAATTGTAAAAATGGCCCCTAAACCGCTCAAGTTTGTGCAGTGTTTGAAATGTATGGGAGGTTCTATCCAAAAGCATGGATGCAGAAATATAGGAAAAGTCGTAGGCAGCAAGATTTGCTAAAAGACTGAGTCCTATATTTGTAGGAGAGGTTCTGTGCGCCAGAACCGGATTAGGCAGCTCTTGGAAGTTGTCAGGAGGAAGCCAGTGGTCCTCAGGTCCAACAAAGGTCTCGAAGAATCGCCAATTCTTTCTTGCCATTTGATGTAAATATTTAACTTGATCAGCTTTCAAATTAGAATCTACTTGGTTTGTAGTCCTGCTAAGGAAGAATGCTACTATTGGTGATAGCCCCCAAATCATGAGAAAAGGTAGAGCTGAAGAAATCGCTCCTTCTTTTTGATAGAGGATTGCACTCACTAAAATAACAATCGAAGGTGCGCTCCACATGAACTTAAAAAAATGTAAAGTATCTGAGTTGTCTTGATGTCTTGGGTCACTTGATGATTGCCATTCGAGTAAGCGTGTGTGGGTAACAAATTTTCTTACGAATACTCGCCCGATCGCCTGGGCATTCGTTGCGAGATCAAAAGGCAAAAAAACCAATCCTAGAAAGGATCTCGTGAGTCTCTGGATGGATTTGCGCAGGTAAAGGTTAAAATGACGAACATAAGAAATTTCTTTTGGTTTCGTGACGATGGACCTGACTAGAATCAAGGCGCTCGGGAGCAATACCGCTGCGATTGCGATGCGTGTGGCATATTCTTGAATAGGCCATAGGTACCATCCACAAACTAGCGATGTCAGCGTGGCAACAGGCACCAGGCTGCGTCTAAGGTTGTCAAATATCTTCCATTTCGATAGTCCCGAAAGCGAGTTTTTGTGCCATTTTCCGTCAAATCCAGGCACCCAAGGAAGGAGCCAAAATGCAATTTGCCAATCTCCTCTAATCCACCTGCGGCGTCGCTTTACATCCTCTCCAAAGTGACTAGGATGGTCTTCGTATAATATGACATCGCTAACTAAGCCACAGCGGCAGTAGGTGCCCTCTAACAAGTCATGGCTTAATATCAAATTCTCAGGAAGCTTTCGTTCTAGAACGGTTCGAAATACATCAAGGTCATAAATACCTTTTCCAAAAAAGGATCCCTCTTCAAAGAGATCTTGGTAGACATCAGAAACTGCTCGCGTGTAGGGATCTGTTCCAGCGTCTCCGCCATAAAGACGAACGAACCACGATCTGTAGGCGCCTGGAAGACAGACTGCCACACGCGGTTGCAATATGCCATATCCCTCTATCACACGATCATTCGCTTTGGTTAGAACAGGAGTGTTAAGGGGATGTGCCATAATCCCAATAAGTGTGTGGGCAGCTCCACTAGGTAGTTGTGTGTCGGAATCGAGTGTGATTACATATTTTATGCTCTGTATGTGTTTAATATCACCTACTATAGTGCAAAAAAGCGGCACGTTCGTGTCATGGGTACAAAAAGATCCTCTTAAAGTGGCGTTTAAAGCTTCCAGTTTTCCACGTTTACGCTCATATCCCATCCAGAGCTTTTCTTTAGAATTCCAGACTCGTGGTCGATGGAAAAGAAAGAAAATGTCTTCATTGCGCTGAGATGAGAGTCTATATTTGTCGTTAAGAGCACAAATTCCGTTTTTGGCAAATTGCAGAAGTTCAAAGTCACCCTCCAAGGTGGGGCTTATAGCGTCGATAAAATCAGTGAGAAGGCAAAAGTAGAGGTTCCTATCTCGATTTGCCAGGTAACGTATCTCTAGCGAAGAGATTAACGCTTCAATATTTTTAGGCGTGATTAGCATGCTCGGCACAGCAACTAATGTTTTAAATTCCACAGGTATCTTTTTACTAAAGTCCATTCGTGGCAAGCGTTTTGGTGAGCGAATCGTGGTAACTAAGCCATTCGTGAAATTGACCCCTATTTGGCTAGCCGCAACAGCTGCTAAAGCCAAAATAGGAATTAGAATCTCTGAAGCAACGGCTAGTCCTATAGTGTAATAAACTGCAAGGGTCACCAAGACAGCTGTTGAGAAAAATATGCTTGAAAGAAACATTTGGAACGAGACTTCATTACTTAATCTAAACCAACGATTTTTTCCAGTAAGTGCATCCACAAGTTCAGGAAGGCCTGGGCCGGCTAAAAAGTAGCCAATATGATGGCGCTTCTTGTCTTCATATGCAGTGGCTTTGTGCGATTCGCTGAGGGACAATGCTTTTTGAGCAATATCTAACTCCTGCATTTTATATTTTCGTGAAAGTCTTTCAACGCTATGGCGGTACTGGTCGCGGGAGGAAAAAGCCATTGAGGCGTAGATTTTAGCTGGGTCCATTCTCAGCAATGATTCTACGACACTCGAAGATTCGACAAAATCTTGCCAATTTGTGGAATCTAAGTACCTCAAGCTTCCTATGCTGGCGCTAACGGATACCTGATTCGCTGCCTGCTGATGGCTCTCCAATAGAATGGATTGCGCGATCGTCCGCCCTGAACCCTCGAGTTGAAAGGTAAGCCACGTGAGCGGGACATCTAGAGTCTGCGAGTGCCCGTGTAGGCCGCGGACAAAGTCTGCGACAAATGCATTTGAAAGGTGAGGGTTGGAGCGCGCCAAATCCGCGACGACCAAAATCAAATTTTTGGGATCTTGATCTAGTGCCTTCGTTAAAAGTTGAGACCATATTCTGGCTTGATGCCTGTCTTTAAGCGCTGCAACTACCCTTACAGCGACTCTTCGAAGATTTTCAATCAAAGCCAACCGCAGCATAATTGGTATTGCCCACAACTCGCCCAGTTTTAGCGGCGAAATTTCTTGATAGGAATCCAAAAATGATTTCATATTTTCTAGGTCTACACGTCCATCGACATGCTTAATGATTTCCAATGCGATATCATAGACGCGAGGGAGCCCTGCTTGATCGTCGTGACCTATTAGGTGCGGCAACGTACGGCAGTAGTGACGGGGGAGATGGCGTTTGGCAGTTCGTATTTGTTCTTCAATAAGGTGATAGTTGTCGAGCAACCATTCTCCAGCTGGTGAAATAGTCTGCTTAGAATGCACCGCGTCACACAGGCTTTCATAGGCATTCGCTAAAATAAGTTCATTCTCAGTCAATCGATCAAGAAGCTTTTCATCGCCAGATCCCAAACCTAACTCATGTCGATTTGCTAGCGATCTTGAATGTCTCTTCAGTTGTTCCAAATTGAAAAGTTCTGATGAAAGTGGCAAGTCTTCCAAGAAATCATCAAAGCTGATCACGATATTTTTTAGTTTTAGGCGTTCTATGAAGTTTCTAATCAAGATGTAACCTCGAAATGAATAGGGTGGTGAGGCTAATATTTGTAGCGAAAGATCTTACCGAAGCCGCGCCGAACATAGCATGGTGCTAGTTGATTAGATAGGTTTACCTCTCGCAGTCTCTCTTCAAATTCCCAAAAAATGCTAGACATAAGGTTGTTCCTATTTAGTGGCTCAAGAAGCTAATAGCGCCATATGAAACTATGCTTGGTTGTTTCTGTCTTACGATAAGCGGTGAGTAGCAGACATGGTTTGCGCAGTTGGGGAGCAAGCATTCTAAGGACGATTTTGTAGGGGAATCTGCTAATAAATTTTGATTGGCGGATATACATGTAGATATGCGACTTTTTCATAAAGGCGTGATATCAGGGCCAGATTTACTTTGAAAGACAACATAGTGGAAGTTTCTAACTAGGATTATCTACACACGATTTCTGTTTATGCCTCAAATTGGGTAATGCGGAGTGAAGCTTGGAAGGAAAAGGATGGCTATAACCGGCTGCAAGCTGGAAGACCTATATTTTTTTCTAATCAGAGGACTAAAGTAAGAGATGTTTAGAAGCCTCTTCTAGTCTTTTGCAACGAAGTGGCGGACTTACGGATAAACCAACGCGCGTAATTTCAGAAAAAATCTGCTTTCTTTAGATCTTTGGGTGCTTGATGAAATGGCAAGCGAATATTTTCTCTATTAATAAAGATTGGCATGCTTCCTGCTATTCTAGGGTGGATTTGGTAAGTGATTGAGAAGGGGACTGAGCTGTAGTTGGGACCTAGTGCATGGGAGAAACGAAATTTGAAAAGCATTATAGCGGTGGAAAATCATGGGATCGAAGCGTCAATTATATCGGTAGGACAGAAACTTGAAATGCTATTGTAGAAATGTGATGGTTTTCAGCTTCTTTGACAATGCTTAAATGATTTGACTAAAGTTTTGAGTCGTATCGACTGCTGGGTGCGAAAGGGATGCCTGTGGTTTGTGTTCCTGAATGGGGAAGTTTTTTGTTTGCCTTGTTGGAGGAGGTGAGATGCTTTATCTACAATGTTTTATGCCAATGACTCGTTTAAAGATGCAAAACAAAGTAATGCTGAGTGACACTAAGAGAAAGAAAAAATGTTTGTGCAGCGAAACAGACTATTTAATTGCACTAGATATTTTTTCAAACTGGGAGAAATTCTATCAACATAAAAAAGAGCTAAAACACGCGTCGAATGCGCCTTCTGGCGAGTTGTGGCGTGACTAAAGAGTATGAAGTCGAGGATATTGACACCTCCCAGTGCTTTCACCGTTAGGTTATTTCAGTTAGGTTATTTTAGTTAGGTTATTTCAGTTAGGTTTTTTACAGTTAGGTTTTTACAGTTAGGTTTATTTATAGTAGGTTTTTTCAAAGTTAAATTTTTTGACGATCAGAAGACGAATCGAGTCGAATGATGGATTTATGAAATTACTTTTGTCGCAACGCCCTGGTGTCTACTAACTTCTATAAATTGCCGTTTTGCGGCTACGTTAACTAAGATCTCCTTTTAAAAGAAAGACTTTACACTTGCTTTGGCGGTAGATCGCTTGATGCGGCGCTTAATGCTGCGTTGAGAAGTGTATCTAAAGTAGTGCCAGCTAGGGTTTAACTGAAGCCCAGGGGGGTAGCGTCTTTGGGTCTTTGTAGGTTTTTCAAGGCCCCAAGTTGCGTTTTTGAAGTGAAGTACAGAAAGCAGGCTTGTGGGGCCAAGATTGATAAAGTTTCATGATGTGTTCTTAACGTCTCTTCTAAGGGTCTCTTCTAAGGGTCTCTTCTAAGGGGCTGTTCTAAATTAGGTGCCAGCTGCGGAACTGTCGACTTTTGGGTTTTCGGGAGGCTCCTGTTCAAGACGATTGTCCAGTATGGGAGAAGTATCAAAATTGGTCTGGTCTGGCTCAATCTCGTGAAATCCAGTATCTAAAGCCGGATCTGTTTCAGATTCACTATTTTCACGGGGTAACTCAGGTGGTTCGGGCTTGTTCTTAAGATTTTTGCACGGGGCATTGTCTTTGAACAGCGATTCAATCCAGCACTGCCGTTCTTCCATCGATTCTTGTTGAGCTAGTGCCGGTCTAAACAAGCTATCGCTATAAAAGAAGGATATGTCATATCCAGCTTTTCTTGCAGCGCGGACCTGTTGATAAAGGAGATTGCCGGAAACTGACTTTTTGGGGTCGTTGTTATTTCCAATTCCAGCCAAAATAGCTACACCCACGGGACGTTGGTAGCTTTGGCGCACGCGGCGCAATTCCATCTTAGCGATTTCTTGAAGGAACGAGGCTAGTGAGTATCGGTATGTTTGAATGATAATTTCATCGACGAGTCCTCGTCTGGCTATTTCATGCCAATCTTGGCGGGACCCATTGCGTGTGAAATTCTGGCCACCTCCTGGTGCAAGGATTAAAGCTTTCCATTGTCTTCCTCCCTCGGCTCCGCTGTGGACGGTTTTGCTTATGGCGCTGACGAGGGAAATAATTTTTTCGACACTATAGCGTTCGATTTTTTCCGAATCACTGCCCTTGCAAGAAACTTCCTTGCACCATTGCAGTGCGTCATTTTTATACTTTTTGCCTGCTTCAAATTCTGGATCTATGGAAAAGTGGTCGTCAAGCATAATACCTGCCACTCCCCGTTGGCTGATAATCTCAATGACGAGTTCTTGGAAGTAGTTAACGACCTCAGGATTGGTCGGGTCTAGAAAACCCCATGAAGCATTGTTGATGTAATCATCTTTTTTATGAGCTCCATTTGCCAACGTCAGAAGCCATCCCCTTGTCTTAGCCTGATTTGCGATGGGATAATTCTGAGTAACCGGTTTTCCCTCAACCCTCCGAGTAACACTGAAGGGAACCTTCAGTCCCGACTCTAACCATGGAATGACAATAAGTCCTACTTGAGCTGCCTCTTCGGTCAGCTCACGCAATACATTGCGGCCTCTATAGCGTGGGTCGATACTGATCCCTAATTTCAAAGCGGAAATTTTGCTCGGATATATAGTCATACCTTTGTTAGAAACGACGGGATAAATGGTATTGAAACCTAAGGCTTTCAATTTTTGAAGGTGGGTGCGTATGTTCTCGCGCGAGTCGTACACATTGCTATTTACACTGGTAATCCAAACTCCACGCCGACTGCGTCCTTTGCTCTGCTGGTTTTTGCCTAATTCTAACGAGTCATTTTCGCTGGGGTCCTGCTGAGGGCGAAGTGGTCGACATGAAATATTGCTTAAGTATAGAAACGCCATGCTGATGATCGATACTAAAAGCTTCTTCTTGGTGACTACCTTGACTTTAATCACGGGTGCTTTTCCTCGCGGGTAGAGATGTAGTCATATTTTAACACAGCTAATCGTAACTTTGCTGCTTTTTGTTAAGTGTTTAAATTAAGACAAATCAAAGTTTGAGTCGGGAGGATGGGCCGTCCTATATGCCCATTATAAGATGGGCAGCAATTGGCAGCGCCTAGCTATTTATTGTGGGAGAGGCGAAATTGATACCATGAATAGGATATAGGAAGTTCAATTTTTTTAAATGGATGAACTAAACGCATAGAATGTGCAATTTAGCAATAAAGGAAATTAATGCACTGTAGACAAATCTTATTTTTGAACTATTGCTTCATGCATTTTTCGTCGATCGGGAATTGCTCACGCAAAGGCTATCAAATTTGGTCACTTCATTTGAAGATAGAAAAATACTTGATAAAGATAGAACTTTGATTCTATTTTGATATTTGCTTTAGTCTAAGTTCGATTTCATTTAGGTTTGTGCAAGCGATTTGATGAAAACCGCATGCATTAAAAGACTGGCGCTTTTTTGGCGTAGAAATCGAGTATTTGGGTAGTAAAATATCTTTATCACTATTTTAAGGAAGAGATTACGGCGCGTAGGTAATCTGGTAGGTATTTCCTTGGATACCATGCCAATGCCAAAGAGTAGTCGAAATGCTTTTTGGGACAAAGTGAGATGAGCTTCTTTTGCTGAATCCATGGTTCCGCAAATTCTTTCGAAAGGACGGAATACCCGGCTCCGAGTTCTACGGCTTTAGCAAGGGCGTCTGTGTTATTTATAAAGTGACGGTCTCTCCTGCGATTGTGGTGGAGTCCGTAGTATTCTAAATAGTTTAGTGTCATTTTGTCGGTGGCATTAAAGTCTATGATCCTTTCTTCCTCAATAATATCTTCTAATTTGCGTGTGGACCAAGCGGCTGGGGCTACTAGAATATACTGCTCTGGTTTAAGTTTTTTACTGTCAAATTCTTTTACCACTTCTGCACTGGGTATGATGACTAAATCAGCCTGCCCCAATTTAAGCGAATCGACTCCACTGCCTTCATCGTTGATTCTAAAGTGAAGGATTAATTGCGGATGCTTTTTCAGCACTTGGCTGGTGCATTCCAAAACTCTTGTGTTTATAAAACTTGATGGTCCCTCAACTGTGATCTTTTGCGTTGGTTCTTTGTCTGAGGAAAATGAGTTTGCTAAAACCTCACCTTCAAGTTCCAGGGCTTGACGACAATATTTTAGCATTTGACGGCCCCTTTCTGTTAAGCTCATTCCTTTTCTTGAGCGCAGAAATAGAGTCATTTTGACCTCTTGTTCCAAGGCAGCAATTCGCCTAGTAGCAGCAGTTTGGGTTAGATGTAAATGTTTTGCTGCTGCGTGGACGGTTCCCAACGTCGCCGTAAAATAGAAGGCCTGGAGATTTGGTGAAAGTAGCTTCATGGAGCAAAACCTCTAAAGAGTTGTGTGATGACTATGATGCATCAATACATAATAATAATGAATTAGCTACAAAATAGATAGGCCTGTTATCTCATACCTACATCCGAGGGTCGGATTGTGTTTAGACAAAATAGGAAGAGGAGTTTAGTAATGAAGGTAGGAAGCGTTTTGGGGCTTATGTTGGGGATCGCAATATCAGGCTTTAGTCATGGAGAAAGCCTAAATCCAGGGATATTGTATCACTTGGGGGCGTCGTCGCCTTTAGCTCAGGCATTCTACAAAGATGGTGCTTTGGTTTGGGATCCGAGTCAATCCAATCTTGATCAAAAAGTGTTTCATGGATTTTTTCCTTCTGGTCCGAACGAAGGCGGTCTACTTGTGGAATGCATTGTGGCATACATTCCTGGTCCTAAATCAGGCGGCAGAGGCAGAGGCGCTGATGTTGAAAATTTCCCAGGTAAAAGCACTTTTATGGGGTGTAATGTCGTCAAAAAAGACTCCATTGATCCTATAGATGCTCCTATCGTTACCTTGGAAGGTTTAATTAAGGCGCAACTTCCGAAAAAATAGATTTCAAGTTTGTTTGAGGGGCCGACTCAGTTTCAAAGCTGAGCCGGGCCCAGGTCTTTAGCAGTAATCTGAAACCAATCCAATTGGAATATTTTATGACAAGTCTAGCGACAACATCGCTTCTTTTGGGATTGTATAGTCAGTTTCTTCCTTCAGGAGACGAGGGTCAAAAGTTGTTTCAGGTTCTCAGTTCCTTTGACCTATCCCAGAAAAGTCAAGAAGCACTGCCCTATGTTACCTTTCAGTCTGGGGAATCTCTTTCGGATAGAGGAAACCCAGTTTTGAATCGAGTATCTTTAATTGCACGGGGAGACTATGATTTTTGGCTCATGAGGCAGTATATATCTCCTAAGAAGTCGCTGCCGGCATCATTGCCAAAATGGCAAACTTGGGCCTTTGTGGGGATTTTGGTCGATAGGTCTAAGGAGCCCGTGAGGGCTTATTATTTCGAATTTGATTCAAGTCCTGTACCTGACAATTCGTTGCCGAGTCTTATACCATTTCGTGCCAGTTGTTCTAAGTGTCATTCTTCTGGGCCTAGGGTTATAAGGCCTCATGTTTCGCCAAATTCTATGTTTAAAACTTTAGAGTCAAAGAGAAATATTTTAGAGGAGTGGAATCAGAGGATCGCGCAGTATCGCACCGTTAAAGATTTTCTATCAAATCATGAATCTAAAATGTTTCCCACGACAAGTTCGTCATCGGAAATTCTGAAGCTTGGACTGTGTGCGGAATGTCACAATTCCAAGTCTGATGCAATAAGGGGGGCCCTGAATAGAAAAAATGCCGATTCCATTCTCTATCTGGTAGAAACTCATGAAATGCCTATGCATGATGATGACGCTTTGCCCCAAGCAGGTGATAGAACAAAACGGATTCGCAATAAAAAACTTTTGAAATGTCTGAAGGATTGGGCTTATATCAAAGAAGCCTCTGCTCAGGTTGTGGATGCAAACATGAGGTTGGAAAAATGCGTTGCATCTGCAGGGCCCGTCAAAGCCGCTCAGCAAGTAAAGCAAGTAAAGCAAGTAAAGCAAGTAAAGCAAGTAAAGCAATTAGATCACGTCAGTATTGAGCAGAGTTTACCTAAAACCAAGGAAGAGCAATCTGATGTGTTTGGTTTTTCAGTTAAGAATATGGAACTTAGCGCAAAAGTAGAGTTGTCTCTGGGGCATTCTATGGAGATTTCTGGTATAAAAATAAAGTCTCTGCAAATCAACTGTCAAAAACCATCGGCCTGCACCGGTGTTGCTGAGTTAGACCTCGCTCATTTGACGACGGGGATTCAACTTAGAGACAGACACCTGAGTTCTTGGGTACAGAGAAATCGTGCTCTCAGTGCTAAAGTCGATATGAAGTTTCTGAATCCAATTCAAAAAATGAGGCTTCAGAATCAAAAAGAGATGGCTTTTTTGGCACAAGCTCAGGTTGCGCTTGAAGGAGGAGGTGGTAGGGATAGCGAAACGGACGTCACGATTACTTGTAGACATATTTCTCCTCCAATCAGGACTGATGTTCTTGAATGGCAATGTAGAGTTGAATCTAGGCAAACCTTCTTTAAGCCGATTGAAGATGACAATCCATGCTTCTTAGGGGTCTGCGTCTCCCCCTACATCACGGTTGGTGGTCAGTTTGTGCTGGCCGCAAATGCCAGGTAATCGGCATTCTGCCCTAATTGATCTTGCATTCGCGATGCGACCTGCCCACAACTTGAGTCGGGGAGTGAAAGATTACATTAAGTCCAATTGCTATCAGGGACTGACAGGTGCCTTGGCTGGTGCTTTCTTTTTCGCCTTTTTCTTTGCTCCAGATTTCTTTGTGGTTTTGGGTGCCGTCGTCGCTGCATCTGTTTCGCTGGCAGCCCCAAAAGTCATAGAAATTCCAGCCCCAAAAATTATGGTGGAAACACTTGATGAACTTTCCTTAAACTTTGAGGATCCATAGGTAAAGAAGCCGGCTAAGGCAAGGGTCGGAGAAAGGTTGTAATATCCATCAGCTTCAAATCCGAACATTGCCCCTTGTTTGGAGGTCGTTTCCCCTTGAAGGAGGCCTGTGCCGGTCATTTTAGCCTCACCACTCACAGCAGCATCAAAGAAGACCTGTGTTGCTAGGGCTATGTCACCCATTGTATATTTGGTTCCCATGCCAGTGCCTACTTGTATACCTGAGTAGGTAGCCGTTAAGCTGGAGGCTTCAACTCCTTCCGCAGCTTCAAGAGAGTATGGCTTGCTTTTAACAGACATATAGCGGAGGTGTGGTTCTGCAAATATACCGAGGGAACCCATTTGCATAAAGGTTACCGGTACTCCAACTTGAAACGCAAATCCATTTAGACTGACATCTGTAGCTGCAGATGCAGCTGTCTCTGGTATGAGCGTTTTTGCAGTTAACGTGCTATAGCCTCCGTTGGCATTCAGTCCCAATGTGAGAGCGGAGGCAATTGAAGATGGCATAACTGCAACTACTAGAAGAACCTTTTTCATGATCTACTCCTAAAGATCTCAGCAAAGGCTTCGGGATTCTAAAAAAAAATTCTGAGGAAAAAGGCAAAAATGACGCTAGGGTAAGGCAAGCGAATAGAAGGCAACTCATCAAAACTATTAGCATTAGTTGAAATTTTATAAGTTATTGGATCTTTTTGAAAGGCTGCTAAAGACATCCGCAGCTGCAACGGGTAACAGTCGTTCCAATTTAATAGAAATGCCACCCAATGAGCCAGCTAAGTTTAAATATTCTAGAAGGGCATCTTTGTGAAAAGCCCCGCGCCGCTCCGCGGAAATGAGTCTATTCTTGGGAGTATGCTCACTAGGCACAAATTCCGTTGTGGTTACTTCATAGCCTGAGCCTCGTAACAATAGAATTCTAAGGGCATCGGTCATCAGCGCTCCCGTTTCGCGACGCAACAAGGGTGCATTCATGACTACTTTAAAGGGATGATCAGCATTGGTTCTGGAAAACTCAGTCCACTGCTGAGAGAGCTCAGCCTGGCAACACGGAGCACTAGCAATAAAGTCGGCAGACGTTCTGAGCGCCAAACCAAGGGCATCGTCAGTGGCAGTATCGCAGGCATGAAGAGAAAATACAGCGTGAAATCTATTGCTTTTGCGGAGCTCTTCAGGTTGTTCATTGATGCTATTGAAGAAGTCATCCACGGATGTAGTTAAAAAGAAAACGGAATCGTCGAATCCAAGTGTCCTAGCTCTTTCTTTGGAACGCTCAATGAACTTAGAGTTGGAATCGATTCCGGTGATTTCAAAAGGATGATTAAGAATTTCTTTAAAATACCAAGCAATTAGAAAAGTTAGGTAGGAATTTCCGCAGCCACAGTCGAGAATTCGAACTTTAGCAAATCTTTCTTTAAGGCGTTCCAGGGGCCTGCGCGTTAGCTCAAGCATGTGATTGATTTGCAAATACTTGCTAGTTTGATTTGCGGATATGGAACCGTCACGATTCATGAGTCCCAAGGTAAAAAGCAACTCAGCACCGTTTACGGGAAGTAGCAGTAATTTCTTGCCTCCCGTAAGCTTTTTTAGTCGGTCTGGACTCCAATGTTTTTCAGCTGCTTTTCTTTTTGACATATCAATCTCCGCAGTGCCTTCCTACCTAACAAATTTAGGAACTTCCAGGTCAAAATAGATTTATCTAGGATTTTTAAGGAAATCATGGCAGTGAAGTGCTTGGAGGTAGGGCTGTATGGATGCTGGGCGGCTTAAGATTTTGAAAGAAATCAGGTCTCATTTTTTGAAAGATGCACCGTCAACTACCAAGGATTATTGGGAATCTGCCGTTGCCCTTGAGGCTTATGACGCGGTATTTGCACGTCGAATACAGTGGAAATGGCGGTCCGTGCTAAAAGAGCTTGAGGTTTTGAAGTTGGAATTGCCAATGGGGCGAGTGCTGGATTATGGTTCAGGTACTGGAGTCGCTTCTGAAAGCTTGGGTCAGCTTTTCCTGCGAGAGTATCTGATTTTCGATCGAAGCGAACGCGCAATGGACTTTGCTCAAAAGAAACTTCAAAATCTTGGGGTCAATTGCAGGAAAGTCAACTCGATAGAGAATTTGGCCTATGATACTTTTATAGCCAGCCATATTTTGTCTGAACTAGAAGAAGCGGAATTCCTAAAGGTCGCGAAGGCAGCTGAGCGGGCCCAGTTTTTGATTCTAGTTGATGCAGGTACCCCCTCAGTCTCTAAAAAGCTGATCAGCCTGAGAGACGAACTCCTACAAAAATCTTGGTTTGTCGTTGCCCCATGCACTCATTTGAATCCCTGTCCCCTTGCAAAGTCGGAGAGTGATTGGTGTCATTTCTTTGCAAAACCCCCTTCTTCTGTTTTTACAGATTCCACTTGGGGGAAGCTTGCAAAAGAGCTTAACATTGATCTTCGATCTCTTCCCTTGAGCTATCTCATTATGTCAAAGACTCCTGTAAAGCTCGAAGGAGCCGATCGTCTTATTGGTAGATTAAAGCGAAATGGCCAGGAAACTCAGTTTCATAGCTGTGGGTCCCAAGGATTTTGTTTGAATAAAATGAAAATTCCAAAAAAGAAAATCAAAGAAATTGACAAAGATTCTTTTCGTTCCTTTCCGCTTTTAAGCGAATCAGAATTAGAATCCTGAAAGCATGTGTTTAATAAGGGTTTGAAATCTCAGGCAAGAGACATTCACTCTTATACTTCGCCTGATCTAAGCTAGTTAGATCAGGCGCGGTTCTTGGAAAGATGTCAGCTTATTGCTGATGATAGATGTTCTGGGGGCAGATGAGTGCTTGAAGTTCGCTGGAAATCATAAGCTCGGGATAAGGCTCAAATGCTTTAATTCCTTCAGGAAATGAGGGATAGTTCGAGGCGCCGTCAGTTCCATCCGCCCAATATTGAGCGGCTTCTTCGCCGCTAAATCCGCAAAACTGTCTGAGTGCCACGGCTGACATAAAACCCGAAGAGTGTCGGCCTGACCAGCAGTGGATATAAATGGGATGGCGCACTCTGTTTTCAGCGGACTCTTTAGTGGCTTGCAAAAGCTCTTTGATGACTTGGGGTTTGGGAATGGCAATTCTTTCCCTAGTGACTTCGACAGGAACTTTGGAAGTATAGGTAATGGAGCCCGCCTGCTGATTCTTCTTCACGCAAGAAAACGGACCTTGAGGAAAAACACTGTCATAGAGATAAACGACACTTCCAAAATCTTCACTACAAAGACGGCTTAAGGTATTTTGATCGAGGGGAGGAGCTTTCGGATCATAATTAGGATCTAAGCTTGCAGCTGTTCCGCCGCGGTATAAAACCCCATGCAGGACCGTGCGAACGTTTGTGGTCCCCTGCAAGCTGGCATCGCCTGCTCCTTTGGCATCGACAATCTTGGACATAAGATCATTTCCTTGACTGAGCCATGGAGCGTACTTTGTTTTAAACTCAATGACGCGTTCTTTAGGAAGAGGCGTTTCATACGCCAAGGAAACTTGAGCCAGGAGGACAGACAAAAAACCAAGAATTTTCATGGGACTCCCACTTATTAATATAAGGCTAAATTGGCCCTGTGTTTTAAAATATAGCACCAGTTGGCCGGTCGGTCAATATAGCATATCTGCCATATTCTCAAGAGGAGTCGGAGTGTTGTCTCCCAAGCGTTTAAAAAACGTCTCTTTAATTTCGGGAGGTAAAGATTTTTCCAGAGAAATTAGCTCGTTTGACTCTTAAAAGGCCATTTAAGTAGAAACCAGTGAGGATTTAAAGGAGTCTGGGAGGGCCTTGTAAAGGCCCACAGAACCTTAATACTTGGTAAGAGACCAACGCAAAGAGTTTATGGTGGCGATTGATGGGGCCGTAGCAAGCTCTTCAATTCTAAGGGCGAGTCTCAGTAAAGCGCGGCCAAACTTCTTCTAAAGAGAAGTTTTTTTGATACAGATCGGAATACGAAGTGAAAGAAAATCTTGGGTTTGTGAGTTCTACTTAACTGTAGGCCATAAAGGGCCTTTGGTGTGTTCTTCATTATTCAGAGTGGCAGTCACGCCAGTAGGCATCGATTGTTTCATAATTTGGCGGAGTTGGTGGAGTAAACAACCGCCAATATCCAACCAGAAAATCTAAGTAGTCATCAATCGTCATGAATCCTTCCTTATACATAATATTTCCTCCCATTCGTCAAAAAGTTCGGCATGCTGTTTCATACGATTAAGACCCATGCTTGGTTCGGACCGCATAAGAGCTAAGATGTCGGCTTTGTCTTGGTGCTAGCGTTTAGGATTATTACAACTGGCTTGGATCTTTAGGCAGATGAATCCTTCAGTGCTGACTGCTTTAAGGCTGAGCTTCAGAATTTGTAACGCTTCGCGCAGCACGTCTTGGCTTAGGAGCTTTCGCGCTAGTATAAAGTCCATGGAGTCTCCTCCGACAAAAAACAGTACCTCTTCAGTTGCAGCGGCCAAGGTCTAATTGAAGCGGGGAAGATTTGTGATAAGTATGACGGATCAGCTTCATTCAGGAGAAGATCAATATCATTCGTGGCGTTGAGGACGCCGTGGGCAGCTATTCCAAAGTCTCCGATCAGGGGGGGCAAGGTCGGTTAGGATTTTGTTTAGGCGCATAAGCGATTCTTCAAGATTCATGGCTTCGCTAGCCTTGAGAAATAGTCTTTAATGATTAGATTTCATGGCTAAGTTAGTATTACTTTAACTATTAGAAATCGTCTCCGCTTTCTTTCTTCGATAGAAAAACCAAACAACACTAAGAATCAACAGAGTGATGACACTAAAAATTACCATTTGGGTTTGCTTCATGACTCGTTCTAAGTCTTCTAAATGTCCGGCAAAAAAATATCCGACCCAAACCCAGGCCGGCACAGAGACTAACGCAGCGACGCCATCAAAGACCCAAAACTTCCACGGTGGCACGCCAAAACTTCCCGAAGAAAGAAAAATAGGCATTCTTAGGCCTGGCATAAAGCGGGCAGCGAGGACGACTTTTTCTCCATATTTCTTAAAAACAAGTCTCGTTTTTTCCATTCTTTGTTCATTTAGGAAGAGCTTAAAGGGCCATTTTGAGGTGATCCTTGGCCCGTAGTGGCGCCCTAAGTGAAAAATGATCCCATCCCCGATGAGGACTCCTGCAAGAGTCACTGCTACTACCCACTCAAATTTGCAAACTCCTGCAGCAACCAAAATTCCACCGGTGACAAGGACAACATCTTCCGGCAAAGGAAGGCCAAAGCCGCAAGCAATGAGTATTAAAAAAATAGCGAGGTAGGCTAAATGGCCATAGGCCATGAGGGTTTCAGATAATTTTACCAAGAGTTCCATAGCATGGTTCCAAAAATATGGGGTGACTATACAGGTACTAATAACAGATCGCGTCTTTAATGACTCTATTGTACGTACTTCCTGAGTAAAGTCCTATTAAGAATTAGATAAACAACCCAATGATGGCTCCACACATAGCAGATGCAAACATGCCAGCAATCATGGCCTTAAGGCCTAACGATGCGATTTCACTCTTTTTATTAGGGGCTAGACTTCCGATTCCACCGATTTGTATAGCAATAGAGGCAAAATTGGCGAAGCCACAAAGTGCATAGCTCATAATCACCGCCGAGCGCTGATCCATGGACTTTCCATTTTGAGCAAAATCCATGTAAGCTACAAACTCATTGAGCATGATCTTTTTTCCTAGCAGCTGACCTGCATAAGCAATGTGCTCATTGGCAACTCCTAAGCACCAAGCAAAGGGAGCAAACACCCACCCTAAAATAAGCTCTAAACTGACCGGCTGTCCTACCATCGCCGTAAGGTGAGCTTTATCTGCAAGCCAACCGATAACCGAATTTCCAAAGCTTAATAGAGCTATAAATGCTAAAAGCATGCCGCCAATGGCGATGGCAAGTTGGGTGCCTTCATACGCAGAACTAGCTGCTGCTTCAATTCCGTTTGTATATATGGACTTAGTGTCTTTAACTAATGTAGCGGCAGTTTTAGGCGATTTAGTTTCAGGGACGATGATTTTCGCAAAAACTATACTAGCCGGGGCACTCATGACACTAACCGTCAATAAGTGGGCCGCTATATCAGGGATCATCCCCGAGAGCATGCCGACATAAGCAGCCAAAACTCCACCTGCGACATTAGCGAATCCGCCAACCATAATGCACATAATTTCACTTCGCGTCATATCACCGACATAAGGCTTTATTAAAAGTGGGGCCTCGGTTTGGCCAAGAAAAATATTCCCGGCAGTGGAGAGACTTTCAGCGCCGCTAATATTTAGAAAGCGGTACATGACCCAGGAAAGCCCATGTACAATTTTTTGCATAATGCCATAGTGGTAGAGAATACCCATAAAGGCAGCAAAGAAGACGATGGTGGGAAGTACCTTTACAGCAAAAATATAGCTACCGATCACTTCTGGGTGGGCAAGTGATCCAAACAGGAAATCAGTTCCTTTATCCACATGCGATAAAATCCCGGCAATGGCATCATTGGCAAGTTGAAACAGCGGATTTAGGGGACCTTTAATGCCAAGTTTGGGAATCCCCGCAATGAGAATAGCAAGTACAAACTGCATTCCTACTGCGATAGCAATGGGCTTCCATTTAATGGCCCGGCGATTCTCGCTAATTCCAAAAGAAATGGTCATCATAGCAAAAATTCCAATTAGGCCCGTTAGGTTCGTCATTTAGTATTTCGTCCTTTTTGTCGCGATTCTTCTTAGGGCTATAGGCCTTAAGAGCTATTCTTTTTCCGGCCCAACAAGCTGAAAAGATGTGCCTCTATCTAGGAAGGCAAAAATGTAGCATAAAATTGCCATGCAATGCAGTAAGAATGAAGGTTTAGCCTCTCATTTTCCAAGTGAGGTTTGACTCAAAATCATTCTCTTTCGACGATAATTCTCTGCCTTCCGCGAAAATACCCCTAGAATTTAAATGTTCTATCGAGAGGAATCAAGCGTTCCAGCTAGTGCCGCAGGTTTCCTAAATGCTGCCTCATGAGCAAAGCCTCTCGTCAAGAGTGGGCTACCTATATCACTTCGCCCGTCAGGACAGCCAGTCGCGGGTTTAGGTGCTGGTTTTCACGAGATTGAAACAGTTGATTATGTCTAGTTTCAGCCACCGGACGGCCGAACGAGGTTTTGTGATTTCACACGGGGGCCATGTGTGTCAAGGCTGATCCAGTTTTTTTAAAATACCTCTTTAGACAAAAAACTATTTAGGACGACTCAGCATGCGACTAACCGATCTCAGATAATTGAAAAAAACATGATCAGCAATTCCCTTTGAAAGTTTAACTGAATTGCTATCTAAATTGATCGTGTCGTCATCAAGTTCTCTTTTTGAAAATAAAGAGCATGCTTCTTTATTTCTCACGAACCAAGGGGCAAAGGATAAAGGATTCTGCTTAATGAATCGATCTTGCAGGAAACAATTTCCTCGATTTGTGAGAACCATAAGTTGGCTGTCTGGTGCGAAATTTCCAAAAGGATTTATCCGTGCAATGAGGTCGTTTTCATATTGAATTCGAACCACGCGAAAGAACATGGAAGAGATTTTACGATCAAAATTTCCCGCAAAGGCACCATTGCCAATTCTAGGTGCACCAATGGTGTAAGCGCCTGCTGCCAATCCAGAATATTCAGGCAAGGTTAATAACTTTTTAAAGAACATCAGGCCCATGGCCCCGCCAAGACTGTGCCCTGCAATCCAAATTCTTTTCTTTTGTAATTGGGCTCGCTTCAAGACATTTGCCAAAATAGGCCGAAATTGTGAATACTTTTTCTCTGTCAATTCCATCTCTTTACGTAATTGTTCCTCCGTTTTTCCTTCAGGAAGGACCTCGGGAAGGTCCAAGTGTACTGGAGTCACCGGTAAGGTTAGCTCTTGAAATGCCTTGACAAAACCCGCATGAACTTGACCTACCCCATCAATAGGGTCACGAATTAAATTTGGATGCAAATCCACCAATAAATCCTTCTGACCTTTAGTGCCTCTAAATACAAAGAAAACATCTCGATTGTTGCGATGCTCTATGATCAAAAGTTGGGTTGAACCTTCTTGAAAAATATCGGTTTGACTGAATTTCAAACGTCCCCCTGAAAATAGGAGCAGTTTAGATGGCGATGTTATTACGCCATCTTTGTCAGGGGAACCAGAGTTTTCTTCCCTATCGTTATATGCCAAATTGTATTCCATTAGCTCGGCAATTCGATTAAAACTTCGAGCTGCACCTAAATTGTCGTCGGATAGCTGATCCTTTAGTTTTTTAATGAATGAGTCTAGATCCGTGTTGGAGAAGTGTGATCCCACAGCATTTTTACCTGATTTAATGAGTGCTGCAGTAATTCCCTTAAATACAAGATCAAGTCTTTCCGAACTACTGACCCATCTTTTTTCCTGCTTCACAAATGACTCGGGGTCTTGGGATTTCAGAAAATCAAGATACATCCCTCCCTCTAGTGCTCCTATTCGATTCACCTCGCGGCCTTCTCGTGGCGTATCCCATTCTGCAAGCAGCAGAGATTCAAAGCCCGAGTCTTGAAGGTCTTTGGAAGCTAATTTATATAGAGCAGGGATGCGCCTTTATGCCAACTTCGAGCCTTTTCATAACAGTCGATTGTTTCATGTACGCGCCGATAGAATGCTCGCCATTTCCTTCATAGCTATCACTCAAAGCTCTAAAAAGCTGAATTTGATTGGAAGTCGCTATAGTTGCCTTTGCCGCGTTCTCGTCTAATATTCCCGCGCTCTGCAACTGTGAGGCAATTTGAGAGGCAGATCCATAGGACAAGCTAGCTAGCCATGATGAAACGAGGGCATTTTGAAAACTAATTGAGGATTGACTCGGCAAATTATCTTCCATGCGGCTCAAAGATGTCAGTTCGATTCCATTTTCCTTTAAAATACTAGGAATCAAGTCAACGTCGGAATCCTGTTTTGAAAATTCGCCAGATTCGCTTCTCACAGCCGACTCGGTGCTAATTTTACATGCTGAAATCGCCGTGATAAATACTATGGGAAGTAGAAGCTTCAATGTGTCACTCCGGTTTACTAAAGGGTAACATTAGTTTAACACAAATAATTCATTATCAGCTACCCTCGGAACTAGCTCTCATGTGTCTCAATTTGACAGCATATAAACAGATATTCTTTGCGGTAGTCCTTACATTATGACTCTTTGAGATATAACGTCACAGCGGATGCTGCCCTCGAAAACTTTTATGGGCTGTCTTGCCCAAGTTGTAAAGAATTTACCATGCATTCTAAGTCATGTTGGATAGAAAGGCGATGCGGAAAAGTTTCTGGTGTTTTTATTGTGGCTAAACCATCTATTTTGGCACTGAATAAGCAGTATTCGATAGATTGTTGAGCTTGTTGGGATCGTCGCGTGGTCTAAGACGACAGAAATGAGTTTGGACGCTTCAAGCGTTTTTAGCTGAGCAAACAGCAAGTTCCCTTCATGGGTATGTCATAGAGGCATTATTTTTTGGAAGGACATGGCCTGTGATTGCTCGCGTGGACTGTTTGGGAGGCGGATATAGAACGCCAAAGGTTTTAATCTAGTCCTTTATGCTCTGAGACCAGATTTGCTCTCTATGTAGACATTTTCTTGGTACTATAGGGCTCGTTTTTTGTTCTTTTTCCAGCCAAATAGGCGCAGAATATGCTATTTTATCCCAGAGGCTAAAAGCCTAGTGAATAATTCCAGCGTAAAGCAGTAAGAATGAAACATCGCCATTTTAAATCTCTAAAAGAAGTTTTCCCGGTTGCCTTTGCCGTGCAGAATATTTTTGCTTTTGTACCTATCGCCATAAAGTCCACGAGTGCTGATGTGCAAAGCATTGCCCTCATTCGATTGTCGATAACCGTCTTCTGCTTAAGTTTTATAAAGATGGATTTTTGGGAATGTTTGAAGAGACACTTCTTGGTTTTTTTGATACTTGGGGGCTTGTTTTCCACTCATTGGTACACCTACTTTACTGCTGTTAAGCTAGGAACTCCATCGCTAGCGCTGCTAGGATTAAGCAGTTACGGCATTTTTCTAAATTTCTATGCCTGGTTCTTCTTCAATGAAAAAGCAAGTGTTATGTCCTTATTGGCAGTCTTAGGTTCTATCTTTGGGGTCTATCTAGTGTCTTCTGGTACGACAGCGTTGGAAGGCGAGGCTCTATGGCTCGCCATTTTAAGCGGCAGTCTATACGCTTTTTTGCCGATAGTTCATCGCAAATTTGCCCACATCCCAACCAAAGTTAGGGTGCAGTTTCAATTTGCTGGTGCCTTTCTTTTCTTTCTGCCTTTTTCCAGTAGTCTAAATCTCCACTATGATTTTAAAGATTGGGGCTATCTTCTCTATTTATCGATCGGCGCTACCCTCGTCGGCCATGGTCTGTGGGTTTGGGTTACGACCCACTCGACGGCTGTTTTTTCAAGTTTGGTCTATTATATTAATATTCCGATGGTACTTTTCTGGGAAAAGCAGATTCTGGGTAAGACTTTGTCTGAAATTCAACTGAGCGGAGCTGCTATTATGATCAGTGCCCAGCTGGTTCCTCTCCTTTTGAATCGACGTACTCCATCTATTAGTCCGGGGGTGATGCCAAATGATTGACTTAGTATTGGTAGGCGGTGGTCATTCCCATGCGTTGCTCATTAAAATGTGGGCTATGAAACCCTTAGGCCAGGTTCGGCTTACTTTGGTTTCTCCCGAGCCGCTCACTCCCTATTCTGGCATGATTCCTGGATACCTTGCTGGTGTTTATAGTTATGAGGATGTTCATATTGACCTTTTTAGGCTCACTTCGTTTGCTGAGGTCAGATTCCTAGTGGACTCAGTCGAAAGTCTAGATTTAGCTCGGAAACAAGTGAAGCTTAAAGCTACCGGAACTTTAGAATTTGATATTCTTTCGTTGAATATCGGAAGTACTCCCTACCCATTGCCTGACAGTTCGCAGCGCCTCACACCCATTAAGCCTATTCAGCATTTTTTACACGTTTTTGACCAGCTTGTCTTGCGGACTGATATCCATTCCGTTGCTGTTGTGGGAGCGGGGGCAAGCGGTGTGGAGCTGGCCCTCAATCTCTCCATAAGACTTCCTCAAGCCTGCATTACCCTTATTCACTCCACAAGCAAGATTTTGGAGTCCTTTCCAGACTCGGTGAGGGACATTCTTCTAAGGGAGTTGGCTCTAAGGTCCATAGAACTGAGACTTGATACGACGGTAGAATCAGAAAAAGATGGCACGCTAGTTGGCACAGGATTTGAACGTAAGTTTGATCATATTTTTTGGACGACTTCACCGAAAGCTCCCGATTGGATTAAAGACTCAGGATTGAACGTCGATCGCAGAGGTTTTGTGGAGATTCTTCCGTCCATGCAATCTTCTAGCCATTCGTTTGTCTTTGCGGCGGGAGATGTCTCTAGTCTTAAAGGCTACAATCTCGCAAAGTCTGGTGTATATGCCGTGCGTGCCGCCAGATTTTTACTTGCTAATATCAAAGCATATATTCAAGACAAGCCGCAAAAACTCTGGAAGCCGAACCTAACTCCTTTGGCACTCATTGGTATTAATGGGAAGTCTGCAGTAGCAGCGAAAGGAAGTTTTGGATTTAGAGCTAACTTTCTTTGGTGGGTTAAGGACTGGATTGATCGCCGCTTTATGGATCAGTTTCGAGATTTACCACCGATGGAAGACGACATGCCTTGTGGAGGCTGTGCAGCTAAGGTCAGTCCCACGGCTTTAGGTTGCTTTCTGTCCACAGATCCTGGCACTGGAATTTCTAAAGAAGATGCGAGTCTTTTGCCATTTGGAGATCTCAATCTCATTGCAAGTATCGATAGACTTACGAGTCTTGTGTTAGACCCCTTTGTTTTCGGCCAAATTGCAGTTCTTCATTCTTTAAGCGATATCTTTGCTGCAGGAGGAACACCTCGATATATTCAGGTCTCTGTAGAACTTCCAAGGGCTACTCAAGATTTGCATCACCGCGATATTGGTCGCATTATGGAAGGCGTGATGGCTTCTTCTAAGCATCAGGAAGTCGAACTCAAAGGTGGGCATTCTGGTGTCGGCGAGGAGTTAGCAATTACCGTCTCGGTGATTGGAGATGCCGGGCAAAATTCCACAAAAAAGGGATCTGGCAAAGTGGGGGATGTATTAATTCTAACGAAACCCTTAGGTACTGGGATTGTCTTTTCAGGTCTTATGCACCAACAGGCAGACCCTAGGAGTGTCCAGCAAGCGATTCATTCCATGCTTCAGTCAAATCGTAAAATGGCGGAAATCTTTCGGGATTTGGGCTTGGATGCACAAACGGATATTTCTGGCTTTGGACTGCTTGGCCATCTTTTAGAAATGCTTCAAGGTAATGTAAGCGCCGTTCTAAATGAGTCCAAGATACCGAGCTTTTATGGCGTTCCATCGTTGATAGCAAAGGGATTTCGCTCGAGTGCCTACGCTCAGAACTCAATTTTCTTAAGATATCTCCATGCGAGTCCATGGCCCGAAGCTTTGAAGTATTTGCTTTGTGACCCGCAAACATCTGGTGGGTTGCTGGCGTGCGTCCCGCAAGGCCTATTGCCCGAGCTTTGGCATCAAGTTGACCGTTTAGGATTAGAAAGACCTTGGGCTATTGGTCATATTGTTTCCCTTCGAGCTAAGCCTCTTTATTTGGAGCCTTGACGATGAATCCAGATATTGATGAAGTAGATTTCTTTAGCGCGCATGTCCAATTTATAAATCGAGATGTAGCTATACTGGACTTGCGAGCGTCTTTAGAGTTCGCGAAGGGTTCGATTCCGACCGCTGTTAATATCCCCTTATTTTCTGACCAGGAACGCGCAGAAATTGGCACGCTATATAAGCAGGTAGGAAAATCTGATGCTGTTGCAAGGGGCGTAGAGATATTTTCTGAAAAATGCGAGTCATTTTTTCATCAAGTTTTAGGGTTGGTGAATGCAAATCGGGAAATTGCCTTGTATTGCGCTCGCGGTGGCCTTCGCTCGTCTTTCGTTGCTACTCTTCTAAAAGCTGTTGGCATAAAGGTTTTTCAATTCAGAGGGGGTTATAAATATTTTCGATCTCAGGTTCTAACAGAGTTAGATCTTTTTGCCGCTCACCCTAAACTTGTTTTAATCGGCATGACGGGTTCTGGTAAAACTGAGGTGATAGAATATTTAAAAAATCATCCCGTAATCGACTTTGAAGGGCTGGCCGGTCATCGAGGTTCCGCCCTTGGCGGAATGGCCCAGGAGATCCCGCCCGCAACGCAGCAAAATTTTGAAAACTTGATTGCGTTTCATTTTGCGAGAATCAAGGGGTCTGCTCTTATTTTAATTGAACACGAGACAAGCTTAGGGGATGTGATTCTGCCAGGCCCTCTCAGGCTTTCTCTAAAGCAGGAGAAAATGGTTCTCTTGAAGCGTAGTTTTGAAGATCGGGTGTCAAGTATTACGAAAGTCTATTTTTCAAATTTCACTGAGAAAGAACTCGAAAAATTTGAGGCGAGCATCAATCTATTTAAAAACCAAATTTCTGTATCTACCAAACAGCAGCTTATCTCCCTTGCTCGTGAAAGAAAGTTTTCTGAATTGACCGAAATTTTGCTTCGGGAGCGCTACGATAAGACATATCAAAAGTTTCTAACCAAATCGGAGCCGAATATTATAAAAACTTTGGACTTATCTGCTGATTTTGGGGGAAGTATTGAGTGGATAAAACGCCAACTTTAGATCCATAGAGATAAAGCGAGAGCAAAATTTGCTGCCGGAGCCCTGATTTTTACGTGAATATAGAAGGGCTTAAATTATTTCAAATCATATATTATGTCTTGAGGTCAAAATCTCTCGTCATAGCCTGAGGCAAACTGAAGTTTCAATAGAATCAGGCATCGGGTATCTCGCTTCGTTTAGGAATCTCAAAAGCGTCACTTATTGAGGTTCCTAACTTTTAGAAGTGTCTAACTTTTAGAAGTTTCTAACTTTTAGGCGGAAAACAAAAAAGGGTCCTTAAGAAGAACCCAGATGTAAAGGACACTATTTTATCAACTATTCTTCGGTTGGTGGGACAACCTTGGGGAACAAAGTTCTCTTGCTTGTCTTTAGCTCTTTAAAAAGGGCTTTTATTTTTTTATAAGCTTCAACACTCGAATATTTACCACCAGCTTCTAATGCGCAAATCATACTAATTTGCATTGCGAATTCTTGAAGCTCGCTATCAAGGATATTTTTTTTCTCTTTCTCGTCAAGTTCTTCCACGAATAAATTTCTCGCTATGGCCATTGTTATCACCCCTTTTGTGCATTTATAAAACTATGACACTAAACTTACAAAAAGGGAACCCGCTGACCGGGTATCCTATTGGTTTTTTTGGACAATGTAAACATGTTTTCGTAGGTTTGACAGATTTCTTGTTAGCTTTTTGAGATCCCCCCTTGACAGATGAGTACGGGTCGGTTTTATGGTGTCTGCGCGTTTACCTAGGGAGAGCTTATTTTTGTCCTATCAAATTCTTTACAAAAGTGAGTTCTTTGTGACTGTAGATAAGCCGGCCGGCATCTTATCTGTGCCATCTCGTCAGGGGGGGGCTGATCTTCGGCGGGTTTTAGGGGTCGAACTTGAAAAGCAATTAGGGGTCCGACTTTGGCCGGTTCATAGGCTAGATGAGGAAGTTTCTGGGGCCATCCTATTTGCATTATCTGCGCCTGCCCATAAAGCGGCAAATACGTGGTTCGAGAATAGGCTGGTAGAGAAAACCTATGAAGCCCTGTCTCTAAGCGACGGTGGGATGAAAGAGGGCGAGCTTTATACCTGGCGTTGTAAAATAGCCAGAGGAAAGAAACGTGCCTATATCCATGAAGTAATCGGTAAAGAGTCTTGGACGGAAGCAAAACTTATGGGACCTGTGGCTGACTATTTCTTTTGGAGGCTTTGTCCCAAAACGGGAAGATCCCATCAGCTTCGTTTTGAAATGGCACGTCACCTGGTACCCATTGCCGGAGACCAGCTTTATGGTGGAGCTCAATGGAACAAACCTGGCATCGGGCTAAGAAGTGTAGAGTTAGACTTTTCCAAGATTCCTGCCGAGGATCGGTGGGGACTTCCAGCGCAAATCAAAGCTCAAACATTGAGGGACTTGTGACACTTCTATCGGGAGCTATTCTGAAATGGAAACAGGGGGAGCTTAGTGATGCAATTATGGCAAGCACCTTTCTTCTTGCCAAGGCCTACGAAAAAGATGCAAGTCTTTTGGCCAGGAAATCCTCAAAGTTTCAAAAAATTACAAGTTCTTCGATCTTTCCAATCTTGGACGCTTCCCTGTCCACGAATTGTCCTGACCATTTAATTGAACTTTTTACCGGACAAAGATTAAAAGGTTATTCTATTCGTGTAAGTGATTCCCTGGAAAACTGGCTTAGGGGGCATTGGCAAATGAAGCTCCTTCAGGTCGTGCCTTTTCCCTCGCAAGTTTTTCAAATGCAATGTCAAGGTATTAGGCCTGTGTCTATGATTATAGATACCAATCTCTGGGGCCTTCCCATCCGCGATCATGATGACGAATTGGATTTCATGGTACATGACCTAGAACACGCTGCTAACTTTCATAAGTCGGATTCTTGGAAAGAAGCTCAGGTCGCTTTTTTTAATGATTTAGGCAAGATTCAAGGCGTGATTAAACCTCATTTAAAAAATGCGAGGTTTAGACAAAAGTATGAATACATGATTGCAGACATGAATAGTCATGTTCTACACCTAATTTTGTTTTTAAGAGCAAGTCTTTTAGAGTATTTGGATGATCGAGAGATTTACCAGGCGGTTTTGTCAGACCTTGCCGATGCCTTTGCCTTTGTTGGGGAGGTCCGAGAAAGTTTCCTTCATTTTGAGCGGTTGCCGAGGTATGAAGCTTCGGTAGCTCTCACAGAGTACTACCAGAATTATCGGTTAAATCTCATTTAAAATGACAGTATTTTTGACAGTTTGTCCAAGCTTTCGACGAATTTTTCGTCTTATGTATCGAAAACAAGGCCCCTCCGTCTTGGCACGCTCCTTGAATAGAAAGTGTCTGGAGGATTGGTCATGCGCCAAACAGCTATTCTATTTTTCATATTGCCTTTTGCCAGCCTAAGCTGCAACGACAAGCAGGTTCATGGGATTGTTTCCAGCGAACCGATGACTAACTATATTCGAGTGATTCAGGGCAAAGACACGGTGCTTTTTGAAAAGGTTTCTTCGGAAAAAGATTCAATTTACTCTGAAAACTATCTCGATCGTAGATGTAATCTCTACTCCGGGATGACCTTGAATTTGAATATGCCTCCCGTTCCCACAAAAGATGGCTACCTAAAAGTAGACTTTTCGTTTCCGGTTCCCGGTTGTGAGATCGCAAGTGGCTATGTGTTAGAGTCAGATGTGGAATCGTCTTTTTCCAAGGTAGAAACCATGTCAAAAAATGAAAAAGCTTTTCTCTCAACGATTGCTTACGCTGAGGGCACGGGAGACGCCTACAACTATATATTTTCCCATGCGAGTTTTAGTTCCTATGAGGATCATCCCCGCCAGAGAAAGTGCTCCAATGGTCTTTGCTCTAATGCAGCAGGTAGATACCAATTTTTAGCAGGAACATGGGACCCATTGGCAAGAAAAGCCGGCGTTAAGGATTTCACTCCTGCGAGCCAAGACACGGTTTGCCTAGCACTGATCAAAGAAGTAGATGCTACCCAAGATGTGATTGCTTCGAATCAATATGCGTCTTTTGAAAGAGCTATATACTCTCTTTCTGGAAAATGGGCGTCGCTGCCGGGAGCGCCCTATGGGCAACCCACTAAATCCATGTCAGACCTTTGGCGATTCTATCAAAGCCAGTTGTGAGCTTATGGTGTCCAATAATCAACGAGGCGTCTCGAGGTATATATTCGCGGCTACACGTATCTTCTTCAAATGGCTAAAAAAACGCGGTGGAAGAAAGCTCTTGGACTGGGACAAATTCAACCTCTTCATGAAGCTCTACCCTCCGCCCAAGGCTATCATTCATCACAAACTCTTCATGTTACATACAAGCAAATGATTTGATCAGGAGCCCGTTGCCTTAGTAGGGCACGACGGGTTCTCACTGGGGGGGGGCGGCTAGGCAACTAGCGTATCTACCACCTCCCAGGGAGATGACGGCTCTGGCTATTTGGAGCTTTTCCAAGAAGCCAACCGGCATCGATGAAGTGGGAAATGAACAGCAGCTGCGGCCTTGCAATGCCGCATGTTCTAGCCGGTGGGAATCCGGTCTGCGTAACTGCTAACCACAGGCGCAGTATCTAGCCTTGCAGAAGTGGAGGTAACTCCATTTTTGATGCGTAGGTAAGA
>CAIMVM010000331.1 GCA_903844895.1 uncultured Pseudomonadota bacterium
CCACAACTAAAATCCCTTTTTCCCACATCAAACCAGGCGAAAGCCTAACGTTAAGTCGGGAGCGGAGTGCGGGAAATCCGCATGCTCCGTTCTGAGGAGGGGTTTCCCAGAGTAATCTGGGAGATCTACTCACTAGGCAAATTTTTTAGTACAAGCGAAAAATTCGTCGGAAATATCGTAAAATGTCCAGAGTTGACGCTCTAGTCCACACCCAAAATACCTTTTGGATCGAGAAAAAACTTCCAAGCAGGGACTATGAAAATCGTCCCCTCGGGAACTTTAAAGACTTCCTCATGCTCCAAGGAGACGATCCAGGCCGAAACTTGTTTTTTTTCCCGCATCCCACTTACAAGCGCTCTAAGTTCTCGACTACGGGTTTCAGGCGCATCCATTTGAGCACAAGATTGAATAAGAAGGTCCTCGAAGTTATTACCCCCAAGAATAAAATCCACCTCATATCCTTCTTCAGTGCGATAATAGTCGATGTTTTTACAAATTCTGCGAAGGCATAAAAAGGTTGCCGTTTCTAAAATCTTGCCAATATCACGATCCGAAATGCGGCTATAAGCAATTGAAAGACCTGTATCAATCGGATAAATTTTACGAGGATTAGTTTGTCGAACTCGTTCTGAAGATGAATTGATTCCAATACTTTGAAAGAGATAGGCATCTTCAAGGTGTGCCGAAATCGCATAAAGCGTATCTTTGCTAACAGCAATTCCTCGTGACCGCATGTCTCCATGAAGTTTATTTATGCTCATAAGACTCGATGGATTTCTAAGAATCTGTAAAGCCATTTGGCGGAGAGCGTTAATTGAAGTAATTTTGTGACGCTCTACTACATCCCTGAGTATGACTGTATCTACATAGCTTTGCAGAATTTCCCGTGCAATGCCAGGCTCCAAATTTGCAACTTCTGGAAACCCTCCTTGGGCTAGGTACTTGCGCAGCTCATTCTGGATTCTAGATCGAACGTCAGCTTTGCTGAAAACCATATCACTTTGATGAATACCACTATGCAGCAAATGTTCTGAAAAACTAAAGGGGAAAACTTCCACCGCTAATGATCGGCCACGGAGGCTCGTAGCTATTTCAGTACTGAGCATTTTTGCTGAAGACCCAGACAAGTAGACTTGTGCCATTTCTTGATCAAGAACAGTTCGAATAACCTTCTGCCAGCCTTCAACTACATGTATTTCATCAAACATAAAAACACAGTTTTCAGTTCTATACTGAGGAAACATTTTAAAATACTCGTTGATGAGTTCCCTAAGTTGGCGTCCATCCATCCCATTTAAACGGTCGTCTTCAAAGTTCACGAGTAATATTGCATTTGGATTGATACCAGAACGAATGAGTTCGGTAATTTTTTGGTAGAGCAGGTAAGATTTTCCCGCACGCCGCATTCCGATGGCTACAGTTGCTTTCTTTGGAATTGCAGGAAAAAATAACTCGCGGGGAGTAAACTTATTGGGTAGAAGCCTTAACGAGTCCGCCACAATCTCAGAATAACTGCCTGATATTAAAGTATAATTCATCCTTACCTCCTCAGAAGGACAGTTTATCTTAAATCTTTCCTTGTGACAAGGAAGGTTTTTTATGGACATTTTCCTTCTGAGCGCCCTGCGCCAATTCATGGGCTTTATTTGGCATGTGGACGAATTTTCGATCCGCGGGCAACTCTTGCTTGAGTGGTTCCCGTAGGTTGCAGGGCCATTTTAAGACTTTTTAAGGAGGAGATTCCTGCTCCCTGGTCGGGGAGCTTAGGCAAGGCAGGGAGTGCAGCGGACTGCTTTATTGGTTTCAATTCTTAGCTGTCTGGCAGCCGCAATTTTCTCTTTAAGTTCAGTAATTTTCTCTTCAGTCCAAATACCGGTAATAATTTCTTCCGGAGTAGCACCCTTCAAAGCGGAATGGGGAATACAGGTATTGCTTTCATTTAGGTAGAAATCAGTTCCTTTGA
>CAIMVM010000332.1 GCA_903844895.1 uncultured Pseudomonadota bacterium
CCTTCTAGGGCTTTTCCCCATTGAAGCGTTTCACTGGCCTCGCGAGCTGCCATGGTTTGATACTTTAAAAATCGATCGACTGACTTTTCAGAATAGAGGGGCCCCATAAAAGGACTTGTTGGGCCATCGGTGGGCCCGATGGAAAGTTGACTCAAGAGCAGCTTAAATTTGGCAGTAAACTTGTCTAAAATGCTTTCTTGAACGAGGACTCGATTGGTGGAAGAGCAGAGTTGTCCTGCACTCCTAAAAGCACCTGCGGCGATCCAATTTAAGGCAGCATCTATATTTGCGGATTCATGAACGACCGCGGCATTTTTTCCACCGGACTGTAAAATAAGGCGGCGTTCCGGATAGGTTCGACTTTCAAGCCTAATTTCCTCGCAGTGATCTCTTGATCCTGTGTAGAGAACCGCAGCAACGCGCTTGTCAAGCAATGCAGATTTAAAATCATTAAAACCGGCAAATATGATCTGAATTTGGCCCGGTCGAGATTCTACTCGAGCCACTGCCTTGGCGAGAAGAGTACCAAGCCATAAGTTTTGCCTCGAGGTATAGATGAGTATTGGACAATTGGCTTGAAGAGCAGCAACCGTATAAAAAATGAAATTGGTAAGAGGCGACGAAAATGCTAAATAGCCCACTGCAACACCAGCTGGCACGGCTGCAAAATCGCCCTTAAGATGTCCTAAACGTGCGGGCCCAAACAAATGCTCCTCTACAAAACTGGCATTTTGGGTGACCCAACTCAAATAGTCAAGACAGGCACTGATCTCCATAGCGGCTTCCCAAGCGGGTTTCCCCACTTCTGTGCGGTAGGCGACTTCAATTTCCGTCCGATACTCTTCGAGGGCTTTTTCTAAACGAGCGATCATGTCGACTCGATCGCTCCATTTGGGAGCCTGTTCTCGCCTGTAAAAATTATCTGCACAGGTTATCGCATCCTCAGTATTTTGCTTAGTGCTATAAACCTCCAATAATGCAGCCCCAGTCGAGGGATTGTACGAGGTCCATTTGGTTCCCTGAGTAGGCTGAGCCCAACTCCCTGCAATATAGTGGCCGGGCCAAGATGCTTGCATTTTCATAAATAGTCCTACAAAGTCGATTTTTAACTGCATGGGCCTGAGTACAGTGCTATTATAAATCAGAATACCAATTTAATCTTCGTGGAAGTTTGACTATGTCTGACCAAGTGCCCACAAAAAATGTCTGGCCTGACCAATGGTTTGTTAGCGACGGTCTTAATATTGAGGGGCCGTTGTCTGCAAATGATGCATTTTCATCAGTAGAAAAAGTCTCAGAAATTTTTAATGCTATTGAAAAATCGAAAATAAGTACCCAGTTGTTGGTGTCGAGAAAAGGGTTTACCAAATGGTATAAATATTCTGAACTTCATAATCTTTATATCCATGGTCGGACAGAAAGTCAGTCTATCGTAGCGAATCTTAGAAATGATATCATCCTTGAAATCGATCGCATGAAGACTTTACTTCCGACGGAAAAAAATTCATCTTCTTATGGAAGCCAAAGCCTCGAGAGTATTTATGCTTCAATTCAGCCAGAAGGCGAAACTCTTATGGTTGGCGAAGCTAGTGGCTTCGATTCGTTTTCCAAGCCACTTTCCAAGCCTCTTTCCAAGCCTCTTTCCAAGCCACTTTCCCAATCGGTTTCCAATCCCCAGTCTGTCCAAAATGGCATCCCTTCGAATGCTACTCCTAGAGCTGTGGATGCTTCCTTCGTAAATAAGGAAAGAAGCTTTCTTCAGTCAGAACCAAATAAAGGTACATTCTCATTCAAGATAGAAGAAGATCTTGCAGGTAAATCCCTTGATTATTTGCACATAATGTTTCGCGGGCGTTTGCGAATGGGGGAACTCTCAAGTCCTCTAAAAGTAGCAGCATCTACACTTGTTCCCTTTCAGCTGCCAGAATGGATCAGTAAATACTATCAAGAGATACTTTGGCATCTAGATGATGCGCATTTTAAGAAAAAGAACGTTTCTCCCTGGCTTGGGATGATTCCCGTTTTGAATGTAATCGTGTTCTATCGCTTAGCAACTGCGATGCTTGCAGCCGAGATTCAAAATAATTACCGCAGCATTTCTATTTTTACAGCTCTTTTTCTGTCTTTCTTCCCACCAGCCGCGGTCTATTATTTAGAAAGAGCTGCTCAAAAGCATTGGATAACCCATTTGAAGCATATTCAGCAGACTCATGGGAAGAAAACGAAAACCTCCTAGGTGCAATCTATAAGGATGCTTTTTACGAGTTGAGAATCTTGAAAAAACGTTTCATTAGACCTTTTTGCCGACACAAAAAGTCAAAAAACTGAGTCCTAAAACATCTTCTCTATATGTGACTAGTTCGATCTTGGAACTTTGAGATGGACACTTGAAATGTCAGAAGCACGCCTGTTGCGTTTGGCGCGATTTTCTCCCGCTTCATCACACATCCTTTGGAACTAGGCAACAGGTGAATCATTTTCTCGGTTTTACTTTTGTTCCAAGTGAAGGTCGCGTTTAAAGCAACGACTATTTGGCTTTAAGTAAAGCATTGGCTTCATCCTTATAATCACAATTTTCTAACTTTTTTTCTTCTGAGGGCGCAGCTCAAAACCCCTGTTAGTTAATCTATACTTCTGCAATCGGCTCTTGGGCTTGTTGGGGACAGTCATCTCTATCAAGCCTTCATCTAAAGCAGGTTTGAGATAGCGATCTCCAAATGATTTGCGATCGGAAAGCTTAAGGGCTGACTGGAGCATCTCGCGGGTCATCTCTCCTTGGAGTGCCATCAATAAGTCAACGACTTGGGGGGTGACTTGGGGGGTGGGCAATTTAATAGCATCCAAAATCATTCGCAACATAAAGGTAATGAAGGCTGCAGAATCCGTTTGGCGCGTGCTTTCTTGAATGGCCTTATAGTATTCCCGCTGATTTTCAAAAATCAAACTCTCTACAGGAACGTTCGCAAACAAGGGATTCCAACTTGCAAGAATAAGACTTTGCCACAGTCGGCCCATACGTCCATTTCCATCAGAAAAAGGATGGATACATTCAAATTCGTAATGAAAAATGGAACTAGCTATGAGTGGATGCGCGTCGGTTGTGGCCAGCCATCGCAACAAATTTCCCATCAGTTGAGGAACACGGCCAGCAGGTGGAGCCATGTGAATAACCTGCTTGCCAGCCATGACTCCTACTCCACCAAGCCGATAGCGACCAGCATCATTCATAAGTCCAGTCATCAAAATTCGATGCGCCTCAAGCAAGTCCCGTTCAGAATGGGATTTCCAATTTTCAAAGCGGTTGTATACAGCGATTGCATTCTTGACCTCTTGTACCTCGCGTGGTGGAGCAATAACTCGCTTTCCTTCTAAGATGGCTGTGATCTGAGCCTCACTTAGGGTATTGCCCTCTATAGCCAATGAACCATGAATAGTGCGCACTTGATTGATGCGGCGAAGCTGCAAAGCACCCCCTCCTGCTTGGTCGGAGATTACGGTTAGACGCCCCATAATCTCGCTGATTGCCGCAGTCAGGTTAAGGATCTCAGGTGTAATCGTATAGGGCGGCTGATAATTTGACTTTGCGCTCATTCTTGTGAGTCCTCACACCCTGAAAGTAGATTTCGAAGAATAACGCTATTCGGGTCCTCATTTATTTCAATTTCTAAGTAAGCTTTTCCAGCCTAGTGCTCTTTAAGGGATCACTCTATTCTAAAATAGAATCAACGAATATTAACGCCCCTGTTCCTCGTGAAGATTATTTTAATGTTGAATGATGGAATAGTCGATTCAAAAAGTAAAGCTTCCTCATTCATGATTCAGCTTTCTATCTAGAAGGAGGCTTTTTACAAGTTTAGAAAATTTAAAAGACGTTTCATTTGAATTATTTGCCGACACAAAAAGTCGAAAAACTGAGTCCTAAAACATCTTCTCTATATGTGACTAGTTCGATCTTGGAACGTTGAGATGGACACTTGAAATGTCAGAAACACGCCTGTTGCGTTTGGGCGATTTTCTCGCGCTGCTGCCTCCTTTTGAACTAGGCAACAGGTGAATCATTTTCTCGATATTCGATGGCTCCAAGTGAAGGTCGCGATATTAAAGACTAGATTGAAAGTATCGAACAACTCTTATGAAGCCGGAAAATAGAGGCGTCAGAGGATGCTGTAAAGTGGAGCGAAGCGAATTTTTCCGGCATCAGTTATCTCATCCGTATTCTGAAGACAAATGGCTTGTTTGACTTTCGGATAACTCTCCAAAAGCAGATGCAAACTTTTGAGGCTTCCCGATCTTCCATTTTTCACTTCAACGGGAATGACTTGACCTGAACGTGCCAGCAGGAAGTCGACCTTTGCTGAAGAGCTTTTTGCATGCCGTTTCCAGTAATAGACCTGACCGGATTCGCTCCCGCTCGAGTTTGCAAGAAGTTGTTGACCGACAAATTGTTCAGCAAGTTGCCCATCCATGGCCGAAACTAGATCTTTCTCATTCAAAATGTCGGCAGAGTTCCGGCCGCAGATACGCTGGGCGAGACCAATATCGAGAAAGAGCGGTTTGAAGGTCTTCTCGTCATCGCCAGCACCAAGGGGGAGGTTTGCAGGGGACGTTGCGTACGCAAGATGGACAAGCATCGCTCGTTTCAACAGGTACAGGGAATTTTTATTGCGCTTGGGATCGTCGTCGTGAAGTTTTGAATAGGAAATTTGTTGTCCACAAAATTTAGGAATTCGCGAGAACAAATTTGCAATGTTGGCCTGCTGAAGATCACCCTTCACATATTTTGGAATATCGTCTCGAAAGCTTCGAACGATCCGATCATGAATCTTCGATGTTTCGGTTAGAGACCGACTTTCGGCAAACACTCTAACGGCCTCAGGCATTCCCCCTACCACCATGTATTCCTGCAGTGCTGCATTCAACATCTTTGCCATAGCGGGAGGCGGCGTTTTGACTGATTGGATTGGTTCAGGGAGATAAGAAACCAACTTGTCGCGACCTGTTCCCAACAGAAATTCGGAAAAAGTTAGAGGAAACATGAATTCATAGTCAACTCTTCCGACGGGAAATGAAATCTCGTCGAGAGCAAATCCCAGGAGACTCCCTGCGGAAATAATATGGAGTTTTGGTAGTTTTTCTTTGAAGTAGCGAAGACTGTTTATAGCCCTCGGACACTCTTGGATCTCATCGAAGAACACAAGAGTCTCGCCTGGAACTATGGAGTGCCCGCAGATCACTTCGAGTTGCATTAGAATGTAGCTCGGTTCGAGCGAGCCAGAAAAGACCATGATGAGTTCAGGATTCAGTTCAAAATCAAAAGTAACAAATTTTGAAAACTCGCTTCCAAAATGACTAACCGCGGCACTTTTGCCAACTTGACGCGCGCCTCTTAAAATAAGAGGGCAACGGTTTGGGGATATTTTCCATTCTTTCAACCGTTCATCGACGCTTCTTGCAATATACATAGCGGGCCTCGGTTTTGTTTATAACCAGCTGTAAATATTGACAATCCAGCAATACAAGGGTTTTTTGGGCTTTAGATTCCACGAATGCAAGGATGTTTTAGTTAATTCGTTAATTACAATTAGTTAGTGGCGAGAAATTCGTGTGAAAACGGACTGCTGAGCGCTCGTCATGCCACAAAATTATTCATTGAGAATGTATTTTTTCTGCAAAGGCCGATCCCTCTAGAGACAAGTCATGTGTGACTTTGCGCTTTATATTTCACCGATTTCAGAGTCTTTCTAGGGACCGATTTTTCCCGCGAATAAGTAAGGCTCTTGAGAGCAAAAGGCGAGAGCGGATATCTACCCAATTCTTTGGACCAATTGTCGCACCTGTATCTCTTGACTCAAACCCCTGCAGTAGACTCTATAAAATGAGCTGGAGTAGTTAGTCACTCTTTTATATTGCTGCCTAGATGACATGCCGCACTGTAAGGCGCAGCTCCCTTTGGATCTAACCCGCCTTCTTTTTGAAGCGCATATCAAGAATCAGTTCACCACCGAGAGCTTCCGCGATTCGATCCAAAGTATTGACCGTTACGTTCGACCTTCCAGGTCTTTCCATGCGTTGGTAGGCTTGATAAGTAGTGCCTAACTTCGCCGCGCGTTGTTTCTGTGTAAGTTTTGATTTTTCGCGCCAGTGCCGCAAGAGACATACCATCCAAATCTCAGGTTCCAGCCGCATAAATACGACTCTTTCACCATGAAGAACCTTAGGTTTTTTTCAAATAGGTAATTCTACTCCGCGTTCAAAATCCGATTCTAGAGCCGCGGATAGAGCTTCGCGGGCATCTCTGGAGCGTCTTCGTAGTCCTGACCATAAGTTGTGACGCCGGGATGCTCAGGAAATCGAACACCTATGGTACCGGACTTGCCTTCTCTATATAAGACTGCAAAATAACCTTCTGGAACACTCATCACGATCTCCCTTTTTTCAGAAGCGCATGTCTAGCTTGCTTCAAAATTACCTTGGCAAAATGATCAGGAATATCTTTGCCGTGCACTGGCAACAGTAACCGAGCGTACTGCATGGACATGCACAAAAACGTGGCGCGACCCTCGTATCCTATCGAGGGCCCAGCTTTGCGATTCAAGTTCCTTAATAAGCTCTTTAACTTTCAAGGCGCCCCTGACTTGATGCAGCCTATATATTGCATTAGGCCCGCTGTTTTATTAAGTTTAATGTTCGTAGTACTATCCCAAAGCTCATCCAATCTAAAATATTGTTTTTTTTATGGGCGCATTGACACCGCAAAAATACCTTCTCTTGAAAATTCCGCCTGGGTGGCATTGCTTTAAAGGGATTCTACCCAGGTGAGGCAGTCCCATGCATATTCGCATCATCTTTTAAAATCTTATCAATCTCTATAGGAGAGAAATGCCTCCTGAGACCGAGACAAATAGGCGGCTTGATTCCCTTCGAGGGAATCAAGCCGTCACGCTTTTTTGGAGGCAGGTCTCACTGGGAAACGTGGGAATAGGTCGTTCTTTTTGACCTATTTGCCGACACAAAAAGTCGAAAAAATGAGTCCTAAAACGTCATCAGAATCGATATGTCCTATGATGGACGTTAGGGCTCTTGCGGCTTCCAGCAATTCAAAAGCCTGCATTTCTTCGCCACCAGATCGAGCTTTTACCGCCCAAAACTCAGAGAGCGCATTTTTGGCGAGACCTAAAGCATGAATATGCCGGGGCTCAGTTACGAAAGCATTTCCTTTGACTTTCATAAGGGCTGCATCGACAATTTCCGAAATTTTTGATTTCAAGTCTTCCATGCCTTCACCGGTCGAGGCGGAAATACTTAGATACCCAGGGGGAGTGTCACTGGAAAGGAGATCAGATTTTGTTTCTACGAATAGAACCTCAATTTCCTTGTAGCTCGATGCCAAATTGGAAAGCCAACTCCGGCCAGTTTCACCTTGGTTTCGCGCCGTCAAACCCAAAATCAGATCGGCTTTTTTAGAAATTTCAAGGCTTCTTGCCATTCCTATTTTTTCAACCTCATCGCCTTCATCGCGCAGTCCTGCTGTGTCTACAAGTTGAATCAATCGACCGTTGATCAAGCATTTTTCTTCTAGGTAGTCGCGTGTGGTTCCAGCAATTGCGGTTACGATCGCTCTATTTTCTTCGAGCAAGGCATTCATTAACGTTGATTTACCCACGTTGGGCTGTCCGAGGATGGCTACTTTAAGGCCGTTTCTTGCAATACGTCCGCTACTCGCTGACGCCAAGAGACGATCGATGGAAGCTTCCGCAAGTCTCACGCGCTCTTCTATTTCTTTATCTGAAACAGCTGAAGTTTCCCCCTCATCAGGAAAGTCGATCGTGGCTTCGAGCCACGCCATGGCGTTCATAAGAGTCTTTCGGACATCGTCGATCAGGTGAAACAATTTTCCACTGGCAAGTTGCCTGGCGGCTAGCCACTCTTGCTCACTGCTTGCTTCTACTAGGGCTTTTATGCCCTCGGCTTTTGTAAGGTCTATTTTTCCATGTTCAAAAGCTCGTAACGTAAATTCTCCCGGCTTCGCAGGGCGGCATCCAGCTTCAAAGAGAAGGCTTAAAGTCTTTCTAACAATCCAAGAACCACCATGGAGATGGATTTCTAGGCTATTTTCTCCGGTGAAGGAGTGGGGAGCTTTGAAAAAGACAACCAACGGTTCATCGATGATGGTGTTATTTTTTAAATCTAGGAGTTCACATAGGGCTAATACATTAGCTTCTGGCTGAAATGAATCTGGCTTCTTCTTAAACCGAAGAAGGGGGCGAACGATGTTATGGGAGTCTGCTCCAGAAACCCTAATGACAGCAATGCCGCCAGGACCTTGCCCTGAAGAGAGAGCAGCGATTGAGGCCGTGGTGTCGTCGCTGGGTTCCATAGGGAGTCCATCTTTAAAAAGTGAAAGCATAGCCGGTAAAGGCTATGCTTGGATGGTTCGAGAGTAACTTAGTGGCGAGCTTCTGTCTCGCCAGTATGATTTGCTGGAAGGATCATCAGTTTGCGATTGGGACCTTTGCCGATGGATTTTGTTACCACACGATCATCTTGGTCCAATGCCATGTGGATGATCTTTCGATCATAAGATCTGCGGTAGTTTAAGACCATAGGCTGTTTTGACTCATGCACCTTATTAGAAAAGTCTTTAGCCATTTCCGCCAACTCTGCTTCGCGCAGTAAGCGGGTTTTCATAGCATCAACAAATACGCGAAACGGAAGATCTTGCTTGAGTTCGCGGGTTTTCTTTCTAATTAAATGTTCAAATGCTTCCGCGATCTTCAAATTTTTAGTGATCTGTGCGGCAAGGTGCTCGCTTTTCAAATCAAAAATCATGCGCTCGCCAACTTGTTCCGTCTCAACAGCAACGGTTTCTCCGAGCATGTAGCGACCTAATTCTGCTGCAAAAGTAGAAAGCTCTGCTTTTACTTGCTGCATTTGCTCGTCAGTGATGGGAGGAGCTGGTGCTCTCTCATAATCATCCTCTTCACCTTCGCTATGGGCATATGCCGCAGCGCGGTCATCATTTTGGAATCTGTTTTGATGGCGATCAGGTCTTCTGCCACGACCATGGGGGCGACGCTCGTCGTTTCGAGCGGAGGATGCTCCGCCTCTTTCTGAGCGGGGACGTCTTTCCGTGGATGCGCCGTTATCGCGCCCTTCCGCAGATTTGGCGCCAGCTACTGAGTCTTCTTGAGATCTAGAGTTTTGACGATGTTCAGGCCTTGGTCCACGTCCGTCGCGTCTAGGTTCGTCTCTGCGGTCGGATCTTTGGGGGCGATCTGGTTTCATGTTGCCACGATCGTTTTTGGTCCAAGCCTTAATCACAACTTTTTTGCCAAACATGCCGAGAAAACCAACATTTTTTTCTTCGATGGCATAAGCCATTCGGTCCTGAGTTACTCCAAGCTGTCCTGCAGCTCTTACTAGTGCTAGATCTAGGGTCTTAGCTTCCACTCGAATTGACATTCTTTATCTCCTTCGTATCAGGCGTTTTCTAAACGCCGGTTTAGGTACATCTGCTGGGCAATTGAGACCACAGTGTTAGTTAGCATATAGATCAACATTCCCGCAGGTAGCGTCAGCATCATCGCTGTAAACATCACGGGCATAATCATCATAATCCGTGCCTGGGTTTTATCAAGTCCTGTTGTGGGTGTCAGTTTTTGCTGAAGCACCATGGATACACCCCATAATACAGGGTATATATAGTAAGGATCGTGAAGGGTTAGGTCTTTAATCCATCCTAAAAAGGGTGCCTGACGCAATTCGATAGCAGTCGATAAAACCGTATAGAAAGCAAAGAATACGGGTATTTGCGGAAGTATGGGAAGACAGCCCTTGATGGGATTAATTTTATGCTGCGCCATAAAGGCCATGAGCTCTTGCTGCTGCTTTCTAGGGTCATCTTTAAATTTTTCACGCAATCGCGTCATTTCTGGTTGCCACTTCTTTTGGGCATGCATGGCGACGGCAGCTTTTTTGGTTAATGGATAGAAAAGCATCTTGAGTAGAAACGTCATGAGAACGATCGAAAGGCCCCAATTGCCAAACACTTTGTAAAACAATTCAATTCCTTTTAGGAGAGGATCTGTCAGCATCCCAAAGAAACCAAAATTGAACATCTTTCTAAGATCATTTGAGTAAGTATCAGTAATGTGGGTGTCTTTAGGTCCAAACCACAGACGTGATTTCAAGCTTCGCACCCCACCTGGTTCGACGTCACCAAAGTTTTTGGCGAGGCGAAAGGTATAACTACAGTGTGTCGAGTTAGGTATAGATTTCTTTTGGATATCATAGCCAAAGGTTTCAGCTTGTCCGCTTGGATTTCTAACGAGCAGGCTTGATGCAAAATAATGGCGGTCAAAACCGACGATGGCTAGCTCGGCAGCCGGCTCACTTACTAAGCTTTTCACTTCGGTGTCTGCACAAAACTCTTCAGCATCATGTTGATTTTGATCTTTAGAGTAGCCGACCACCAAATGAGGTCTCTCTGTCGGAGCTCCCGGTATCCAGGAGCCTTTCTTTTCAGGAGATTTCGGTGAGTCCGTAAAATTCAAGGTGGCCATCAAAGGCTTAGCAGCGGAAGACTGATTGACCCAAGTGGTTTCCACATCTATCCCATAGCCGGTTTCAGGCACCGAATAAGTATGGCTAATTTTCCAATCTGGAGTCTCTCTTGTGAATTTATACTGACGGCCTTGTTTTTCTGATGAAAAACTATTTCTTGGAATGGACTCATCCAAAATTCCAGGCTGAAACAGAATTTCAGGTTCAGCGAGATTCATAGGACCTAACTCAAGTCCTTTGGAATAATCTTTAAGCTCCAAAGACTTTAAGCTACCTGTCGCCACATCAAACATGAGACGTGTGACATTTGTTTCTGCTTTTGACTCCTCAGGAGAGAGCATAGCCAGAGGCTTATCAGAAGAAGGAGTTTGTGCTGAAGCTGTGTCGTCTTGACGAGGCTCTGCGTTTCCAGGTGAGCCTGCTTCATTTTGAGAAGCAGCATTTTCCTGAGCGGCAGTATTGGAGCTAGAAGAATCACCTACAACTTGGGTGGTAGCCCCAGGAGTTTGATTGTGGAAATCGGGGTATTTTTTATTAAGGTAAACGGAATAAGCTAGATAAAATGCGGCACAAACAGCAATTGACGCAAAAGCTTTACGATCCATATTCATGGGAGATCTACTCCTCCTTGGTGATAGGGGTGGCATTTCCCCAGTCTGATCATTGTTTTCGTACACCCTTTGACAAAACCATATTTCTCTAAACTCTCGATTCCATATTGAGAGCAGCTAGGGTAGAAGCGGCACCGTTGTCCTAGCCATGGTGAGACTAGATAACGATAACCTTTCAATATAAGAATCCCTACTTGCACCATGGTTTTAAACTCATTTCAAAAGGATCTTCTAAACCTTCTGTATGTAAGGGCCTAAGCTTAACTTTTTAGCGGTTAAGCTATTTCGTCAGTGTCCTAAGTCGTTGCCTTTAAATCAGATTTTTTCTTTGATCTTCGATCAAGCCGAGTCATCGCATCTACGAGTTGCTGCTTGACTTCTTTAGAGCTGGCGTTTTTAGAGCCAGGTCGAGCAACCACGATATAATCCCGGGCGACCCCAGGCGACGCTCCTGCTAACAAGCGAAACTGCTCACGCAGTTTTCTCTTGATGCGATTTCGCTCCACAGAGTTGCCTACTTTTTTGCTGACGACTAACCCTATGCGCCTGCGTGCTTTAGTATTTTCTTTAGCAATTTCTTTAGCATTTTCTCTAGCGTTGTCCTTAGCGAAAATGACAAAATGCTTGCACACGTCTTTATTGCCACCTTGAAATACGCTGTCGTATTCATGGGACTTCAAAAGACGAGAGGACTTGCTAAACCTAAAGCTAGGCCCGCTTGCATCCGGACTCTCTGTAAAATCTGAAATCAAGGGATCCGTCATAGGGATCACTTTCAAATCTATTTTTCGTAGACAGTAGCTGCTAGACGTCTTCTGCCTTTTGAGCGACGAAGAGCTAGAACGCTGCGGCCACCTGGAGTTGCCATACGAGCGCGAAAGCCGTGGGTGCGTAGTCTTTTTAAGTTACCTGGTTGGAATGTACGTTTCACGATTAAGTTCCTCTTCTATATAAGATCTGGGCTAAAAGCACTTAGCTTTGTGTCCCTTTTACTTGATGACGTATCAGCTTTTGCATCTTAGCCTAGGATCTGTAAATCCTAAATTCGGGTGAGAAGCCTCAAACAGTGGGCGGAAGCTATCAAAAGAGGAAACCTTTCGCAAGTGATACCTTTCATGGGTAAGCAACCCAGGGCGGCGGGTTTAAGCGGGGCGGGCAAGGTTTCATCACGGCGCCGGAGCTGGGCAATGGGCAGCCTGTCGAAATTCAAGTTCTCCATGGCCACTAGCCAAAACGGCTGGTTTTTAAGAAGGACTCCCACTGGGAGGAAGGCTTAACTCTAAATTTTAGTCTGCCGTCCTCTATACTAGCTCGCAAAAAGTGCTAGACTCATTTCAGGCTAAGCCCCTGTTAAGTGAGGATATCATGCTTTCTTGGTTAGAGATAAGCCGCTCGGCTGTTTGCCAGAACTATAGGATTTTTAAAGATATGCTGGCTCCGCTGCCTGTCATGCCTATTGTCAAGTCCAATGCCTATGGGCATGGCCTGGAACAAGTTGTGGCATGTTTAAAGGATGAAGGTCTGGATTGGTTCGGGGTTAATTATATAAGTGAGGCGAGACTGCTTCGTGAGCAGGGGTTTGTCGGAGATATATTAGTTGTAGGCCCCTACTTTAAAGATGAGCTGCTTGATGCCTGGACTCATAAGGCAACCTTATTTTTGTCCCATTTTGAAGCTCTCGAGTCTTGGATAGCATCCGAGTGGAAGCCGAAAATTCACATTAAAATTGATTCCGGTATGTCGAGACAAGGATTTCTACTTAAGGAGCTCCCGGAGCTGATTCAAAAAGTGAAGCCTTTTGAGAATTTAGTGGAAGGCATTGCCACCCATTTTTCCAATGTGGAGGATGTCCTCGACCATGCCTATGCCGATCAGCAAATGCTAGAATTTGAGCAGGCTCAGAATATGTTTGAGAAAGCAGGGTTTAAAAAACTTCTAGCCCATGCGGCTTCCTCCGCGTCCACATTGATTTTGCAGCCAAGTCGCTATGACTTATGCCGCGTCGGCATTTCCCTATATGGATTTTGGCCTTCCCCCACCACTAAGGTTTCTTATCACCAGATTCACTCTAAGGTAGTGGGACTCAAGCCGGCTCTTAGCTGGAGAACACGCATTGCGCAGGTTAAGGATGTGGCAGCTCATCGCTATGTAGGCTATGGACTCACTTTTAAAGCTCTCAAGGATATGAAACTTGCGGTGATACCAGTGGGCTACTATGAGGGGTATCCAAGAATAGCAGGTAGTGCCCATAGCTATGTCTTGGTGGATGGTCAGCGTTGTCCCATAGTGGGCCGCATCTGTATGAACATGATGATGATCGATGTCACCCATATTCACGGGCCCTACGTGGGACAACTCGTCACACTTGTGGGCAAGGATGGTCATGAGGAGATTACAGCCAGCGATATAGCGACTTGGTCAGAGACCATCCATTATGAATTTGTAAGTCGCATTCATCCGGCAATTCCTAGAAATATAGTTCCATGACACCTAAAGTCGTTCAAATAGACATTCCCGTATCCAACTTAGAAGTCGCTTTGAGCTTCTATGAATCTGTCCTTTCCCTGAAAGCTTCTCCAGCTGAAATCTACGGACGGGTGATCTTAGAAGTGACGGAAGGCAGTCAGGTCGGGATTGCGTTAGTGTTATGTGAAAAGGAGTTTTCCCTCCCTCAGGAGTCTTCCCCCTCTTCACCTGGTATAGCGGTCTATTTAGAGGTGGAACATTTAAATGAGATTCTATCCCAGTGTCGATCGTTAGGCCGGTCTTGCTCGGAAACTCAAAAAAATCCACCCTATGGACTTCTGGCTTGGATTGAGGACCCTTTTGGCAATCGCATTCATTTGTGCCAGCCATTTAAGGCCTAGATACATTCAGCAATGCTAAATGCATGTGGCGGTAGCTTCTGAAAAAAGACCTATTTTTCGGCACCCCTTTTTCGTGCAAGAGTCTTTCCAACGAAAAAAAGGCCCCTGCAGGGCCTGCTTTATCATAGGAGAGGGAAGCCTTTAGGAAGCGGGAACTAAGGTTCTTTTTTCAGACAATCTAAACCCAGGAACCGGCTTTTTATTGTAGTTTTCTAGGTCCAACACCTGCCAATTGCGAGTTAAAAATGCAGTGGCTACCGCCCTTCTTAGGCGTGTGTTTTCATTGGAGTCGTCAAACAGATAGCGCTCGACAATTTGAGGAACTTCCTGGTCATCTTGGCCACAAAGAAGCTCCACCGCTGCGTAGCGGACTCTTTCATCTTGAACCGTGAGAAAATGGGCGATTTCTTTGTAGTATCCTGGAAGTTTGTAGTCCGCTAAATAGCAAAGAATGTCATAATTTTTATCGGTTTTATCTTGATCAAAGGCGACTTCACCGAAATCAAGGCAGTCTTTAAGGGCTTGAATCACAGACGCTTCATCAGTGATTTTGAGAAGCATTTTTATAGGCCAAGCAATGCGACTGGTAGATTTTAGATGTTTTGCAATGAAGGGAAGGGCTTCTGTCCCATATTTTACAATGCCAGACATGCATTTTTCTTTTTCTCGAGTGTCATTGATTCCGTGCTCTAAACTAAATTCAAATCTTTGAAGCAAGGCTGGTACGGCTATATTGCAGTCAGACATTTCCACAAAGTATTCAATTGCGGCTTGACGGTCTTCCTTAAGGCTTTTAGGGTTTTTTGCTGCTTCGGCCATGCTGGAATTGCGTCTGTCTGTGCGGCCTGCAAAATACGCAAATATCTTTTCAAAAAAGCCCATGAAATCTCCTTAATGTCCGGTCCACCACTATACGCCCTAAGTGGCGAAAGGTAAAGGTATTGAGGTGAATCTCTTTGATGCATATTTCCAAGTTTCCTGGTAATCTCAACAATTCATTTTGGCACTTTAATTTTCTATAAAGAAATACTTTATAGACTCATGGGGAGGCGCAGGGAATGTCAGCAGTGACAGCCGTGGTTCTTGCGGCGGGCAAAGGCACCCGGATGCAAAGTGATTTGCCCAAGGTTTTGCACGAAGTAGCTGGAAAGCCGATGCTTGTTCATGTGGTAGAAAATCTCAGGCAAGCCCAGGTGGGGCGTATCGGGTTAGTTTTAAGTCAAGACCTCACGGGGTTTGAAACGTTTTTGGCTGCCAACCCTGAACTTATGGTCTGCTTACAAAAAGAACGTAGGGGTACTGCCGATGCGGTAGCTTCAGCCGCCGTTTTTTTTAAGGAGGCCCGGCCTCCGAGCTATGCCCAACTAGCGATGTGGCGGGGTAAAGAGGAAATTTCCGAACATATTCTTGTTTGCGCCGGCGATACTCCGGCCCTTACTTCCGAGTTTTTTACAGACCTTTTTAGGTTTCACCAAGCGGAGAATTCAGACCTCACGATTGTAGGAATGGAGCAGGAAGACCCCTCAGGATATGGACGTTTAGTCTTAGGTGAACACGCGGTTTTGTCGCGAATCGTGGAGCAAAAGGACGCCACGAGCGAGGAGCTTAAAATTAAGATGTGCAATTCAGGCGTGCTGATCGCGCGAACGGCCCTCCTATTTTCTTGGCTCGATAAAGTCGAGCCGATCAATGCTCAAAAAGAATATTATCTTACAGATATCGTTCAAATTGCGGTCAATGATAAAGCTAAGGTAAAGGCCTATATTGGTCGAGACCCTGAGATTTTTGCCGGTGTTAATAATTTAAATCAAAAAGAGAAAATGAATCTTTACCTCCAATCGAGGTCATAGGAGTAAGTCTATGTGTGGAATTGTCGGTTATGTGGGATCGCGCGAGTGTCTTGATATTATATTTGAGGGGTTAGCCAAGCTTGAATATCGTGGCTACGATTCCACTGGTCTTGCTGTTGTCGGTAAGGATTCCAAGATCTACATTGAAAAAAGTGAAGGGAAACTTTCCAAACTTCGCCCTCTACTAAAAAATTTGCCTCAAATTGCCAGTGTCGGTTTAGGTCACACCCGCTGGGCAACTCATGGCGCGGCCACCACGGCCAATGCCCATCCGCATGTGGCAGATAAATTGGCGATCGTTCACAACGGGATTATAGAAAATTTCCGAGAATTAAAGGCTGAGTGTGAAGCGAAGGGCGCTCAATTTAAATCCCAGACTGATACGGAAGTTATTTTACATGTTCTCATAGACCTTTATAAAAATAATAGAGACATGAAGAAGACGTTGCTTTCGCTTCGCGAGAAACTGCATGGAGCGTATTCTTTAGGAATCCTTGTCGAAGATGAACCATCGACGATTTATTTTGTAAAAGAAGGCTCGCCGCTAGTTTTAGGTTACGGAGAAGGAGAAAACTTTTTCGCTTCCGATGCCCTTGCCGTTGTGGAGCATACGAGAAAAGTCGTCTTCTTAAAAGATGGAGAAATGGGTCGCATGACACCAACCTCTATTGAGCTTTGGGATGAAGAAGGAACTAGTCTAGAGCGAGAGCCTCTGACTTTAGACTTGTCATCATTTCATATTGGAAAAAGTGGTTATAAGCACTTCATGCTGAAAGAGATCCACGAGCAACCCGCAGTCATGGCGAAAACCATTCAGAGGTTGGTAGATGTCGATAAGGGGACCTTTAACGAAGCGGCTCTTGGTTTAGATGCTATCGATGTCACCAAAATTAAAGCGATTCATATTGTAGGGTGCGGTACTGCCTATCTGGCCGGGGTGATTGGGAAGTATATTTTAGAGCCTATTGTAAAGGTTCCTGTGCAAGTGGAACTAGCTAGTGAGTTTCGTTACCGCGATCCCTGGTTAAATGAAGGGACGCTTGTAATTCCTATAACCCAGTCCGGTGAAACAGCTGATACCCTTGCGAGTTTGAAGCATGCTATGGAAAAGGGTTGTCAGAGTCTTGCCATTTGCAACGTACATTTTGCGACGATTCCCAGGACGGCTCATGGCACTTTATATATGGAAGCGGGACCAGAGATCGGTGTTGCCTCCACCAAAGCCTTTACCTCGCAAGTGCTTTGCCTTTATATTTTGGCACATGCCCTTGCTGCCAAACTGAAACATGACATTCCCGTGAGCTCTGTGATGGAAGCTCTTAAAGCACTTCCTCCCCAAGTTGAGCATGGCATTGGTTTAGGGCCCGTGGTCGAAAAGATTTCGCAAACCTATTATGAAGTTCAAAATTGCATTTATATAGGCCGTGCTGCCAATTCCTCTATCGCTCTAGAGGGAGCCTTAAAGCTAAAGGAAATTTCTTATATTCATGCTGAGGGTTATGCAGGCGGAGAGTTAAAGCACGGGCCCATTGCCCTAATTGACCAACACATGCCGGTTATCGCTCTTTGTCCTAAAGATCGCCACTACGATAAAATGATGTCCAATATTGAAGAGGTAAGAGCCAGAGAAGGCAAGATTTTTGGTATTGGGGCCCTCGGAGACCTTAAATTTCAAAGTATTTGCCAAGACTTTATCGGCCTTCCTCAATCTAGCGATGAATTCTTGCAGTCCATCATAAATGTCATACCCCTTCAGCTTTTCGCCTATCACGTGGCTTGTAAGCGGGGAACTGATGTGGATCAGCCTCGCAATTTAGCGAAGTCAGTGACGGTGGAATAGTGAATCAGATTCAAGTTCATCATGAAACTTCTAGGCTTTGGCTACAGACCTTAAACGAAGTTCAAAAAAAAGCTGCGCTTCACGATCAAGGTCCTCTTGTTGTATTTGCCGGAGCTGGTTCAGGTAAGACTCGAGTTATTACTACGCGCATTGCCTTATTGATTGATTCGGGTGTTTTGCCTAGCCGCATTCTTGCCGTTACATTTACCAATAAAGCAGCCGGTGAAATGAGAGAGCGCGCTACCGCTCTTACATTAGATGCCGGGCTTGCCACGATCGCTACGTTTCACTCGGCTTGTGCCCGATGGTTGCGTGAGTTTGCCTCGGAACTGGGATTTACCTCTGATTTTACGGTTTATGACGATAACGATTCCCAGTCTGTGATTAAAGCGGTTTTGAAAGAACTCAACATTAAAATTGAAGAGTCAGTATCTGATTACAAATCTGCTATTCAAAGAATGAAAAATTTAGGCTGGTCACCACGAGAAGCCGAAACCTTTGAATCAGAATATCAGAGTCAATTTCCTCCCTACTACGTTAAAATTTACCGTAGCTATCAGGAGAAGCTGGCATTAGCAAATGCCATGGATTTTTCGGACCTTCTTCTCAATATGCTACTTCTTCTTCGCAGCCATAAAGGAGTGCGAGCAGCCCTTCAAAAGCGCTATAGCTATGTTCTCGTGGATGAGTATCAAGATACCAATCCGACTCAATTTGAACTGGTAGCTCTTCTGCTTGGAGATTCTAAGAATCTCATGGTGGTGGGTGATGACGATCAGTCCATTTATTCGTGGCGGGGGGCCAACCCTTCCAATATCATTAATTTTAAAACCCATTTTCCAACTGCGATAGAATGTCGTCTCGAGCAAAACTATAGGTGTACTTCCAATATCGTTAATGCCGCAAATGCTGTTATCCAAAACAATAAAGTACGCGCAGCAAAAACACTTTGGACTGAAAATCGTTCTGGTGATCTTATACAATATGTCCAAGAAATTGACGGTGAAGCTGAATCTTGGAATGTAATAGATCTCATCAAACGAGAAAAAAACATCTATCCCTTAACAGATGTTGCGGTTTTCTATCGTACCAACTCACAATCTAGATCCCTTGAAGAAAATTTGCGCAGGCAGAATATCCCTTATCAAATCTATGGATCTCTTCGGTTTTATGATCGGGCCGAGATCAAAGACATTTTGGCCTATGTGCGCCTCACGATCAACGATGGGGATGATGTAGCGTTTCGACGTATAGTCAACGTCCCCACACGCGGGATCGGTGACAAAGCCGTTGAGAATTTAAATGAAATCGCTAAAGCAAAGGGCCTTTCTCTTCTTAAGGCTGCTAGAGAATGTGTCTCTACAAATGTGCCGAAATTGGGGGCAAAGTTTAAGGTCTTTGTGGATATCGTTGATTCTTTAAAGTCTAGATGTGAGGAGTCTGCCCCCCACGAGATTGTGCCAACTATCCTAGAGCTTACCGATTATCGCCGACATTTAGACACGAAACATCCTGAAGAAGCCAAAGACAAGTTAGGCAACGTCCATGAACTTGCCGCTGCTATGAGTGACTTCCATGAAGCAAATCCTGAAGTCAAATTGTCGCAGTGGCTTCAAGATATTAGCATGACGGGTAGCGAGTCAGAATCTTCGACAGGTGTGACACTGATGACGTTGCATTCTGCTAAAGGTCTAGAATTTAAGCGCGTCTACATTGTAGGGGTAGAAGATGGACTCCTCCCTCACTTGAACTCCATGGATTATTCAGAAGATTTAGAAGAAGAGCGCCGCCTAATGTACGTCGGTATGACTCGGGCAAAAGAGAAGTTGAGTCTCTTTTCTGCTCGTAAACGCCGGGTTTATAACAATTGGATGGCGAATGGGCCTTCTCGTTTTTTGAATGAAATACCCAAAGAGTTTTTGCATATGACGGGAGTGGAACAAGAAGTTAGCATAGAGAAAGAACGGAGCTCGTTTAGCGGATGGGCAGACGATGATGCAGTGGACGAGGGGTCTAAGGTCAAGCATCCGACCTTTGGAAGAGGAATTGTGGAAGCTGTTGAGAGTGAGTTTGGCAGCAAAAAAGCAATTGTCCGTTTTGACTCTTTTGGACTCAGGAAGGTGAGTTTGTCTCAACTTCAGACGGGAGAGACGCGCTATGAGTATGATTTAGATTAATCCTATCTCTCTAAACTTTTAGAATTTTTTAAACGCTTTCCGTAAAATCCCAAATTTAGTTTTGCGCCTCATGCCTCCCATTCCAGTTGGTCGTGGTAAAATACCACAGTACCAATGTGGGAGCGCTCGTGGACCCTATGTTGCCAGGAAGGGTTTTAGCTGGTCTTTGTATAGCTGTTCTATGCATGGGGGTCGTGCGTGGTCAGTATACAATGAAGAACTATTTTGAACTCAAAAAATCATATGAAACTCTCAAGTCAGCTGTTGATGGCTTGAAAGAACAAAATGAGAAACTAGCAGTTGAGATTGAGAATATTGCGGCATCGCCTGATTATGCACGGAAAGTTATGCGCGATAAGTATCATGTAACGGATGACGACGAAGAAATCATTATTGTCGATGGTAAGGAGTGACATGAAAGTTTCAATTGTATCTGGTTTTTTCGTTCTACTTATGAGTGTTCTTAGTGGTTGTGGCGCTTCCTCGTCGGTAAATGGTCTGCTTTTCGGAAAAGGAAGCTCTACGCAAAGGTATGAGGCTTTAATCGATAAAGCAAGAATTCAGTATGACCGAAAAGAATATGCCGCATCAGGTAAAACACTGGATGAAGTTTTAAAAACATATCCTGCCAGCAGCGAAGCAGCCTCAATGCGCGCATACTCTTATATGGGTGAAGCCGGGCTGTCGTTTCTAGATATTGTGAGAGTGGTAGCCTTTTCAGCTAAAGATGCTGAAGAGTTGGATGCTGGTCCTTTAAAGGTTTGTTTAACCACCAAGACCGAAGTAACGGACAAATTAGCCTGTGTATTAGGTGTGGATGTTCAGAATTTAACGGCAGCTGGTTCTGGGGTTTCCAATATTAGAACGATCAGTCCTCAAGTCGCTAAACTAACCTCTGCGATTAAAATGCTTTGTCCCTATACCCCAACAGAACTTAGAGTTACAGGGGATGCTAGGCATGATGGGTGCGGAACTATTAGAAATCAAAAAGAAGTGTTGGGCGGAAAAGGAAAATTTGCCTGGGCCTTGCTCCATCTTCTGGAAGCCTCCATTTTAAATACCGAAGTAACTCGGCTACAAAAAGCAGCTACAGAAATCAGCACCGGCAGTGTAGATTCCTTGATCGGTAATATATCTTCATTAGCCCAAGCGGTTGCAGCAACGGTTACCAATACATCTGGAGATTCGATTGTTTCCGCACTTGATAACGATTTAACTGCAGTAGCGAAGGCGATAGGTAGTATTGGAAACCTTCCTCCCTCTGTAACTTCAGGGCTGGATCAGTTGAAATCCAAACTCTCCCAAGCGGGAACAGGATCGACAGGGACCAACACCACTCAAAAATCGACCGCGGTGACAACAAATACCAAAGATAAAGCCAAAACAGCGATCGTAGCAAAGGCGTCAGAAATAAATGCAAAATCCCCAGAAGACATCAAGAAAGTTTGTGACGCTTATGCCGTCATGGGGGGTGCTATGACAGACCTAACTGGGGTAAACTGCCCATAGTATTCGCATGAAATAGTAATGTTAAAAACAAAGCCCTCTGAACAAGAGGGCTTTGTCTTAAAAAAGCTATTAAAGAGTTTAGAAAACCGGTTCGTCATCATTGGCGCCGCGACCGACTTTTCGGGATTTTTCCAATTTCTCTTTGTGTTTAACTGAGTAACGTGTCCAAGGAGAAAGTTCTAAACGGCGTTTTGGAATTGGCTCTCCCGTTCCCTCGCAAAGACCGAATTCTCCGTTGCCAATTTTGGCGATGGCATGTTCAATTTCTGCAAGTTGCTGATTATCTCGGTCGAGAAGGCGCAGCGATAAGTTCTGCTCAACGGTTGCTGCCGCTAAATCCACTTCGTCCATCATTTCGTTGGAATCCAATTGAATGGTTCCTGCGTTAAGGGTCGATTTTGTTTTTTCCAATAACTTATCTTTTTCATCTACTAAAACTTTTAAGAAAGAAATGAGTTCTTCTTTTGTAAAAAACTCGTTTTCGGCGATATCAAAGTCAGTAGCATCAAATTCTTTTTTGTTACCCATGGCAAACTCCAAAAAGGCTATATTTCCCCGACCTTTACTCGGTCTTAAAAGCGCAAGCTTAGGGACTACGGATTATATCTCTAGGGTAGGGTTAATACAAGCGCCAAAGGGCAGCGAAGAAACAAGCTCTCTAGAAGTAGTATTTTTAAATGATATTCGTCAGTTATCGAAATTTTCTCCCCCCTTATGATCGGACTTTTTGAACCTCGCGGCATGAATCGAGCCTTGAAATTATAGCCTTTTGTGCAAAGAAACGGCTCCATCTTGGACGACATTCTACGTTCGTCTGGGCATTCATGGAAGATTTTGGTCTCTAGCGCATGCTGCTGCAAAGACGTCGTTGACGAAAAAAGCCTCAATTTCTGAGGCTGAGAAACTTCTAATGTGCCGGCAAATCAAACAGCCCGCGGGGTTTAACATGGTTTTGAGGACGCAACAAATCTTTAAGTTCTGCCAGTTGATTTAAAGCCTGAAGGGGAGTCATTCGATTGAGATTTAAGCTTTCTAGCTTTGAGATCAGATCTGACAATGAATCATCTAACTTTCCTTCAGGTGGCGTATTTCCTAGAAGTACGTTTCTCTCTAAGTCAGCAGGTAGCGAAGAGTTTAAGGGCTTCTTTACGGGTTCTGGGCTGCTATGTGGCATTTCCGTAAGAGAGAAATGGCTGGCTGTTTTAGATTCATTTTGAGAAGAGGTTTCTAAAAACAACTTCGCACAGTTCAGCACATGCTCTGGCATTCCCGCCAACTTAGCGACCTCGATGCCAAAGGAGCTTTCGCTGGCACCAGGAATTAATCTGTGAGTGAATTGAATTCCAGAGTTTGATTGTTCGACTTCTGTTTTCACAAGGCTAACCCCAGCTAGCTGTCCTGCTACGGGCACCAACTCATGGTAATGGGTCGCAAACAAGCACCATGATTGTAAGCGCTTTGCAATATCCTCTAGAATGGCAGATGCAATAGCAAGACCATCCTGGGTAGAAGTGCCCCTTCCTACTTCATCTAAGATGACAAGGCTTTTTTCTGTAGCTTGTCTTAGAATCAAACTGGCTTCATTCATCTCTACCATAAAAGTAGATTGGCCACTAGCTAGGTCATCACTCGCACCAACTCGCGTAAAAATTTGGTCAAAGACCGGCAAATGGGCCTTTACTGCAGGGACAAATGCCCCGATTTGACAGAGTATGGCAGATACGGCTACTTGCCGCATGACGGTAGACTTTCCGGCCATGTTGGGGCCGGTGATCAGAAGCAGCTTCTTGTCTGGAGTGAGTTCTATGTGGTTGGGCACATACTTACTTCTTCCTAAAAAATGCTCCACCACGGGATGTCGACTTCCGGTGAGTAAAAGGCCTGTCTTTGGATTTAGGGTCGGACGCACAAAATCGTGCTTCAAGGCGTGCCAGGCAAAACTTTGAATCAAATCTAATTCCCCAACAGCTTCACCTAAGGCATAAATCTCAGGCAAAAACGCAGTGAGCTCAGTCATTACGTTTTCAAAAAGTACTGCTTCTCTTAAAATGGCCTGATCACG
>CAIMVM010000333.1 GCA_903844895.1 uncultured Pseudomonadota bacterium
ACCAGAGCCAGAACCACCACTTGACTCAGAGCAAAATCCAGATGCCGTATAGCAGCCTTTCTGCGGGTCATAGTATTGGTCGCATTTATCCACGTTGGGTATTGTAACGTAAGATCCTGTGCAAGAATCATAGCACTGCTCAGTTCTTCCGTGGCAATCACCCGCCTGTGCCAAATTTGCCACAAACAAAAAAAACAATATGCTGATAGCCCTAGTTAACATAACTTTCTCCAAAAAAAATTGATGCTCCGATAAACAAATAAATTCCATTGCTACTACTACACCGTAAGCAAAAAAAAATACCAAATTGCAATTGTAAGGAAAATTAGGATTTAAGAGCCGAAATGGTGGCGTCAAAAAGACTGAGTTGGGCGCAAAATGCACCGCCCTGTGAGGATAATAACGACCTGACTCGACCTCCTTTCCAAGACGGATGAGTGAGAACATTGCGAACCCCAGCACTAGCCAACAACATCAAGGATCAGAGATTTAGCCCGAGAAGCCTCCTCCCTATTGATCCTTTGGGAGTTTTTTATTTTCAAACCCAACTCTGAACCCTAAGTGAACTTTGTATAACAATAAGGCACCTTATTAGGCCCCTATTTTCTATCCCATTTTTTCGACTACCTATAAAAAGCTATCCTTTTTAGCTAATAAGTCAATTATCCTGTCGAAGGCTGTCATCGCACGCTTGGAAAGCGTATTTACTGTAACAGGTAACGGGGGTTCGAATCCCCTTCTCTCCGTTTTTATTTAAACCCTAAAATATCGAAGATTTTTTCATCGAAAAAAAATGCTATCGAATTATTTTTTCTTTATTAATGTAGCAAAAGAAAAGTTACGCTAACCTGCTAATACCGCGCATAAATCGAGAAACGTTTCTGGGCTTTCTGAAATACTTTATCCATACTTTAGAATAATTTCCTTTATTCTAAAGTACGCCTATTTTGTTTTGCTGGTGTATGGCTAGTCTGCTAAATCAAAGTCTTATGAGACAAAAAAACGAAGTTTTAGAAACTCCCGCTACATTAAACTTCATAAGCCTTGAGATTCCACTTAGACGTTCACTGTAACAGCTGCTTGATAGATGCTGAACCAACTTCCTTGATGTCTGCGGCTACCTAAAACCTGAATGTCTTCATTTGGCTAAATTTTATGAATCACCAATTCCTTTGGGATTCGAAAGGGAGGAGCCCAAGTACCTTGGTCAGTCGCTTTTCCCACAGCAATCACCATAACAATTTCTTCGCTTCCCTTCAGCTTCAAAGCTTCTCTCACGCGACCGGCATCAAAACCTTCCATCATGCAACTATCAAAGTCTTGTGCAGCAATGGCAAGTACAAAATTCTCACAAGCCAGGGCAGCCGACTTTATCGCCACTTCTTGAATATCTCGCTTAAAAGAGGGACCGCGAGGAAAGGGTCTAAAAAAACTTATTATGCGTCCTACGAGCCACTTGACAAGACCAAAAGAATTAAACCAGCCATAAGAATAGGTAAATGGCACCACCTTTCCATAGTATGCCTGAACTGCTTTGGGTGCATTCGCTCCATTAACCCAAGTCCTTAAAAAAGGCAGAGACCTCTTCCAAAGCTTGCCATCAGCAGTAACCACGATTAGGTGTTGTGCCTTCCTAGCCGCCGACTGGTTTAGACATGCTAGAGCCAACTTTGCTCTTACATTGTCCTCTTTTACCCAGTAGAAATTCCAAGTCTGCGTATTCGAGGAGTTTGGTGCCCAAATAGCCGCTTCTAGAGCTCTGTCGACAACTTCATCAGGAACTTTGGTATCAGAGAACCTTCTAATACTTCTTCGACGTTTAACTGCCTCAAAAAAATCCACTATTCATTCTCCTCAGGACCAAAAAAGTTAACAACTAGTCTACTATAGGTTTCGCCTTATGGCTTACATTGCAAAACAAAATATGTTTTTTAGTGAAAAATTCCTCGGTTACTTAGTTTTCTAGGGCCATTGGTAGGACTCAGTAATGTTGGTCCATAGGTAGTTTCTAACTCAAAGACCCTATCACCATGTCATAAACTTGTGGAATCTTAGCTTGCCTTCCAAATCATAGTTCGCTTGAAATTACCAACTGATAGCATTTTTGCATTGTAATTCGTTTCAATCTATCTATTGATATCTGACATTTCAAGAATTCAAACTAAGAAAATGAATAAACCTACATAACATAAAGCAATCGTGTTAGTATTTAAAAAATCATACCTATCACCAGAAACTGCAATCGAGGCATCAATGTCATTTAAATTTGTGAATCGGATTCTAAGTAGTTGTCTCTTATTCTTAAGCCTAAGCAATGCAAATGCTGCCGTTAATGTTTCCCACATGAAAACTTATGTTTTGAGACTCTCTCCTGGAGATGACCCGAAAGTGAAGTTGCAAGCATTTGTAAACGAAAACAATCTTAAGGCTGCCGTCGTCCTTTCTGCAGTGGGAAGCCTTACTAAGGCAGTGCTAAGATATGCCAACTCAGATAATCCTACAACTCTAACGGGACATTTTGAGATAGTTTCCCTAAGTGGTACTCTTGGTTCCACCAGCGGATCGCATCTCCACTTAAGCGTATCAGACAATACTGGAAAAACTCTCGGAGGCCACCTTATGGACGGATCTGTCATATTTACCACACTCGAAATTTCTATAGGTGCCATGACAGACCTAGAGTTTAAGAGAGAGGTAGATCCAGTTACTACTTATAAAGAACTGAAGGTTTATCCCCTAAACTCAAAATAAGCCCTAGAAACTCTGCGAGAAGTTCCGCACCCTTATCCCATGGGGAACTCACGTGAGAGTAGCTGTTTTTTATCACAAAGAGCTGACTTATGTTTCAAAGACGCCTTCTAACCTATAAGTCCACTTTCGAAGAAGTCATAGGTACAACAAACCGCCCCGTGCATTTGGAGGACTTTAGAGAAGCGTTCCCAAGACAGTGCTCTCTGCGAAATGCGCCAAATGCCCCTCGTTAGGAAGTGGCAAATTGAACATACAAAGCAGCGTTTTGCCATGGCCGCATCAACTGAGGCATGAATTTAGGAGGTTATACTCTGGCTCAAAATATGCAGTCTGAAGACATGAGAAATGGCTCTCAACAATGAGGAGTGGATCATGGAAAAGAATGCAAATTGGGAAAACTGGTTGAATTTAGTAATGGGAGCTTGGGTATTTATCATCCCTTGGTCCGTGCCTCACAGCATGACAAGCCTGTCAGGCAGTGGAGCGATGTGGAATTTCTGGATTGTGGGGGCAGTTGTTGTGGTGTCTGCGGCTTTGGCTCTACAAGAGATTAAGCCCTGGGAAGAGTGGATCAATCTCATTGCCGGTATATGGCTACTCCTTTCCCCCTGGCTCTATGGCTATGCCTCGCAATCTAATCTACTGTGGAACTCAGTTTTTTTCGGTCTAGCGATTGCTATTCTTTCAGGTCTTGCATTACTCATCGCACAAAAAGCAAACTTACGTACTCCCGGATAATTCGCCAAAAAAGGAAGGCTATACTTAGAGCTCTTTATAGATCTGCATAATGTCCTGAGACAACTGCAAACGGGATGGGATTCGAATCAAGAGCATTTGTAAAGCTAAGAAGGGTTGCAAAAATCTCCTTGAAAGGACTCAAAGCAGATTTCTCAAAATAAGAGGCGTCGCAAGAGATTTATCAACCCTGACTTTTGCAGGAAACCCTCGCCAGCAATAAACAGCTTTCTGATAGCAAGAGCGACCCGCCGGAAGGCAGCGTGTTACAATCCCTAACCCTGAACTTCGTGTTTTAAGATCATAGAAGAAATGCCCTTGACGTAAGAACTTCCAGAATAAAGCACATTCTATTTGAGGTTAGCGATGGTTAAAATTGGCGTGCCTTGCTTCTCAAGGTTCAATTAGCTAAAAAAGAAATGCTCTCAAGCAATATTGCTATATATCCCACTCCGGCTCCTTAGAATAACTTGGGGAGCCTTTGCAATAGTTATGATAAACGAAACTGGAAAGATACGAGAAAGAGATGCGAGAAAGAGATGCGAGAAAGATATGCAAGAAAGAGATGCGAGAAAGAGATGCGAGAAAGAGATGCGAGAAAGAGATGCGAGAAAGAGATGCGAGAAAGAGATGCGAGAAAGAGATGCGAGAAAGA
>CAIMVM010000334.1 GCA_903844895.1 uncultured Pseudomonadota bacterium
GCCAAGGAAAGGCCAAGGAAAGGCCAAGGAAAGGCCATAGAAAAGCAAAGTTCAGCTATAGATCCTACACATGGCGAAATCCCCTTCGAAAACACAATGGCCCAAAATCCATCATGGAAGAGTTCCTAGTTGGTTTAACATCTTTAAAGCGATTCAAAAAATCTCTAAAAAGCGACGACCACTCTAACGACCGCAAAGTCTAAGTCGAGCCCAAATCATAAGGAAACGGATGACTTAGCGAATTTCCATAGCACGCGGGTAGATCAAATATGGGTGAACTTTTTTTCTGTAATCTTCTATACCTTCGTACCAAAAGGAGTCATTCGGGCTAAAGTTTGAAGCCATTATTTTGTCATGGGCATGTTTTGAGCCTAATATTAAATCAATGGGCAAGGCCTCGAAATTATATTCATATCCGGGGGCTTTCCATTTGAACTGGCCTTCACTCAGCTCAATAAATGTCTTAAGCAAAGCTAAAGATAGGCCATAAGAGCGCATTTTTTCAGGTTCCGTAGTATGTATCTGAATGCCGCCGCAAGCCTCTCCGGCCCATTTGGAAGATGTCGGCTGAAAACCACAAGGCCTAAGTACAATACCTGCACATACCTCAGGCCACCTTGAGGTGAGATAATCTCTGACTTCATTCCCATCCTTGATGTAGGGGGCCCCTATAAATTGAAAAGGAAGGCCCGTCCCTCTACCTTCAGAAACGTTGGTACCTTCAAACATCACAGTCCCAGGAAAAGTGAAGACTCCATCTAGGTTCGGAAGATTGGGAGATGTGATGACCCATGGCAGGCCCGTATCTCTGTAATCTTTTGAAGGATCCCAGCCTTTAAGTGAGACAATTTCTAAATCCGCCCCAATTTCCGCATTCATCCAAGCAGCAAACTCTCCCATCGTGAGGCCATGACGCATGGGAATCGGACTCTGCCCGACAAACGAATACATATCTAGGTCCAGAAATCGCCCTTCTAAAATGTTGCCCTGAACTGGATTAGGACGATCTAAAATTACAACTTTTTTTCCGTACTCCTTGCAAGCCCTTAGGCATTCAGCTACGGACCACTTGAATGTGTAGACTCGGCAGCCAGTAACTTGCAAGTCAATCACTAATGTATCCACATTCTCAAGCATATATTTAGGAGGGCGCCTCGTCTCAGAGTAGAGACTATAGACGGGTAAGCTGCTAGGCGCATGCTTAGCATGTTTTGTTTCAATCATATTATCTTGCACGGTAGCCTCAAACCCATGTTGAGGCCCAAACAATGTAGTAAGGCGAGTACCAAATTTATTTTGCAAGATTTTCCAGGCAGGCGCATAATCTGTATCTACACTTGCCTGATTGCAGAGCAAGCCCATTCGCCCCCAATGATTCCCTAAAGTCGAATGATTTCTAAGCTCACTGAGTCCCGTCGTTACTTTCGACATAAAATCCCCTATGGACGCAAATTGGCCGCGTCAATTAAACTCTGCAAACAGCCTTCCAGGGTGGTTCCGTTAACAGGTTTTAGCTGCTGCGACTCATCATTAGATAATTGGCCGTAGCCTATAAATCTGGAATCACTATACTCATTGATTTCAAACTCAAAGCTTCTACCCTTGGCCATAAACATAAAGTGATGACTTTTAAAAGCTTGGGATCCAGTTGGAATTTTTATCTTGGACCAATCCATAAATCCATCCTCCTTTGGCTTCTTTAGGATTTACCTATATTAGCAACTTACCGTCTCTTGATATAGGGTCAGGAAAAAATGGACGTCGATAAGGGTTCCTCATCGTCGTCTTCACTAGAAGTGCCATTTTCTGTTATAAAATCAAGCAGCATCTGCTCGTGTTCAGGTTTAATCTGGACGATTTTCACGGCAATCCCGGGCGACGAGTCCGCAGCATTGCTCGGATATACAGTCCTAGCCATTTTTCCATTAAAGAAAATAGTTTGAGTCGCTGTTAAGGTAAGCCAAATTTCCATAATGCTCGCTTGGGTAAACGGAAACCTACCAGGAGATTCAAAATCAAGAAAAAATCCGTTAGGCGAAATATCTTTTGTAAGTAGATCGTAGCGTACATCTGCTCCTATAGATCCAATTACAACCTTTAAAGGATGTTCGAGCTTAACACGCCCTACTTTTCTATTGTCCTTTTTAGAAGACATAATTCCCTTCACTCAAATCAATGCCCAAATTCGCTGCGTCAAACATTAGCCAGCCTTCAACTTCGTTTAATGCCCATAGCCCAGTGAGTGCATTAAATAAGCTAAAAACTTCGCCACAAAAAAGCTGGCTCTCGCCAGCTCTTAGTTTATTACATTTCCATAGATATAGAAATAGTCCCCAGGTGATTATCTTTTCTTAGCTAGAGCAAGGTCAATGACACGCTTAAACTCGCTATATGGTAGAGCGCCAGAAAGTCTAACTCCGTTGATAAAATAAGCAGGTGTTCCGTTGACACCAAGTTTAGAACCAGAGTCCGTATTCTCTTTGATCTTAGCCAATATATCGCCTGGGTCTTTGACGCACTTATTAAATTTATCCATGTTTAAATTCATGGCTTTTGCATGCTTTACAAAATCTTCATCACTTAAGTTTTGTTGACTTTCAAACAATTTTTCATACATATTCCAGTATTTTCCCTGAGCTGCTGCACACTTGGCAGCAACAGCTGCTGGACGAGCTCTCGCATGGAAAGGCAGTGGGTAGTCTCGAACAACCCAACGAATCTTACCTTTATATTCCGCTAGAATCTTCTTGGCATCTGGAATTACTCTGGAACAGAAGGGACACTCAAACTCCGAATACTCGACCACAGTGATGGGGCAATCGTCACCCTTACACCCAGTAGGATTTATATCATCAGCATTTGGCCCATACTTAACCACATCACCCGCATTTAGAGGCACTTCATAAGTAGGCTCTACCGGTTCTGAATACATCAATACCAGCTCACCTGACTTCCGCGCTTTAGCGATAATACCCTGCATAGCTTCATTTCCAGCTGTGCCCTCTAAGTATTCACGAATTTGCTTTTTTTGCTCATCAGGAGGCAGCTTTGAAAGCTGAGGATGATCTTTAAATTTAGCAAGAGTTTCTTTCACTTTGCCGTCAGACACTTTAGAAGCCGCCGCCATAAAGTCATTTTTAGCTTTTTCAGGGGTCGTTTTTTTCTCTTTTGCTACTTTTTCCCAGTAAGCTTTAAAAAACTGCTCCTGAGCAAGTCGATCAATAAGCTCATATTTCTTCTTTTCCAAATCAAAGAATTCTCCTTGATTCTCTTTAGCCACCTCAAGCACCGAAGTTGTTTTGCCGTAAATCTTAAAGGCTGAAGTTGAATCTGCCCAGGCATTTACGGAAAACAAACTTAAAAGCAAAAAAACGGCACTTAACTTCATAGTGACTCCTTAAAGTGAATGGCTCTAAACTACTCAAAAAGTATTAGAGCACGATGAGATCATCTCATTAAGAGCTTTCATTATACGCAATCTCTGTCAAAAGCCTAGATGTTCCCTTCGGTTTTTCTTGGATAGTTTAATGATTTTGGTTTAAAATTAAGGCTTGCATCAGAAAAGGGCTATTATGGGCAAAAATCACATCGTATGGATGGATCTTGAAATGACAGGCCTAGATCCTGCAAAAGATAAGATCATCGAAATCGCAACCATTGTGACCGACGCAGACCTTAAAATATTAGACAGGGGGCCTTGTTTTATAATTGGCCACCCCAGCTCAACCTTTGATTTGATGGATCAGTGGAACCAAGAGCATCATACAAAATCTGGCTTATGGCAAAAAGTCGTGGAAAGTTCGATCACCATTGAAGCTGCAGAAAAAGAAACCATTGATTTTCTTAAAAAGCACGTCAAGCCCGGAAAGTCTCCCTTAGCTGGAAATAGCATCTGGCAGGATAGGCGCTTTATAGCTGCGCATATGCCTAGTCTTGATCAATTTTTACACTACCGGCTAATTGATGTAAGTACACTTAAAGAGCTTTCTAAACGGTGGTTTCCCAAGCAAAAACCTTGGGAAAAACAAAACTCACATCGCGCTTTAGATGATATTGAAGAAAGCATTAATGAATTGATTCACTATCGCGAGACCTTATTTAATAAACCTAAGGAATGAAGATTTCCCGGTTTCAACACAAAGAGATTGCGGTATGGCTCACAAAAGAAGATCCATCTGCACTAGACAAGTATTTAGTTCCTAGTCAGCGGTTATTTGCAGAGTCAATCAAACTTGAAAAAAAACGTAGCGATTTTTTAAGGTCTCGAGCTCTGCTTAACTATGCCACAGGCACTATAGGTCCCTATAATTTCCAAGAGTCTCAGCCCCCAAAGCATGGTGACTTTTATGTCTCCGTGTCCCATAAAGATGGCTACGCAGCTGCATCCCTCAGCTTGGTACATCAGCACCTAGGGGTGGATGTGGAACTCTTTAAACCCTTGAGCTCGCACTTCCGAAATAAAGTCCTCTCCTCAAGCGAGTGCCAAAACTTTTCAGAGACCCTATTGCCGACAGTAATTGCTTTTTCCTTTAAAGAGTCGGTTTTTAAAGCCCTTAATCCGACCTACCCTCAAGTAAAGTATTTTCACCAATGTCAAATTGTAAGCTTCCTCAATAATGCCATAAAGGCCGAAGTAACCCTTGGAGATCCAAACTCCGAAGCCCCCCCCAAGCGACTCTGCATCTATGGCAATGTTTGGATCTTGGAAAGTCACGAAACCCGCTACGCAGTCTCCATTGCCTATTGCTTAAAAAGTAGCTCCAATTGATTTTTACCCCTTTCTTTGGATAGAATATTCTTATGAGCAGGATTTGCTTGCTCGGGCTAAAAGCCCATGAAAGGAGGTGATGCTAGGTGAGTTGTACCACTTGTGACCAAGCACCTGGTAGCATGGAGGTTGGGATCGGTTAAAACCAGTCCCAGCGCCCTAAGCTGCCGCCCGCCACCTCCAAGTGCGCGGGTTTTTTACGTCTAGCTTCTAGACACCCCCCCCTCAGACCACGCACTTTGTTCCACCAATGCCCCAAAAACATTGAGATTTTTATGGCTTAGATCTTGCTTTATAGGTTTCGGCACTTATTGGGGAGACTACATGCCTAGCCTTAAAAGATTCCAATTGCTCATACTTGCGGGATTTCTTGCGAGCTCTCAAAGCTTTGCCGAACGTCTCAGTGCGACCAGCATGAATGAGATTTTAAGCTCTGCTTCCATGATGTCTCGAGAAGGCAGAAAAATTGAATTGTTTACCGATTCTACTCCGAACACATCGTTTCCTATCGTCATTAATGGCACTAGCCATGGCAACGAAAAACTCTCCCGAGAATTTGTTAATTGGCTCAAAGACCGCTATCAAAAGAATATAGGAAAGATCTCTCAAACCGGACTACCAATTCGACTAGACTTTATCCCCACTTTAAATCCCGATGGATATGCTCGAGGAACGAGGCTAAATGCCCATGATGTTAATCTCAATAGAAATTTCCCCGTGCTTTGGGGTTTTTCAAGAGAGAACCCGGGCTCGGCTCCTTTTAGTGAACCTGAAACTAGATCTCTCAAAAAGTTGTTTGATAAGAAAAAATATAAACTTGCCCTAGACGTTCACGGCTATACCAACTGGATTGTAATTCCTTCAGCACCTGGAATGATTTATAAGTCAAAATCCTCCACATTGATGAAATCTGTTTGGAGAGAATGGGGCAATACCATTAGAAATGCGGTTGAAACGCTACTTCCTGAGTACGAAATGAAATCAGCTGGATCCCTAGGGGATGGTGGAGCATTTGAAGATTGGGCATTTTGGGACGCAAGGTCTTGGTCCTCATGCCTCGAGCTTCAGGGACTCAACAAATCTTTCGAGGAAATGTCCCTTTCCGAAAGCCAAAAAACAATCACATCATTTGAACGCTACGAAACCTTTATCGTTGAAGTCATAAAAAAAGCATACCAACTTGAACAAAACAAAGTCCTACTTTCTCAGATGTAGAGTACCAATAGAACTAAGCTGAAATTCCCTGATTCTGCCATGGTCGAAAAAAAAGTGAGGTCCGCTAGTGACCTCACTCCGTTTTAAGTCCTAGAATTAACGCTGACGCTTTTCTTGATTCCGTACATATTCTAGAAAGTGTGCGTTATCTTCCATTATTTTATTGTAGTTACTTCGGCCTTGCTTCGACTTCGGATTATAGCTCTGCTTATTGTTGTTGTTGTTAAATCCAGGGTTGCTTCTTCCATTCCCAGAATTTGATCCGTTGTGTGTGGCATTTCCCGAGTGGGATTTCATGGCAGCTTTCCTCTCGACAAGCTCCCACGCCCTTACAACACATCCTTCGGTTACAAGCTCACATGCCAATTCGTCTACGGATAGCCCTTCAGTACGAGAAAGTTCTTTGAGCTTGCGGTAGAGGCTTCCTGAAATCTTGATTTCCAAATAATTATCTTGGTTAAAACTACCTAAGTTAGAATTACCGCCCTGCTTTTGATTTTGAAAGGCCCCTTCATTTCGGTGTCCCTGCACTCTCATCTGATTGGACTGGGAGGGCGCAATATACGATTCCTGCCCATTACGATCCTGACGGTGATTCCCATTGCGGTTATAGTTTTGAGACTCATTACGAGACTCTAATGAGCGAACTGCGTCGTTGTGTTTCGGGGGTGCCATTTGTCTGTGATTGTCACGAGAAACCGGTGGGTTTTGACTATCAGTGGACGAGGATACAATTGAGTTAGATACATTTCTATCTTTGGAACCTTCGCCCGAATGGGCAAGAGAAGCCGTCTGGACTCTATCTAAAATGGGATTAGGACTCTCTTTTTTACCCCCTAGGCTTTCGCCCGTTGCTTGGTCTGATTTTACAGAACGCGGCGAAGTTGGATTCATGTCAGTTTTACTTCTTCCTAGATCTTCCACAGATGATTTAGAAGTCATTTCCGAAGGGGAGCTCCCTTTCTTTTCAGGCGCTATATAAGCTTTTTCATCAGCCTTTTTCTCTGCCTGAAGCCCTGAAACCACTTTTTCAGGGGTTTCGCGAAGGTCCTGGTCCGGCTGTTTAGACTTTATGTTTGCAGTCTTTTTGGGCATTGTTTCTACAAGACTTCCCTGGTCTTGCAATGGACTGACTTTAACTTCTGAACGATTCGCAAGACCTGAGCTGCTTTTAGACTTAGGCGCTGGGCTCTCTTTCTCAGGGGAAACTACTTTCTTTGCAGGCTTTGCGGGCTTTGCAGCCTTTTCGCCAACCAGCTTGGACGCTGAGGCCTTCGGTCGTGCCTTACTTGTTGCTGAAATGGAGCTTGACTTCTTTGATGCGGAAACATCTTTACTCGACAATGAATACCTCGACATAGGTGAATAGAAACAGATCAAATATTAGTTATAAGACCTAGTTTTTTGTAATGCATGATCAGTTTGTGTGGCGCGTAAGCGCAGCGTGCTCAAAGACATGAGCTAGTGCCTACCATCATATAAAAGCGCCTGTCACGTCAAGCAAAATCTTGGAGATGCCTTCAAAAACGCCCCTTTAAAACGCAACACTCCAGAACAATTGAAATATCTGAGTAATATCAAATCGCCACAATTTTTCATAAAACCCTTACGGAAAGGCTTTCCACACGGAGCGACAACATCCAAAAACCCGAAATATCGAATAGAATAAAAATCCCAGAGAAGAGTCCGAACATAGGAATTAAAGAAGGAAAGAAGGAAGGAAAGAAGGAAAACTAACTCAAGCCAGAACAAGCTATGCACGGGCGCCCACTAATACGGCTCGCTATTTGGGCAAAAACAAATCTAGTTCTCAAATAAACTAGGGCATTAGAAGTGGGCAAGAGATGCCATTAGGGATCAAATAAAGAATGATAAAATACAGCTAGACTCATTGAGGCGTTGTTTGCATGCACCTACACTTAAAAATCACCTGGCTTCTTTGCTCAATATCTATTGGGAATTACGTTGCCGAAGGAGCCCCCCTCAGGATCGGTGTCGAACAGTCTAATCTACAAAGAACGAGTCCGTTTTTCACGAATTTAGTGGGTTGCAGCCTCTCAGATGCAATTAAAGGTAATAAAAATAGTCAAACACATAAAGCTTCAAAAGTATGGGACATAGATCTTGAGAGCATATCCTTTCAGAATGGAACGGAACTCACCGATGAGCAGGCCAAAAGCTCCCTCGCTCACGCAACCCCCTTGGAAAGAGCTTTTCTGTTTTCGCTACATTACAAAAAAAACAATCTACATGCCTCTTTTAACCTCCCCATCACTGACCCTACACTCTATTTAACATGGCGGCTCCTAGCTGAAAGGCCATCCCTCTATTGTGGGAGCTGGACGACTTCCAAAACCAAGTCCGCGCAAATTTCCCTTGAAAAAGCTGGACAACGCATTCTCCTAGAAGGCGGAAGCAAGGAAAGGGGCTTAGAACGTTTAAAAAGAAATGAGATAGATGTATTTATCCCAGAAACTTGGAGCCAAATTGAGCCCTTTTTAAGAAAAAATCCGCAGGTAAAGCCTTTCTTTTCTAAACACTCGAAAAATCTCTACCTTCATTTAAATCCTAGTAAACTCAATCGTCTCACTCAAAGACAATCCCTATTTGAATCTTTAAGAAATCTCGACCTTCCGTTTCCGTTCTCCAAACTACAGAAGATGCAATCGTCAAAAATAAATACGGCCTCAAAAATCGATTCGGACTTTACACTCGGCGTACCCGCAAATGTCCATTGGCTTGAGGCGGCAAAGCGAGCAACAGCGCGTCTTCTAGTCTATTTCAAAAGGCCTGTAATCAAGGTTTTGGATCGCGAAAGCTTATTTGCGGAGATCAAGTCAGGCAAGCTTGACGCTTGGGTGAACGACGAAGAGCTAGGCTACATGACCTATCACTCTCAAATTTCGCCAAATCTATATGGGCCGTCTGGATTTTCAAGCCCCACTTTAGACACTCTCATCGAGCGAGCCCAGTTGCCAGATGGGGGGCCCGCAAATGACGAATTAGTGGAAGTCTTGAATTCCAATGGAATCATGATGAAGTTAGCTTCCATTGAAATCATCGCCCTTATCTCAGAAAAATATAGTGATCCCGACATGAGTGATGAAAAATTAAAAAATTTACTAGAAAAATTTGTCCGTTGATTCCTCCCTCCCTTTTTTCTCCCCCATAAATAAAAAACAACAGGCCTTTATTAAGGGCGCTGTTGTTTAAAGATCACAGAAATGAAGTCAGTATCTCACGACACGAACCTGATACTAAATCTTAGACCATTTCTTTAAGAGCTTTAAGAGCTCTGATTTTTACAACATTACGTGCTGGCTTAGCTTTGAATACTGTCTCTTCGCCAGTAAAAGGATTGATTCCTTTGCGAGCTTTTGTTGCTGGCTTGTTGATACGAGTGATTTTTAGAAGCCCTGGAACATTGAATGCTCCTGGTCCTTTAGAACCGATATCAAAGCCGATTAGGTCTGTAAGGGCGTTAAACATAGCGCTAACGTCTTTACGAGTAAGGCCTGTGCCTTCAGCCAAAAGATTCACAATGTCACCTTTTGTGCGTGGCTTTGTAGTCTTGGCGGCAATCGCAGAGATCTTTTTAGGCTCTGGACGTTCCACTTTAACTGACGTTGCTCTTGAAGCAGCAGCTTTAGCTGGCTTCTTAGCAGTTTTTGTTTTTGCTGTCTTAGCAGCAGACTTGGTCGCTTTCTTCGCTTTCTTAGCCATTGAGGCCTCCCTTTTGAGAGATAAAAATTTTTCTATAGGAAAACTCTAGAAATTCGAAACATAAAAATCAAGTCTTTCATGCATTTTTTTTAAAAAAAGTGCATTTTTTTTTAAATTAGGGCTTTGAAGCGGTTTTGGAAGTAGACCATTTTGAGGGAAATTCAATCATATATCGAATAAGACGAGCACGCAGCTGAGTCTCAAAAATCACCGGTGTCATTTGTTTTTGAATCGCTAAAAAGAGGTCCCTGTCTTCTGCTCTAAGGCTTGCCAAATAAGCTTCACAGAGATTTTTGTAACTCTGTTGGTCATGCTTTTTCATATGCTCTAATTCGTCACTTGCTGCAGCTCTAGCTACCTGGTCGCGAGGAGGCATTGCTATTTTTTGTCGCTCCCCAGACGAGGATGGGGTCAATGTGCTCTTCGATGTTGTCACAATTTCCAATTTACTTGTAGACAATCTCTCAAAAATTTGGGTGTCTTGCAGGGAAGCCTCAGATGCAAGGCTTAAATGAAGGGACTCTAAGTCCTCTAAAAAATCAAAGGAATGCCATTTGGCCTTAAAAAGATTCCAAGCATCCGAAACGGGAGTCCGCAAATTTTCGAGAGATTCATGAGCCGGGATTGGTATTTTGGAGTCGAGCCTGAGGACCCATTCCGCAAAAAGGTCAAATGCCACATAAATCCGCCCCCTAAACTGAAGCGAGAGATTTTTGTCTTCCGGAGATAGGGCTTCATAGAATTGGGTCCAGGCTTCTAGATTATCCGGCGAGAACAGTTTAATAAGCTCTAAGCCCACCCGGCGCTTTGCGTAAAAAGCACCTACCGCTTTCCCATAAGACTCCAGATCCTGAGTCGCCTTTAAACCATCGCTAGAACGAAATACTAAAGTGGGACCAGGGTCCTTAGAAAAAGCCAAGTAGCTTTGCGAAACAGATCCCGTAAATATTCCATGATCTTCTAATTTCTTGCCAAGCGTCTGCAAAAGCTTGCGCTCACGCTCAAATGCAGATGTCGTTGCATTTCTTTTTGCCCAAGTAAGACCACTAAAGGCACGTTCCCAGCTGAGCCCTGCAGTTCCATCCAACTGAAGCCAAGACTGCTGAAGTTGCATTGCCTGCTCGATACGCAGCACCACAAGTCTACTGTTGAAGTCCAAATCCAGCCAAAGGCTCTTCCAAATGCACAATGGATTTTGACCTTCAAAAAAACTACCGAGGACCTCCCCTTGTGTAGCTCCCGCTAACAAGTCTCGATGGGCATGGGCATAACCTAATACAAACTCTTCTCCAAGTTGACTGAGATCCATTTCAAAACGATATTCAGCCTCATTGCGGATGATTCGCATGCCAGAGCTTATCTCCCAAGATTTAAGACCTGAAGCATCAAATAATTTTAGACAAGGGATTTGAGATAGAGCCCGCTCAGCCAGCACAATTTTAGAATGACGAGTAAAGGGATTATCCCCACTGATTTCAGACTCATGAAAAATAACAGTAGGGTTCCCGTGCGATAGTAATTGTTCTTGTATTTTCGAGAGGAAAAGTCCAACCATCGATAGTTCATCGCTATCTAAAAGAGGTAAAATCCTGGACCGAGACACCTGATCAAAAAGCCGGCTGGATCCTTCAGAAGATTTGGCAAGACCTTGAAAGGCACGCACCCACCACCAAGGCAGTAGAAGCCTATTTTGTTTAAATGACAATGGGGATGCGACCATGTTCACTTTTACTTAGTACCCTTTTCTTTTTGCTTATTATATTTTCGGTTTGTTTCCTGAAATAAAGACTGACCCATTTCTTCACGCAAATTGCGTATCTTGCCTAGAACTTTATCAAGCAACATAGGCTGTGAAAGAATAATTTCCTTCATGACTTCAACTTCATCGAAGGTTCCGAATTTACTGCGCTGAGCTGTTTTTTTTGACATATATAATCCCCCCTTAGACTTATCGGTCCTTCGGGAGAAAAACTAATCCAAGGATTCTAAAAAAATGGAAAACAACCAAAAATCCCCAATAAAAACAGGTGCTTTTAAAGCAATGAAAGGCTTGAACCTAGAAAAATTGCCTTGGATCTGTAGCTAAACTCGGAATCTAACTGCGAATCAATCCCGCTGGAAATAGAACTAGGCCGCCGAAATGTCGACGTCTTTCTAGAAAATCCTATTCCCATGGCCCACTGCGGAGAATAAAAATACTCGTATTGCACCTGCAAAATGAAAAAAGTCATCGTAAAGGCGCTCTCAAATCGCTTTCCATCGCTCAAAAAAGAAGCGCCATCATAACTTTCAAGGCCATACTCGGCTGATGCTCTAAGACGATTCAATGCATCTAAATTCCACACGCCGCCGCCCTTAACTCCTGGAAGCCTACTCATGCGAGGAATACGAATCCTATCTAAATCCGATTGTTTTGTAGTCACAAACTGACCAAAACTCGAACCAAGTTCAAAACCAATTTTTTTAAAGGTCTGAATTTGATAACTATATTCAAGTATCAACCCACTTCTAGCATCTCTTGAATTAAAGGATCCGCCTGAAGCCGGCCGCCTAAACTCCCAGTTTCCCTGCTCCGATTGCAAATGAAGCGAGAAATTATGCCCACTACGAAAACCATGTTTTAGGCGAAGCCTATCCATATCAATAGTATCTTCGGCCCAGCCCTGCGTGGCTGCCAGGAAACTAGCAAATCCAAGAAAAACTAAGATGACAGCGTTGCGTTCAAAATGTACTTTAGGGCAGTTTTGCATAAGCCTGAATCCCAAGAATTCAGACAAGAATACCACAATTTTTATTCGGAGCACGAAAAGATTGGAAAATCAAACCACCGAAATGGATTATATTCAGAGTTTTGGTCGTGATTGGTCGACTATTATCACCTTTGCCGGCCCTCCGCTTGTCATCATACTCATCTTTATAGGTATTTATTTGGCTCGCAGAATGCATGCCAAAAAACTAACCTCACTTACTTTAGGCGATGAAGCAGATGCTTCTGAACCAACCCCAGAAGACAACCAAGAAGAATGGGACCTTGAACCCCAAGAAAAAGACTCTGACCGCTTGGCAACTGAAACGCCAGATGTATCGACCGTTGCAACAAAGCCACAAACCTCAGAGGCAACTTCACCAGCGCCTCTAAGCAGTAAATCAGAAGCACCACCCGCAATTTCATGGATGGAACGGCTTAGATCAGGCTTAGCAAAAACAAGAGGGCAATTGACGTCCAGTATTCATGCCCTTTTTTCCGGCGCTACAAAAATTGATGATGTCCTATTGGATCAAATTCATGAGGCGCTTTATAAGTCTGATATGGGCGTTCAAACCGCCGATCTTATGGTTCAGCAGCTTAGATCTCAACTCGCAAGCGGCGAACCCGTTAGCTTCGAAAAAGTCGCAGACCTTCTCAAGCAACAGGTCATTCAGGTATTTAAATCCTCAGAAAAACCCGAACGAGTCCCACCTGAAGCCCCGCGGGTAATTCTAATCATTGGGGTGAATGGCGTGGGAAAGACAACCACTGTTGGAAAACTCGCAGCCTGGCACATAAAGTCTAACAAGTCCGTGCTTCTTTGTGCCGCGGACACGTTTCGTGCGGCAGCAATAGAACAGTTATCTGTTTGGGCTCAACGATTAGGAGTCCAGGTCATAGCCCATAAACAAGGTGCTGATCCTGCCGCCGTAGCCTTCGATGGAGTTAAGGCTGCCAAAGCACGTAATATGGACGCCGTGATTATCGACACCGCCGGTCGCCTTCATAATAAAGTAGAATTAATGGCTGAACTTGGCAAAGTAACGAAAGCGATTCATAAAGAAATTCCAGGCGCCCCCCATGAAACTTGGATTGTAGTAGATGCCACCACAGGCCAAAACGCCATCCAACAAGTTAAGGCCTTCAACGAAGTTACGCCAATTTCAGGCGTGATTGTAACGAAATTAGACGGATCTGCTAAAGGTGGGATTGTTGTAGCTATCGCCCAGCAGTTTAAGCTTCCCATCCGTTTTGTTGGCGTCGGCGAGTCTTCAGAAGACCTACGCCCTTTCCATGCCGAAGAGTTTGCTTCTTCACTCTTTTAAAGTTTTCCACACATCCCCAAACTCATTATCTTGACTTTGGGGTAGACCTAAAACGTTTAGAACATCAGTTACATCTCACTAAACCCGCCCTTGAAATCTTTTTCCGTATGAAAACATAAACTCAAGATTTCAAAGCTTTTCTTGCTTTGTAGCTGTGCCCCCCAATCAAAGATAAGACTTAAGTTTTAAAACCTTATCCCCGTCAAAAATATTAAAAAATCTCAATTTGGGTTGACTTCAGATACGGTCTAGTCTAAACCATACGTTCTTTAGATGGGGCTATAGCTCAGTTGGTTAGAGCGCTACGTTGACATCGTAGAGGTCTCCTGTTCGAGTCAGGATAGCCCCACCACTCCATTTTCCAAGCCAAATTAGTCCTAATGGCAAATTCGGTTCTGGCTTTTCATTCTAATCTAGATAGGTTTTTTTAGTA
>CAIMVM010000335.1 GCA_903844895.1 uncultured Pseudomonadota bacterium
GACCAAGCTGCCCTCAGCCGTTTGAGTCAAAGAAATACCGTCGTTGGCATTGCGAATGGCGCCAGAAATGCCGCGAATATTGGCGGTCATACGTGTGCTGATGGCCAAGCCAGCTGCGTCGTCTTTGGCATTGTTAATGCGAATGCCAGTAGACAAGCGCTCCATAGCATTGGCTTGGGCTAAACCAGAAACACGCAAAGAGTTTTGTGCTGCAATTGCGCTGATGTTTGTATTGATAACTGTCATGGGATTTCTCCTTCAAAGGTTTTTTAAGAAGTTCACAAGAAATCCATCTGAGATCTTGTTAACTTGTGATTCGGTTGATGTTTGATTTACTTTAGAAAATTTATTTAAATGTTTGACGTAATCTTCATTTAGCCATTGCTTAAGCTTTTGAATTGAAGAAAATGCCTTTCATTCGCGCAATGTTGTGCGCTACTCGTACGACAACCTCATTCGGTATTTGCCGCACAACTTCACCGGTCGATTCACTCACAACCGTAACCACTGGTGAATTGAGTACTTCATCCATCCTAAAGCCCAATCCGCGATTGGTTTCTTTGACTTGTTGATTAAGAATGCTGACAGCCTCCTTAACGGATTGCCTGGCTTCGTTAGGATCAAAGATAATTGCGACAGGTTTAGGCGCTTGTACTTTGGGTACCTCTGGTACTTGAACGCCGCTGGATGGTTTTTTGAATACTTCTGGCGCAGGAGTGCTAGAGTGCATTGCTGCAAATCTTGCACCCCCTGCCGCAATAGTGTTTGAATCTGAGCTCATTGTTCCGTTCCTTGTTTAAAAGCATGCTGAGCATGCAAACACTGATCCCAACTCGTATGCAAAATACACACAGAAAGGTTTAGTAAAAGGTGAATCGGAAGCGCTCTACTTAACTTGAGAGAAATTTAATTTTGCTGCGAGTTAAAGTGTGTAACACCGCGTAAATTAATTATTTAGTTTACTTATTTGTATAGGTTGCCATCATTCCAGCAAAAGTACTGGTAAGTCCTTCCCTGGTGGACTTGCTTTGGCCAACCAAGCTTTCCATGGCGCTAAATTGCCTGTTGTACCTCAACAGAAGTGCTGACATGCGTGTCTCTAACTTCTCTAATTCAAGTTTGTAACCAGAGATTTTTCTTGTCAGATTGGTACTCTGAGCGCTAAGTGAGCTGTTGGCATCTAGCATGCCAGTGAGCTTTTTGACAGCAGAATTGGCAACGCCTCCTGGAGCCTGACTAAAGGTGGAAAGATTTTCTTGATTGCCGGTTAAAAGTGAAACTAGGCCTTCAAAATTTGTTTGAAGCACAGCATCAAGTTTGGTGGCATCGAGCTCTAAAACGCCTTGCGCAGAAATGGACAGGCCAATATCACGCAATGCATTAGGTGAGCGGCTTTTGTAGTTCCCGCCTGAAATGCCCAGTAAATTGGGAGCGGGTCCGCTAATAGAAATATCACTACCTTCAGTGCCCGTAGCATTTGATAAGACTAAATTGCCGCCAGCGTCTTGTGAAGCAACAACTTTGGTAGAGCTTGTCACAGCGTTAATGGCCGTGATCATGCTCTCAATGCTTGCAAAGACACCGCTAGACTCTGCAGGTACAATTTTGGTGGGAGTACCCGAAGAGCTTCCCAAAGTAACCGATAGATTAAGATTAATTTGGGAAGCTGGAATAGTGATTGCGTTAATTTGACTAGATGGAACATTCACAGTTGATGTAATCAACGACCGCATCTGTGTCCTGACTGAACCTACTAAAGAGTTTCCAACCAATGTGGCGCCGTATGTTTCTACAGAAGATTTGGCATCAGAAACTACACCCAACATAGAGCTTGCATCGTTGTAAGCCTTTACCAAGGCTTCAATTTTTGGTTTGATCCCCGATGTGTCGCGTAAAAAGTCAATTGAAGCAGGTTCACCAACGGCAGTAACTGAATACAAGTTCAGCGTTGTACCTGAAATAGCGTCCTCAACCTTATTGCTTGCAGAAGTAATGCTGACGCCATCGACAATTAGCGAAGCATTTTGAGCAGTTTGAACAATTGACAAACCACGATCTGCTTCATCAAGATCAGAAAAAAAATCGTCTAACCCATCAAGTGAAAAATCATTGCTAGCACCAGTTTGGCCCGTAAACATAATTTTAATGGGGTTGGTTGGATCACCCGTATTTATAAGCTGAGCCGTGATGCCTTTTCCAGCGGTATTAATTGTGGATACGATACCTTGAGGTGTGTTGGCTGAGGCTGGGACCGTTATAGTTTGTGCTGGTGAAGCACCATGAACAGACAAAGACAATGTAATAGGCTGATTATTGGTCAAAGCAACTGAACTTGAAATAAATCCTGGACTGGTGCTTCTCTGTGGCTTTGCCAACTGAGAAACAGTCACACTGTGATTACCCGCTGCAGTGGTTGCAGTGGTGGAAACAGCAAAAGCCGATGGCTGGCTGTTCCGCGTAGTCATGACATTAAAGGCACTCTGATTTTTCATGGCGCTAAATGCTGTATTCAGATCGCCAAGTACA
>CAIMVM010000336.1 GCA_903844895.1 uncultured Pseudomonadota bacterium
AGGCAAATGCATCTCAATCGGATCGCCCCTAAGGGCATGGGTTCTTTTGCCATCGGTTATCAGGCGATCTCTTTCCCTATAGATCGCCTGAAGAGCTGTCTTGGTCAATGCGTCCAAATCTATCTCCCTAGCCTGGATCAACACATAAACTAATTGAAATTGTCTATGGATTCACTATCATAATGCCGGAACAAATTTTTTCTTATAGGTAGAAACGATGTCTAAAAAAACGGCGCTGATTACAGGAATTACCGGCCAGGATGGCTCTTACCTCGCGGAACTCCTTCTTGAAAAGGGCTATAAGGTCCACGGCACCGTTAGAAGACTAAGCAGTCCAAACTACTCTCGAATTGAATCGATTAGAGATCAAGTCACCATTCATGATGCGGATCTTTGCGATCCACTATCCCTCTATAATGCACTTGAGAAATCGAAAGCTGATGAAGTTTATAATTTAGCCGCTCAGTCTTTTGTCGCCACAAGTTGGCAGCAAGCTATCCTTACTGGCGATATGACAGGCGTTGGTGTGACTCGAATGCTCGAAGCGTGTCGCATCGTCAATCCAAAAATTCGTTTTTATCAAGCTAGCTCGTCCGAAATGTATGGCAAAGTCGTAGAGACCCCACAAAAAGAATCTACTCCCTTTTATCCTCGAAGCCCCTATGCCGTAGCGAAACTCTACGGCCATTGGATCACGGTGAACTACCGCGAAAGCTTCAATATGTATGCGGTTTCTGGCATTCTTTTCAACCACGAATCCCCTAGAAGGGGAATTGAGTTTGTCACTAGAAAGATCACCGATGCTGTAGCAAAAATCAAAGCAGGAAAACAAGATTTTCTCTATCTAGGAAATCTGGATGCTAAAAGAGACTGGGGCTATGCTAAGGATTATGTAGAGGCCATGTGGCTTATGCTTCAGCAAGATGTGCCTGAAGATTTTGTCATTTCCACGGGAGAAACTCACTCTGTAGAAGAGTTCTGCGAACTGGCCTTTAGCCGAGCAGGTCTTGACTGGAAAAAATACGTCAAAATTGACCCGAGATTTGTAAGACCTGCAGAAGTAGATCTTCTTTTAGGAGACTGTACAAAAGCCAAAGAGAAACTAAAGTGGAAACCTAAAACATCCTTTAAAAGTCTCGTCAACATGATGGTAGACTCTGATTTGGCTCACCAAGGATTGATGTAATGCGTGTTTTAGTTACAGGAGCGGGTGGCTTTGTGGGCCGCCATGTTCTCCATGAGCTAAAAGTACATGGCCATGAGCCGGTTGCCGGTATTCTAAAAAGTGAAAGTCTTCACGGCGTAGAGACCGTTTCCCTAGACATCTGCGATAGAAACCAAGTAGGCGAAGTCATTGCCAGCAATTCCTATGACGGCATCATTCACTTGGCGGCCATTTCCCACCTAGGAGATGCTGAAAAATCCATCGCAAATCTCGTAGACATCAATGTAACAGGCACTGCAAACTTGCTTGGTGCTATGAGTCTTTCCTCCAAAAAGACTAGATTTATTTTCGTATCTTCGTCCCAGGTTTTCGCCACTCAGAAAACCTCGGCAGCCCTTGATGAATGCGCGCCCACTCATCCAGAAACCCCTTATGGATGGAGTAAGTTGGCAGCGGAAAACCTCTGCCAACTCTACCGCACGATGGGTCACAACACCGTCATCGTGCGGCCATTTAATCATATTGGGCCGGGCCAACTTCCTAGTTTTGTGGTTTCGGGCCTAGCCAGTAGAATTAAAGCGGCTCCCGATGGAGGAGTCCTCAAAGTTGGCAATTTAGAGACCTATCGAGATTTTACGGATGTTCGAGATATTGCCCGCGCTTACCGTATGGTCCTAGAAGCTAAATCACCGTCACCGGTCTATGTTTTAGGCTCTGGAAAGTGCCTAAAAATTCGTGACATTGTAGACTCTTTCTTAAAAATGTCTGGTAAGACACTCACCCTTGAAACGGAACCCTCGCTATTAAGAAAAGTAGATCCAGCCCTTTTTATGGCAAATGCGAGTCTTGCGGACAAAGAGTTGAGCTGGCGACCTGAGTTGAATATCCTTTCGACACTCGAAGAGATTTATAGAATCGCCTAAGCGCCCCATTTTTTAGCTGCCCACAACCCTGAATAACTTTATATTCTTGGTGATTTAGCTATTCGATTGCACTATGATTTGAATAAAGCATGAGCAGACTCTAGCATTTGAATTTGGACATGGCCTGGAGATCCTAGACAGTGAAA
>CAIMVM010000337.1 GCA_903844895.1 uncultured Pseudomonadota bacterium
TCAGGCGGAAGTCGAATAGGCCGCTCACCTCGCTTTGCTCGGATCACGGCAGTCGGCTTTCACCACCAGCCAAACCCGTCTGGTTCCTCGCTGGCTCGGGACGGGCTATGGCTGGAGTACTTGCCGACAATCCGATAGAATGAACTAAACCGGCAAGGTGGGAAAGGTGGGAAAGGTGGGAAAGGTGGGAAAGGTGGGAAGGGACAGAAGCTGAAAAGGCCCTGTTCCCTTTAGCCTAAAGATTTAACCCTTAGCGTTTGCGATTCCCTCAGTCTTTATGCTTTCCTAAAGTCAAGCGAGCTCATTTTTTTACATTCAAATCCCCGTAAATCTCTTCCTGACAGGCGGTAGTAGAAGGAAAAGGAATCGCCAAATAACATAACATATTGAAAAAACTATACTTATTGTTGCCGTGAAGGTTCGGGCGCATCTCAAAAAATTAACAAAATCTTAATCTGCTTTTCCGAGCAGTATGCTATGAAAACAAGCCATGGCACTGCCGCCAATATGGAAAGGCCTCCCCTGCATGAAGACTGCAAAAATTCTCGCCTGCTTCTTGACTTTGTTGATCCTAGAAGTCCCTCTATGGGGATGCTCAGTTGAACCCAATTCGCAGACTGCCTCCTCGAGAGAACTTCAGAGTGACGATCTAACAAGATACAAACACCATTTTGAGGACTGCGTCATTGGCAATGTGCTTGCGGGTAGTAGTATGGAAAATTCCAAAAAAAGCTGTCTTACAAGAACTCAAAAATCATGCGAACTCGACCTGAGCGATCCAAAAGAGATCGATCCCGCTTCTTTGTCTCAAAGATGTTTGAAATTGGTTTCAAATGCCAATGAAAACGTCCTTCAAAATGGTCTCAATGTAGAATGTGACTCCGGCTACTGCACTATAACTTTTTAGCTTAAGCTGTAGCGGAGTCATTTGAATCTTAAGAGGAGAATGCCTCAGAGCTTCGTATTGGAAATCTTTTTAGGTAGAAAGACCTATTTTTTAAAGCTATCCACTAGGATCCACTCTGCAATCCAGCTCGGAGATATCAGCTTGCAATTGTATTGACTATTACCTTCTAGAAAGGTGTCGTTGGGGCTCGGCCTTTGGTTTAAAGATACCCAGGCAGGCGACTGAACAATACGAGTTTCCCTATCCCCTTTAGAGGGTGAAATCTTTAAAGGCGAGTTAAGCCAACTACTTTCAGAGTCCTGGAGAAAATCTGCAGCCATAGCTAACTTTTTGCCTCGAAGTTGAAATCTCAATCGCTGCTCCTCGGACAACTTAGCCAGACCTTCCTCGTAAATTTTCAAATTCAAAGACTGGCATATGCTCTCCCATGGGGCTGATTCAAAGGACTGGACGGGGAAGGAAGCTAACCTTAATTCTTGATCAGGGACATAAAACTTACAGTCGATTTCGGAGGCTCCTTCTGGAACAAGACTTAAATCAAAAGGATTTGACGGGTATAGTTCCAAAGAGGGAACATGCACTTTCCTTGAAGTCTCGCTTTCTACTTCTACCTTGGGAGTGCTCTGGCTAAATAACCTTTTCTCCTTATAGATATCATTTAAGACTTCAATTTTCTGATTCATCTTTAATGGTTCGGTCAATAGAATTTGGCCCGCGCGACACCATTGAAGCTGATCTGTTTTGGAAGACTCAAAAGGGTACAATAAAGTTCGTGTTTGTTTCTGAGCTGAAATGAGACGTGAAACGGCATCTTCAGTCTGATCGGTTTCACCCTCCAAGGTGATTTCACTTTTTGAATTTGCCACAATAAAATCAACACTGATTTGAGCAATTCCCTCCTGAGCCACAGAATAGGCGACCTCAGGCGAAAAATCACCTTCTATCAAAGCTTCTGAAGCAAACTGCGAGTGATTAACGCCTTTAATTACGACCACTGGATTACGGGCAGCAGCAACCTTCTCCCCTACTTTTTGAGCTACCAACTGAGAGGCTTTATTCTCAAGACTGATTCTAGTTATCCGGGTAAGTCCATCTAGCTCACCATTTAAAGTCAAAACCGGTATTGGAAAGTCTGGCAATGCACTTATGCCATTTTTTCGAGTTAAGTAAGAAGAGAAGAGAAGGAGTCCCGCATAATTTCTATTCTTAACTTGACCTTGAGCCATGATGCCACCCATGGAATGCCCAGCCAAAAACATCTTGTCCTCGGAGGCACTAGAAAAGCCATCTCTCTTTAAGCCCTCTAGAAAACTTTTCACCCTGGAGTTAGCTTCCAAGGGATTGGGAAGATTCCCCGTAAATTTAGCAATACCCATCCAAAGCGGAAGTGGGGACTTCTTTTGAATCTCCTCGGCAAGATGTGAATACTCCCATGCCGTTTTTTTTGCGCCTGGCAAAATCATAACAATCATGGCACTGGGGCTACTCTGCAAGGGAGGAAGTAGCAAATAGCTGTTGGTTTCTTTAAATCGCGGCGGAGGCGCAAATTTTTGAACTTCTTTTGTATCATCTTTTTGTCCATAGGCTTGCATGGCCGCTATCTGAGTTTTTTCGTAAAATTCAGAGGCCTCTACATTTCCTAAAATGCTAAAAAAGGAGAAAAATGCGCCAGCAGAACTCAAAAGAAACCAAATCGAGCTTGAACTATGACGGTGTTTCATCATGGTGGCCTCAAAAAAATGTATATACTTCGTGCCAAGAATTCTACCTAGGATGAAAAAAATAACTAGTACTAAATTCTGAACCATCCACGAGTAAGACTGTCCTCCACTTCGCTCACCGACTTATCTCACGCCAAATCGGCGCTGAATCTCCCCTTAGGAAAAAAATGATCGAAACAATGTAGGCATCATTCCAGATAGAAATAGATTCCTCTTTTGACTCATTTACAAATCAAAAATGGAAGCCACTAGCGAGCGAAATCTATTTCTGCCCTGTGGAAAAAAAGGACTTATAGGATGGCGAGACAGCACTATAAAAGGGCTCCATCAGCGATGGATTACCTGCTATAAAAAAACGCCCTTCTCCGAGCACATAGTTTTCCCCTTGCAAATCCCAGGTGAAAGCTCCCACTTCTTTGAGAAGGGGAATCGCCCCAGCGATGTCGTAGGGGCTCAAATCGCACTCCCAAAATCCTTGAAAAGTCCCTGCGGCAACAAAACAGAGATCCAAAGCAGCAGAACCGCAGCGACGCATATCACGCGCCCCACGTAAAACTTCAGCACTAGCCGTAAAAAAAGGTTGATAGAGCTCTTCAGACTTAAATGGAAACCCCATGGCTATGAGGCTTTCAGAAAAGGACTTGGGTTTTAGCATAGGAAGCAGCTTCTCATTCATAAAAGCACCTTGACCTTCAGAAGCCAAAAACAAATCCCCCGTATAGGGACGGTAAACGACACCAAGCTTGGGCTCATTTTTGTAGCAAAGCCCCACGGAAATAGAGAACATATCGAGGCCATGGAGAAAGTTAGTGGTCCCATCAATGGGATCGACCACCCAGCACCAATCACTCGCGCCATGTCGAAAACCATACTCTTCACCAAAAAAAGCAGCCTTGGGGCCTAGAATGGACAGGCGTTCAAACAGCATGGTTTCACAAGCCTTATCCACCTCTGACACCAGATCGTTTCGACCCTTAGCTTGAACGACTTGGGAGCGTCTAAATTCACGAAGCTGAACTTGACCGACATCTTTCAATACCACGGCTACCTGCTTAGCTAAACCTAATGAAAGCTCCATTGGAAAATTCTCCTCAAATAATTATCGGCCAATCCTTCCCTAGGGTCAATGAAGCCACAAAAACACCGCCTATTGGATGGTGCACTCTCCAAAACTATGTTTCAAACAAGATCGGTCTAAAAGGAACTTGGACTAGGGAACCGTTATCATGAACAATAACTAAACAAAGAGAGTATGGAAACAGCTCACAAAATAGACAGACCTGATGTCTTCAAGCTCAAATCATAGGCAGAGTCTCTTCAGATTTGGAGCCACATTTAAAATAAATCCTGTTTCTCAAGTCACAACTTGACCAAAGTTTGCAGACACCCGAGAATCCTGGCCAGTTGGCATGTAGGGGAAAATCATGAAAAAGTATGCATTAATTTCTGTCACTGACAAAACCGGTATCGTCGAGTTTGCTATGGGCCTCATTCAAAATGGATTTTCCATCATTTCAACCGGAGGAACCTCTCGCCTTCTCCGTGAACATCAAGTTCCCATTGTTGATATTAGCGACTTCACTGGATTCTCGGAAATCCTTGACGGGCGTGTAAAAACCCTCCACCCCAAGGTGCATTCCGGTATTCTTTTTGACCGCAAGAAACACGCCAAAGAGGCGGACTCCCTAAAAACGGAAGCCATTGATCTCGTGGTAGTCAACCTCTATGACTTTGCAAACGAAGCAAAGCGTAAAGAGCTTGGTCTTGAAGAGGCCATTGAATTTATTGATATTGGTGGACCAACCATGCTCCGAGGGGCCGCCAAAAACTGGCAATATGTACTTCCCGTAATCGATCCCCAAGATTACGAAGAGGTTTTAAACTTGTCGAAAACCGGAAAGTTTCCAAGTGAATTTAGAATGAAATTGGCTCGAAAAGTTTTCGCTACGACGTCACAATATGATGCGATGATTGCAAATTATTTCCAGATATCTGAACCAGGAGAACAACTTCCTGTAAGCCTATCCGTGAGTTCACATTTGCGTTACGGAGAAAACCCAAAGCAAAAGGCAGCCCTCTATAAACCTTCGTGGGCACATTTAGACAGCTTCTGCGAGGTAGACATTCTCCAAGGAAAAGAACTCTCTTACAACAATTACTTAGATTTAGATGCTGCTGCAGCACTGATTAGAGAATTTCCCGAAGATATGGCCCTTACGATTGTGAAGCATAATAACCCATGTGGCACGGCCATAAACCAACCAGGTGACACTTTAGTTGATGTATACCGTAAAGCCCTAAGCGGCGATCCTCGATCGGCATTTGGCGGCATCGTTGCGACGAATACAGAGATCTCAGAAGAAGTTGCTCAGGAAATGAACTCACTGTTTCTTGAGTGCATCATAGCCCCCTCTTTTTCCGAGGGAGCCAAACGAATTTTCTCGCAAAAGAAAAATCTTAGGTTGGTACGCGCTAGCTGGCTCAAAACCAAGCCGCTGCCAGAGCTGACATTGAAATCGATTCGCGGCGCTATTTTAGTGCAAGACCAAGATGTCGTAAGTGATGCCCAATGGCTTGTTCCCACCAATGAAAAGCCTACTCCTGAGCAGGCAAGGGATCTAAAATTCGCATGGAAAGTTTCCGCCCATGTCAAATCGAATGCCATTGTTTTTGCTAAAGATGGGGTAACTTTAACCGTCGGAGCGGGACAAATGAGCCGCATTGATTCGGCAACATTTGCTGCGGAAAAAGCCTTAGCTGAAAACAAACCCATCCGGGGAGCTGTGATGGCAAGTGACGCTTTTTTCCCCTTCCGAGACACCGTAGATTTAGCCGCCAAATTCGGGATAAGCGCGATCATTCAACCCGGAGGCTCCCTGCGTGATCAGGAATCCATTGACGCGTGCAATGAGTCTCAAATCGCAATGGCCCTAACTGGCGAACGGCATTTTAAACATTGATTAAAAAGTACTAGCAAGAGAAAAAGTAAGCATGGGAAACAAAGGGATAAAAACCTTAAGGAGCCTCCCAGAGTTAACAAAGAAGCTTCTAGAATCCATAGAAAACTTTGGTTTTGAATTTTAAGGGCGCCGTGGAGTCTTGCAAGATGGCTTGTGAGAAGTGCTTCTTTGCCTGCTTCAGCCCTCGCCTGTACTTTTGTATTTCTCTAAGAATACTATGGATTCTGCTTTTTCTGCGTTTCTTTGAATCCAAAACATCCAAGTTTCTTGTGCGTCTTTTTTGCGCAACAGCTACATGAGACTTAGGGAAACTTATGCATGCAAACTCTTGAGTAACAAGAACAATTACCTCCCCGTCCGCGGGCGACTAGGCCAAGGGAGTTCCCCTCAGCCCTAAAAGTCCGATGTAATCTATCCCAAATTAGTGAGGAAATTTTGCCTCAAGAGGAGTTGATCTCCAAACAAATATTGGTTCCTGCTCGGCAGGCAAAATCCAAGAAATTAGAGTTACCAACATCATGGTTTCAGCCTTGCGAATCAGCAGCGCATGCAAAATTAATTTGCTTAATTTTGGATTTGCCGCCAATCTAACATTTCTACTTTTAAAGGTTAAATAGCATGAAACTTCTTCTCACCTTGTTTTTTATGTTAGGCTCTCATTTAGCCTTTGCCAAAGCCCAACCAAAACTCTTAATTGTATTTGTCGTGGATCAAATGCGAGCTGACTATCTTCACCGATTTCATCAGTACTTTATCCCAGAAGGCCCACAGAAAAAAGATGGCGGTTTTAGGTGGCTTATGGCCAATGGAGCTTCCTTTGCCGATGCTAGGCACCTCACCATTGCGGCAATGACCTGCCCAGGACATGCGACTCTTCTAACGGGAACCACGCCCTCAAGGCATGGGATCTTTAAAAACTCTTGGTATGATGAAAATACCGGTAAAAACGTTTATTGCGTTGAAGATGAACTGGCTAAAAGCAAAACGGACACAGATCCTTCCTCAAGTCCTAGAAGACTTCTAGCTCCTAGCTTAGGTGACGAAATCAAATCGGTATCCCCACTATCAAGAGTCTACAGTATCGCCCTAAAGGACCGAGCTGCCATCATGATGGGAGGCAAACGAGCCGATTTGGCCATTTGGATGAATCATAAGAAAATGAGCTGGACAACATCTGACTGGTACTTGCCTAAAACGACATTGCCGCAATGGGTTCTGGATGAAAATAAGATGATTGATAATAACCGAAAATCCACCTTCACTTGGAATGCCACCGTCAAAGACTATCCCAAAGAACCTTCACTAGGTTTCTTATCGGGACTCCCTATACAGTTTTCCAGGAATGACGAAAGCTCGCTAGGCAGCCCCTATGGGATTGAACTTACCGAGCAGTTGGCCCTTGCCACCTTGAATAAAAACGGCCTTGGCAAAGGCAAACACACCGATATTTTAGCTATCAGCTTTTCGACTCCAGACTACGTCGGACACCAATTTGGGCCGACACACCAAGCCATGCTTGAAATTTTAAAGAGCGCAGACGCTGCCATTGCTAGAATTATTAAAGAAGCGCTACGAGGCAGACAGGCCTCCGACATTGTCTTTGCCTTAACCGCTGACCATGGAATCCCACCTGTTCCTGAAGGAGCTCCGAGCGCTCTCCTATTAGGTCAGAGAATTACCGGCAAAGAAGAGTTAAAAGGCCTTGAATCCGCCATTTCAGCAAAATTTGGCCCCGCAAAAGGAGGTAGCTGGATTGCTGCAAGGGGAGAATTTCACTTTTTTCTATCTTCACAAGTCCCGGATGATCAAAAACCAATCATAAGCCTGTTTGCAAAGAAGTACCTCGCTACCAGAGACTGGGTGTCAAAAGCCTATACCAGGTCTGACATAGTAGAAGGGAAAATCACAGATCAGAATTTAAAAATGCAACTGGAAGCCACATTTCCTGACTTCGGAATTCCGGATTTTGGCGTAGTAGTGAAGCCGTATTCCACTGCCGGTGAGAACACAGTAACTCATATGACAGGCTATACTTACGACACTAAAGTTCCACTCCTACTTTCGGGGGCAGAAATCAAGCAAGGCATCTATAAGGACAGAGTCTATATCCATGATTTGGCTCCAACCTTAGCTTATTTACTAGGATTTAACGCTCCGGCCTTAGCCACAGGAAGAATCTTATCGGAATCCATAAAGTAACTCTCAGCTTCTGGCATTGCGATCCTAGATGGACTGTGGGAATGAAAAGCATCTGTTTGATGACTCCTGGTTGATGCAGGCTAGTACAATCTATAATTGCGACGTAAATCTTGAGGAAGAGCTTCTTGAGATCTCGATAGGGATCTCGCTCGTTTTTTCAGTCGCTAAGGTTTCCAAACTTCTAATTTTAGCAGCTGCATCCCCAATACCCCATCAAGATTCAGGTAAGTAACCGTTTTGATTAGAGCAAGATGGGTAAAATAAGTCTCTTAAGAATTTCCTTTACGTTTTCCGCAAGGTGCCGAAATACCCTGTCGAGGGAGGAATGGACTATGAAGCAGATAACCCCAGTGCCGGTGGAGATTTTTATAAACAAATCCCTTCAGCATGTAAGAGTCTTAAAGGTAATAGAGCCTTGGAATATGGAGCCAGAGCATATTGTCGCTAATCTTTTAAATTATTTCAAAAAAATCGGCATCGAGTACGTACACCCCATTAAAGAAGGCGACATGGCTCTAGAGTTAGTTCTTTCCATTTTAAAAAACTCACCTGAACTAAAGTCAAGACTCCTCGAAATCCAAAGAAACTCTGAAGATGCTATGATGCGTCGCAGGCGTTCTGGTTGAAATGAGGCTTATTCGATAGGATTTTGCTTAGCTTGATACAGCTTGGCAACGGCAGCTTCCACCTGATCGACAATCGTCCGAGTCGATTGATCCACTTCCACGTTGAAGAGATCCCCCAACTGAGCCTCTTTGAATTTAGTTACTTTCAGGGTTTCAGGAATGAGAGCCACAGAAAATACATGATCCCTTACAGAAACGACAGTAAGTGAAGCACCTGCCAGGGAAATAAAACCTTTTTCAAATATATATTTACTAAGTTGGGGGCTTACTTCGATACTCATGACCCAAGGACTCGTTTGCAAGGAAGTAACTCTTCCTACTCCATGGACGTGGCCTGAAACAAGGTGACCGCCAAGTTCATCGCCTAATTTCAGAGAGCGCTCTATATGAACCTTAGAGTCTTTCTTGAGGGAGCCTAGGGTAGTTTTAGACAGAGTTTCTGAAATGACATCAAAAAAAACTACATCGTCTTCCTGTTTTACTGCTGTAAGGCACACTCCGTCGACAGCCACACTGGCACCTATAATTAACCCCTGCCCTTGAGTCGTTTTGATTCCTAGTCTTAAAATCTCTTTTGATAGAGTAGCCTCAGTAACGTAACCTACACCTGCAATAATACCAGTAAACACAATGGCTCCTTAAATGCACAACAATGAAAAGAGCCTAGCTTGAAATTTAAAAAAAATGAACCTCAAAGGAGGCTCATAGGTTATCAATAAGGACACAAGTGGCCTTACATGCGACCAGACCGGCTATTTCGGCCCCGGGGCTGTTTGGCGCGAACGGGAATCACTTTAGGCTTTGGAACCTGGGCAATGAGAAGCCCTGATCCAATGATCACAAGAATACCGAGTAGTATTTCCATAACTTGCCCTCCCTAATCTCTCATACTATCGGACAAACCATGAAGGAAACTTAAGGGCAATCTTACTTTTTGCTCCCAAGGCCAAAAAGTGACCTATCCATAATAATTTGGGCAACTGAGGCCGGTACAAAGCTCTCCCAGCCGTTCGACATTGTCTCAATCATTTTAAGGACTTGGTCCTGACTTAGATACTTAGCAGTCTCCTCTTTAGAGGGTATTTCTTCTACCCCCCCTCCTTCCATTAAATACCGTACAAGGTGACTTGTCTTAGAATCTAAAGAAATCTGACTGAGACGAAGTGCACCCTTGTCCTTCACTATCGGATAAAAATACTGCTTTGTGCCGTGGGACAGCATACGACCTAATGCCTCCAAAATTCCGCCGTTTACATGTTTGTAGGTATCTGCAGCAAAAAAATTTTGAAGCTTATGAGTGCCTTGGACTAGGGCTCTTTGACAGGTGCTATATCGATGAAGGTATTCGACTAAACTGTAATCATCTTGCAAGGACGTCACAAGGGTGGGGATTCCAATACTCGCTAACATATCGACTCGCGCTAAAAAATCAAAGGGATCAAAGCGTCCATCTTGGGTCAATTCAAACATGGAGATTTCTGCTAAGGCTAGAACCCGGCCGGGATCTACACCTTCGCTAGCTTTAAGTCTCGCAACTCCCGCTTCAAGCATCTGCTGAGTTGCAATCGTAATTGGCCTAAAATGGCCTCTTAGAGCCAAAATATGTTTGCGATAGAGGTAGTCAGAAGGACTCGTAGGTTGGCCTGTATGATCAAAAATAACTGCTTCGGTGAGTTTTTCTCTTACAAGCTCAATTTCCATAAGACGGTTGTCTAAACCTTCAAAGGCTGGCCCTGTAAACCTAATCGCATCGACTTCAAGGCGACCTTCTTCAAGGTCGTCTCCCAAAGACTTTATAAAAGCTATGGGATTGTCTAAGTAGAATAGGGACGCATAAATTAAATTAACTCCCACTACCCCAATCGTTTCTTGTTGGGAAATGACCTGCGCATCGGTCATACGAACATGAATGCGGACTTCGCTGGGATAGCTTCCAGGGCTAGATTGAAAGCGGATGCCCACCCAACCGTGCCCAGGGGACCTATTGGCGTAACTCCCCGTGGCAACCGTATTCGCAAAGGAAAAAAAACAAGTCGGCTCTTTGCGACGACCTTCCAGACGTTCCATAATGAGATCGAATTCGCGAAGCAACATTTTTTGGAGTCTGGGCTCACAAACGTAGCGTCCGCTTTCCTCAGGCCCATAAATGGCATCAGAAAAGATCATGTCGTAGGCTGACATAGTTTTAGTTATCGTTGCGGAAGCTCCCCCCGCTTGGAAAAAAAATCTCGCCGTCTCTTGACCAGCACCGATTTCTGCAAAGGTGCCATAAATTTTCTTTAGGCTATTAATTTTGCGTGCTTTTTCAAGTGTCGACATGAAAACCCATAGTTCGAAGAACGTTTATCTTTCCTGTAATCTCGATCATAACAGTCTTTGCATAAGAGGCTATCGGCAATATTTTGCCTAAAGAGCTCCTACGAGATCGGGATCCCCCAAAAACCAAGACACCAAGACCAATCATCCTCCCCCAGGAAACTACATGGTAGCAGGTGCTGTGCACTGCTTCATTTCGAAGTTCAAGTCATAAGTCCAAGCGTTCCAGCTTGTAGAGTCGTCAGTACCAAACTTCACCTCTCCCCCAGAGAAAGTATCTGAAAATGCGCCCTTAACGTAAAGGTAGGTGGACAGAGTGCCGTTAGAAATATTGGAAGTCCCTGGATCCACTACAAACCAATACTTCGTGCCTGAAGTAAGAGCTACAGGTTCACTAAACGTAAAGGTCACAGCCGCTATGGACGTTCCCACGGCGGACCCTTGAACCGTAGCAGTAGCTAGATCCACAGCCTCAGGATTCCCGCTGACACTCGAGTTCGATCGAAGCCTAAGCACCACAGTATCTAAACTAGCTGTCTGACCTTTGTACAAATTCAGCGTAACTTTAGCCAAATCGAGATTGGACGAAGGCGTAAAGGACTGAGCCATCACTAAGGTGGGAGATTCATAGGCAAGAGTTGATGCACCAGTGGCGTTAGAAAGTTCCGCAACAGCAGCTTGGCTCGAGCAGTAGTCGCCCGTCCCGGTAACTGAAAACTCTGAAGTTGTTTTCCCACTATAACTGAAAACCACGGCATCCGTATGAGGAACCGCTGTATAGACGGGTACTGTTGGCGCATACTCCACAACCACGTTGCAACTGGCCCCGCCAGCTAAGGTGTCCGTGCAAGTACCGCCAGTGCCAGGAAAGGTTCCGCCTTTTAATGTAAACGGTGCTTCTAGACCGGTTTCACTCAATGCAGTAGCACTCTCTTCACCGGTATTAGAAATGACAATTGTAACATCTTTTTTCTGACCTTGAGCCACCGCGCCAAATTCATAGTTTTGGGCATCTGAGCCACCCTCAACGACCATGGTCAATGATGCTGGACTCTTCTTTTCCTCTTTTTTACTGCATGCAAAAACACCTACTGGCGCTGAAACCGAGAGCAGAAGAAAGCCGCACTTTGTAATATTGGAATGGTTTTTCATGTAAGTATCCTTTTGAAAATGGACATAATAAAAAAAGATTTTTTTTCCTGATATATTATAGTTAACTTTTAACAGATTGAGAACTTCCTCAAAAAATGAAATCATAAATTTCATTTTAAACCATGCCCTAAAACGCGAGGAATCTTAAAAGACTACTTGCCCCTTAACCTCATGATATGCTTGAGTTCAGGCACCTAATGACTCCAGCTTCCATATGCTATAGGAAAGCCATCATAGAACCTAAAACGCTTGCTGCTTTCTAGAGGAGGAACACTATGTAAGTCCTCAAGATATTTTCCAAGACTCCGGTGACAAGGAGCATTGGAGACCGCCAGAAGCTTGGCATACATGTCTCATTATGGTCCAAATACCATTCTAAGATCGAAAAGGCGCCCCTAGAGCGGCGTTAAACGACTTAACTGTGCTTCTAACAGAGATTTCCCCGAGCTTGTTCCCAAACGAGTTGCGCCAGCAGAAACGAGGTCAAAGGCAAACTTAAAGTCCTTAATTCCACCGCTGGCTTTTATGCCAAGCTTTCTATGGAACTTTTGATCTAATTCTTGAAGTCGAGTGTGAATAAGTTTCACATCGTCTAGGCTCGCCCCCCGGCTCGCATAGCCCGTTGAAGTCTTTATAATATGAACTCCTGCTTCAAATGCGATTTCCGTCGCCCTTGAAATTTCTAAAGGATTTAAGAGTGCTGTTTCTAAGATAACCTTAACCAGACACCCATCTGAA
>CAIMVM010000338.1 GCA_903844895.1 uncultured Pseudomonadota bacterium
TCAGGCGGAAGTCGAATAGGCCGCTCACCTCGCTTTGCTCGGATCACGGCAGTCGGCTTTCACCACCAGCCAAACCCGTCTGGTTCCTCGCTGGCTCGGGACGGGCTATGGCTGGAGTACTTGCCGACAATCCGATAGAATCTATGACCGTGCCCCCCGGAACTTCAAGAAGAAAGTGACCATTTTCAAAAAGCAGCTGCACCAAAGACTGCTTAAGCTCTGTTAGCTAAAAGCGATGCGAAAACTGCCTCCCAGAATCCCTGACAGATTAACTCTTTAAAACGAAAAACAATCCTGAAGTCGCAAATAGAAAGCTTCAAAAGCGACTATTTAAAGGCGCCTGCTCAAAGCAATTATGACGATAACGAATGGGCAAGCAATGCAAATCACCTCTTCAGACCAATGCACCAAGACGGAACAAAGAGGCCTACTTAAAAGGCAACAGGTAGGATTCTATTTCTGACGCAAAAATTTTCTGTCAAAAACAATGGTGCCTAGAGGCAATACAGCTGCGAGGCAAGCATAGAAAAGAGTTTTTAGAGACCATTCTAGTTTTTCAGCTAATACAAGAGCCGCCATTATATAGAGAACAAAGAGCCCTCCATGAAGACTTCCCAAAATCCTTACAGCAAGCGGCTCACCCCAAATATACTTCAAAGGCATAGCAAAAAGAAGCAGTCCCAAAAACGACGCCGCCTCTAAATACCCTAAGATGCGAAAACTCTTTATCATTAACACCATCCTTTTATTTCTTTCCAAATTGATCTTAGTTTCTGTTAAATTACAAAAGTCTAAGCGAGCCTGCTTCAGCCTATTTTAGAGTCAGACTCGCGTTTTCCCATCGTTCGCGACTTCTAATCGGATTCTGAGCGGGAACTATTTCGCTAAACCCAAAACCAAGATATACAAACCAGAGAGAAACATAAGCAGGACCCATCTTATTTTTAAGAAAAAATCTCGAATTCTTATATCTTCTTTTCGTAGGCGCAAAAACCTGGCCTTGGCCCTACTAGAGGATGCCGCCGACAGGTATCTGGCCTTCGATCATATATAGAGCATCTACGATTTTGATCTAAATACAAACAGTCTCTATTGCTAAGCTGCTCCAAAGTGTATTTTTCTGAAGCCTTGGAAAAAGATTTAATTTCAGCTTTAAACGTTTTTAAAATATGCTTGGTCCCGAGTTCGATATCAAAGTCCCCGCAAATGCCCATACGAATCAAATCGCCAGAGGTGACTTCCACGGGCATACGGCAGCAAAAAGCCTGGCAATCATCACAAAGGCCTTTTTTCCACTTCCGCCAGGTTTTGGGGCGATCAGGGTCTGCTGCCATAAAAACCTCTCTAGAATATTGATTCGATGACTGAGTCCTTACCATTTCTTGAAATCAATCAACTTTGCCTAACGGGAAAAATATCGTAAACGACTCAAAAAGCAATGTAAAATAATCAGGGAGGCTTTTCTATGGAATGGATAAAAAGATTATGGCCCTGGATTTCTCTTGCTTGGGGGATATTTTCTGGGATTTCCATGAGCCGAGATTTCTCCCAATCTCTCAAAATAGCAATTTTTGCTGTGGTCGTCATCCTGGCGTCCATGCTTCTTGCTCTTGTACAAGAGCTAAATGTTTTAAGAAATATTGTTTCCCAGCGTTTCCAGGCTGCCAAATCCTTGGAGTGGGTTTCCAATGCCTCCCTTCAAATCTGGTCACAGACTGTCATGATGTTTTCTTTGCCCATGCTTTATATGGGCGATGCGTGGTTCGTCTTGGTGATCACCACAATCCTTGCTGCCCTTACCCTATGGGATCCCTGGTTTTATAGCTTCACTTCGCAATCGGCAGGTCGAGCCCTCATCAGGACATGGGCCGGGCTTCTAACAATTAGCTTTCTCTCTGGAGTGCTTTTCCCCAGCATGATTGGCCAATTCTACCGCTATTTTTGGCTCGTTGCAGGGATTCTCTCATTCCCCTGGTTTGCGGCAGCTAGAAAGCAGTGGCACCTCGCTTCATTTGTCCCTTTTGGGTTGAGCCTGATTCTTTCTATGGTAAGTTTTCTTCAAATCACCCCTTTTCGCTTTCCGTTGGTTTGTATTTGGCTTGAAAAGGCAGGATTCTTTGAACGCGCCACCTTCGACGGAAAAAATTTTATACAGAATGTGGGAAACGACAAACCTGTCTTTAAAGATGGAGTCTGCTTTATGTCGCCCGTAATAGCGGCCCGAAAGGTTAAGACAGATCTGATACATGAATGGTACATAAATAAAAAATTAGTGGACAGAATACCTTTGCGCGATATTGAAGGACGCGATGAAAAGCTTAGCTTTCATACCTGGAGCTGTAAACAAAATCTCCCCGATGACATAGAAGTTCTCAGAGTAAAAGTTCTCTTGCCAGACGGAGCTATTTTAGGGGAAAGAAGTATTTCTAGA
>CAIMVM010000339.1 GCA_903844895.1 uncultured Pseudomonadota bacterium
TAACACACTATATTCGAAGGCGTTCGCCGCTAAGAATGAGATTTCAGTCAACCACGAATAAAGACAGTTGAAAGTTAAAGATCAAGTTCTCGATGTGATTGTAAGTGATTTTCCAGCTCGAAGTAGCCTCCGCCCACTTTTGGTTATTGCGCCGGCTAAAAAGTATCTTATGGATGGCCGTTTATTCGAAAGGATTGCGAATGAAGCTGCATCCCTTGGGTATTATTTGGTTCGATTTAATTGGTCATTCACTAAACAGGGAGTCGAACCAAAGCTAGATCTTATGGCGGAAGCAAACGAACTAAGTGCGGTTAGGGAACACTATACAAAAGAGCCATTTATCGATAGAAAGAGGGTCATTTTAGCAGCAAAAAGTTTCGGTTCAAAGGTGGCCATGCGCGGCCCTTACAAAGGAGCAAGCGCAGTGCTCTTCATGGCGCCAAATTGTGATGCTAAGGAAACGTTTAGTGAAATTTATGGGCCATTGTTAAATGGCCCCAAGATATTGAATATCACTATATCAACATTTGACCCTAACTGTGACGTGAACCAAATTTATAAGTCTGCAAACAGTTTTGACAAGAACCGCGTCACTATCCATACCCTTTATGGTGGTCACAATTTCGAGAATTCTGATGGACGAGACTTCAATGAGAACACAGCAGTGTCATCAATGGTAAATTGGCTCCACAATTTGATATTGACGCCGTAACTAAGCTTCCTTTGGCATATGCTCGTTCAGCTATCCCGAATCGAATTCGCCATCATGTTTAATGTAGCCAAGTAATGGGAGTGGTGGGGCTATCCTGACTCGAACAGGAGACCTCTACGATGTCAACGTAACGCTCTAACCACTTGCGCTCATTTGTAGTTTTAGAAGCACAAAAAGTAAATTGAAAATTCCAAACAGAATTGTGATTTGGGCCAGTATTGCTACAACATGAGCTTTTCTTTTCTGAAGTCACTTTCATTCAGTAAATGCCAATCATTTTTATGAAATGGGCAGCTTACTTGCCAATTGGCGATTTTGAGGTGAAGGAGTCGACTTGAGTTGATTTGAGTCGATTTGAGTCGATTTGAGTTGATTTGAGTCGATTTGAGTTGATTTGAGTTGATATTATTTGGCACTAAACAGCTCAATTAACTCATCCGCCTCATTTGAGCTGACGCTAACACTTTGATCACAAGGGATATTTAGCAATGCACTATCCGGGAACAGAGTCCTCAACTCTTGAGTTTAAAGAAGCACTACCCAATACCAACAAACTTTTGCAAGAGGCTGTTGCATTTGCCAACCAATATGGCGGGCGCATTGTGATTGGGGTTCGCAATGACGGAACCATAAAAGGAATTGATGAGAGCCAAGCCGACCAACTTCTCGAGTTTGTCAAAAATGCGTTTTATAGAGAAATAACTCCGCCTTTAATGGCGCTTGTTTTTTCGCGGCGATTTGGTGACCACGTCGTATTAATTATCGAGGTCCACGAAGGAACAACTAAACCTTATCATTTGACCACTGTGGGTGTCAAAGAAGGAACGTTCGTGCGCGTGGGACGCAGTTCGGTTCGAGCTACTGCAGACACTATTCAGATGTTCCAGTGGGCAGCGCGTGGAAGGTTCCCCGATGAATTTCCTGTTTATCGAGCATCCTGGAAAAATATTGACGAACAAAAATTCAGGTTGTTTCTAAAGAATCGAAAGGTGGGGGGAAGCACCCCAGACCTTCGAAAAATTGCATTATCTTACCGTATCATCACCGAGGAACAAGGGCGTGAATTTGCGACAACGGCAGGAATTCTTCTTTTCGGCAGAGAAACACAAGCCTTGCTTCCGGAGTGCCATATAGTTTGCTCGCAGTTTAAGGGAACCTCAGGTCGAGACGCCTTAAGGAGCATCGATTGCACAGGCACACTTTTTGAACAATTTGAGCAAGCTTTTGAGTTTACAACCTCATGCCTTTCGACGTCATTTCAAATACGATCTGTGGTTCGAACCGAAGAATACGAGATTCCCCTCATTGCAATCCGCGAAATCTTTCTAAATGCGGTTGTTCACAGAGACTACAGTTTAAAGGCCCCCACGAAAATTGCTATTTTCGATGATCGTATTGAGGTTTTTAGTCCGGGTAATTTTCCAGGCCCCCTAACCTTAGACCTTCTTGAAGCTGGCATCACCTATGTGCGCAATGCTTTTATCTGCAAAGTTTTTCGCGAAGCCGGCTACATTGAAAAATTGGGAACTGGTTTTTCAACTGTTTTTAGATTATTTCGTGAGGCTCATCTGCTTTTGCCTGTAGTAAATGAAGGTTCTGGTTTTGTAAAATGCATTCTCCCAAGAAAAAAATCGGGCACGGATGGGACTGCGACTCTTCCTCATGGCCGCGCGGTTCAGTTCATAAATTCGCGCGGTGCTGTATCTATCCGAGATTTGTCACAAGAACTCCAAACCTCACGGGCAACAGCAGGCCGTATATTAAAAGAATTGATAGAGGCAAACAAAATTAAATCGCAAGGGCGAGGCCCATCCACACGTTATATTATTATAGAATCTTGAAAGCCTTATTCCAGTAGGAAGTCAGCTTACAAAAAGGAAAAAATTGCGAATTAAGTTTGGGCTTTTAAGCAGTCTAAAAAACTTCATAAAGAATATTGGCGATCTGTTCGCCTGCTACTAGAGATTCTGAATGCTTAGACAAATTTAGAAAATTTAAAGATTATGGGTTCATCGCCGGATAAACAACTTCATAAGTTAAGCGGCGCCCGAAAGGGCCAATGGAGCGTGACTATTCATAAAACAAGTGGTTGGAGAATTGTATTTAGATTTGAAAATGGCGATTTTAAAGATGTAGAAATCATAGACTATCATGGAGGTTAATATGTTAAGAAACCAATCCCCATCTCATCCTGGAGAAATTTTGAACGAAATCTACCTTTCGCAATTGAATTGGAGTCAGACTAAATTGGCTGAAGAGATTGGATGTGCTCATCGCAAAGTTAATGAAATTATAAACGGTAAGAGATCGATTAGCCCAGAGTTTGCTTTAGATCTTGAGAATGTTTTAGGCACTGAAGCCGAAATGTGGGTTAGGCTGCAGGCGGAATTCGATTTATATCAAGCCCGAAAAAAACGCGCCACGGCATAGTTTTTCGGGGGTTGAGCAATTGTTCATTAGGCCTGTGTTCGTTTTTGCCCCTAAAGCTCAATCTAGAATATTCGTTCCCTATGTTTTAAAGTGTATTGATGTATAGAGGTACGGAAAGACTCCAAAGGATCTCTGACAGCTAAATGTTTCATTTAGCCCTTTAAAGCGTCCTTTTGGAAGGAATCAAACCATGAAAAGTATTA
>CAIMVM010000340.1 GCA_903844895.1 uncultured Pseudomonadota bacterium
AGGCCGTATTGCCAGCGCAATGGGTACTATCAAAAACAAGCTCTTCAAAATCGTCCAACTTTTCAAAAGTAGCCAACTTAATTTGTGCATCTAAGATGAGGTCCAAGGTGGCGGGAGTCACGGCATTGATATTGTCGAGAATCGTACTGGCACCCGGCATCTTCATCCCAAAATTCACAAATAGAATTTCTAGGGTCCGAGACTCGGCCAGAGTCGTCGCAGTCTTACTGTCTTTGTAGCCGCCAAAATAGCCCCTAAGTGAAAGAAAAACGAGCACTACCAAGGCTGGCATACGCTCTCTACCAACCCCGAGCCTAACGACACTCAATCCTTCTAGAGATTCGTCATCATCGAGTCCTAGGCCAGGCTGGCCGTGACTTCTGAACCAATGACTATCTTCCATTCGCACCCTCTTTTTTTCGAGTGCTACGACGTCACGATCGAGATCAATGGCTTCCAAAATGGCAGGATTGGCCTGACCAATAGCCAGAGCTTCAGAAATAAGGAAGGAAAGATCAGTATCTGGAATGTGAGGAATGAGCTTCACTATTGGAAACAGAGGTGCTACTTTTACTTCGGTCATACTACTTTTCTCCGTTTTTGATGTTTCCGCATCATTTTTTGGGTTTTGTAAAAAGTAGTATGACTTTATCATTTGAAAATTGCAGCTATTTTTTAGCTTAAACCTTTTCGGCTAGGCTCTAGCTTCAGTAACTTCCAACACTATATCCCACAGTTTTAGGTAGATTCGCCCTTGGATTTTTTCAATCGCAACGCCATCCAGATATTCATTGCCATTGTAATTGATTTGTCAGTAAACGGCTTTTCCAACAGGTAGGTATTCTCCAATCCCTGATCCATATTTGCCTGTATCACTCCCATATAACCTGAAACCATTATGACAAAGGTTTCCGAGTTCTTGCTCTCGCTTTTTCTAAGTGACTTTAAAAAAGAGAGCCCATCAATTTGTGGCATGTTAATGTCACAAAAAATTAAATCGTACATTCTTTCGAAGCAGGAATTAATTGCTTCGAGCCCATTTGATACTTGAAAAAACTTTGGCTTTTCATGGTCTCTAAAAAATGAATCGGCAATACCTTGAACAAGATCTCTAATATCTTCATTGTCATCTACGATCAATATTTTATATGACACAACTACCTCGCCTCGAATTTATCAGTAAATCGGTCAAAACTTTTGAAAAATGACCTAAGACACTGGGCATAAAGTGCGTAGTACCGCACACTCCAAACGTAAAAGAAAGTTTGGTCATGCAGACTCAGAAAAATTAAAATTAAGCAAGGCGCAAGAAAAAAACCATGTATAATCTCTATAAGTTCATGGCGAAAAGTGGCAACATTTGGCGAATTTGGCCACCAGGTGTTGCCTTAGGCAGATATAGATTTCGTATCTTTCAACCGTAATGCCATCCAGATATTCATTGCCATGCCAATTGAGTTTGCTGAAAATGGTTTTTCTAGAAGATAAGTATGTTCCAACCCTTGATCGTTCTTAGCCTCTACAGATCCCATAAATCCCGAAACCAAGATGACAAATGTATCAGTATTCATGCTTTGACTTTTTCTAAGTGACTGTAGAAAAGAAAGACCATCCATCTGTGGCATTTTAATGTCACAAAAAATCAGGTCATATTGTTGCTGAAAACAAGAATTCAGAGCCTCTAGCCCGTTTGACACTTGAAAAAATTCAGCGGTATTTTGATCTTTAAAATAGGCACCCGCGATACTTTCCAAAAGCTCCCTAATATCTTCATCATCATCTACAATCAAAATTTTAAAGAGCACAACAACCTCACTTAGTATTTGGTATTCTATCGGCACACCATTAAAAAAAGTTAATCGAATATAAGTATTGAATTACGCCATCTTACATTTTCTACAGATGGAAAGTATAAAGTTTGTTGCAATTTATGTCGACTACTTAATGGCAATCTGGAGCTACCCATGGATGAATTTACAATAGTCTTAAGAAATACCTTCCTCGAGGAGTTTTTGGAATCGGCGTCTCGCATGGAGACGCTATTTATGGTTCTAGAAAAGAACCCTGCGGACTCGGACTGTATTAATGAAATCTTTCGGCTAATGCACAATACCAAAGGCTCCAGCAGGGCGGTTGGACTAGACGCAATGGCGAAACTAGCTCATGCGTCAGAAAATATTCTATCTGAGATTCGTAGTGGTAAAGTACAGCCCAGCCTGGCGATTGTAAATGCGCTTTTAGAAGGCCTAGACGCCATGAAAGCTGGCTCGGAGTCCATTCAAAATGGCACAGAAGACACTTCCATTTATGACCGAGCCATCGCAAATCTCCACTTAGCTGCACAAACTGGTTCGAGTACTTCCAGTGTCCAGGCTCCTTTGAATGCTTCACAGCAGCCGTCCTCTTCTGACCACAGTTTCATTGACTTTACTGCGGAAGAAAATCCTCCCCACTACAATCCAGATGGATCAAGCTTTCATCATACTGACTCCAAAATATCATCAGAGGTGGAAACCCCAAAAACTGTAAATCCTAATTTAGGCACCGCCCAACAACTCCATACTGCGCCCCAACAAAGAACAGGTAACGAGGTCATGACTAGCGGCGCAGCTGCTCCCCAAGCAGGTACCGCTAATAGCAAAGCCAAGACGGAAGACTCCATACGAATCCAACTTGCTAAGATAGAAGAGATACAAAATATATTTGGGGAACAAATCATTCTTCAATCTGCTTTAGAGCATTCTCTAGCTCAAGACCCGATCGACATGCATCAGGCGGAAAAGATTCTCTCTCAGCTCAGAAAACTAAGTGTAAGCTTACAAAACTTAATCATAAGTTTAAGAATGGTTCCTGTGTCATCGGTTCTAGGAAGACTCAGTCGCGCGGTGCGCGATGTGGCTACTTCCACAGACAAATTAGTAGAGATCAAACTGGAAGGCGGCGACAATGAGATTGATAAAAATATTCTTGAGCAACTCATTGACCCATTAGTCCACATGGTTCGAAATAGTGTTGATCATGGCATTGAAATGCCAGAAGAACGCAAACAAAAAAATAAGACGCCAAGTGGGACCATTAAAATAAATGCCCGTCGCTTGGGAAGCAACTTTGAAATCAAGATTTCCGACGACGGAAAAGGCCTTTCTAAAGAAAAAATCCTCGAAAAGGCCCATGCCTCAGGAATTGTACCAAGAGGACTAGTCCCTGAGAATAAAGAGATATTTAAACTCATCTTCGCAAGCGGATTTAGCACCAAGGCAAGCGCCACTGAATTCTCTGGCCGAGGGGTTGGGATGGACGTCGTTCAACAACAGGTCAAATCGCTAAAAGGAACTATAGACATTGATTCTGTCGATGGCTCGGGTTCCACCTTTACCATTAAGATTCCATTAAGCCTCGCCATTTTCAACGGCACCGTTGTAAAGATAGGGGAAGAGAAATACGTCATACCAAATACGGACTATAGGGAAACAATTTCTCTTGATGCTAACAAAAACAGACGCTCTTCAGATCAAAAAGGCACTATCGTTGAGTTCAATAAGGAGCTCATGAGACTCGTTGATTTGAGAGATCGACTTGGGAATAGATTTACCAAAAAGCCTGATCTTAGAAACATAGCTTTAGTTGTTGAGCATGAAAATCAGAAGTTTGCCTGCATTGTTTCTGACATTCTCTATCAAGAGCAAATTGTTTTGAAAGAAATGGGACCCGAAACCAAACTAGTCAAAGAGGCAACGGGCGGAACCATACTAGGCGATGGAAAAGTTGCTCTCATTATAGATTTACTGAAAATCATAGCGTCGAAAGGTATAGCAGCATGAATCGTAAAGTTCCCAAACAAATGTTATTTACATTGGATAGTCTCAATTACGCTATACCGCTTTCTGTAGTGAGAGAAGTGGTCGCCATACTTCCTATCACCCCACTACCTAAGGTTCCGGCCTATTATAAGGGTCTTATCAATATAAGAGGACAGATCCTTTCCATTATAGATCTTCGATTAAAGTTGAATATGAAGGAGATACCCCATGATCCCAAGTCTTCCGTTATCGTAATTGTTGAGTTGGGAGACATTCAGCTGGGACTTATCGTTGATTCTGCTAAGGAGGTTTCGCAATTTAAGGAGGAAGAAGTAGAAAGTTTTTCAAAAAGAGATATAGACGCAAAGCATGATGGCATCGTTGGTGTCGCTAAAGACAATAAAAACGACCAGCTTGTTTTAATGCTGGATCTTATGAAGCTATTCGATAATTCAGAATTTAAAATATTTAAATCAACCAAAGTTGCTTAAAGGAGACATTTATGGTTTTAACACTTAAAAACAAGCTTATCTTAACGTTTCTCGCTATTGGCGTCATTCCGGTTCTCATTCTTGCCTATGTGAGCTACTCACAGACTCGAAATGATCACATAAGAGACACCTTAGAAGCGTTGCAGACCGTGAATTCCCTGAAGGCTAAAACCCTTCAAGCGCAGTTGGAGACAATGGGTGCCCAACTTTCCTCAGCGGCTGCTAATGAAGACACCATTAAACGCGTGATTCAGTTTAAAAAATCGTTTGTAGAGCTGGAGAAATCAGTAAAGGGCTTACCAAAATTAGATGAAAAGTTCTCCAACTATATGACCGGTGAGTTTTCACAACTCTACGAAAAGAACACCGGCACCAAATGGGCCGTTGGCTCCACACTAGCTAAGATCGATCCCCTTGAAGCGTATTTGGCGAATCAATATATTTTTGAAAACCCCTATCCTGCTGGCGAGAAAATTAAGCTTTCCGTAGCTAAGGACAAGAATTCCTACAATACCGTGCACGCTGAAGCGCACAAGCACTTTGCTGGAATGGTGGCTGAATATGGGCTCTATGACGTCTTTTTGATCGATCCAAAATCCGGCTATGTCTTTTATACTGCTTTCAAAGAAACCGACTTTGCTTCCAATCTATTGGATGGCCCTTGGGCATCTACCGACTTGGCTAAGGTATTTGGTTTGGCGATTAAAGCCAAGAAGGGCGAAATCGTTTCTACAGAATTTAACAATTATCCACCTAGCTATGATCTACCTGCTCGATTTGCCGCAACTCCTATTTACAACGGTGATGAATTGGTAGCGGTCCTAGCCTTTCAGCTTCCTATTGATGTTCTAGGCAAGACCCTGAACGACCGCTCAGGACTAGGTGCCACGGGCGAGTCCCTTTTAATTGGACGTGACCTTTTAGCAAGGAATGACAGTTTTAAAGATAAAGAAAATAGAAGCTTGAAGAATTCTTGGATTCATAAGGATCGTGCTTACATTGACATGCCGTTCGTTAAAAAAGCCCTTTCTGAAAAAGTAGAGCCCATGGTAACTACGGACTATTTGGGAAGAGAAGTTGTAGCAGATGCAATTGAGGTCCATTTTCAAGATCACAAGTGGATTATCCTCACAACTATGGAGACAGGTGAAGCGTTTGTTTCCCTCGCCAATTTTAGACACGCTATTGGCATCGTCCTTCTATTTTCTATTGCCATAACATTGGTGGTAGGATGGCTTTTTGGAGCCGCAATTGCGAAGCCCTTGCTCCAGGTGGCGGCAGAGCTCGGTAAGTCCTCTAAAATTATGGGCGGCGCGACCCACTCATTGAGTGAGACCAGTCAAAAGCTAAGCGAGATGGCGACAGAGCAAGCAGCTGCTATTGAGGAAACCGCTTCTTCTATTGAAGAGATTAGTGCCATGGTTAAGAATAATGCGGATCACGCTTTAAAGAGTTTGGATGTCGCGGAACTCGTAAGACGCGGAGCCAACGAGGGCAATGAGTCTATGGCCCAGGCCATCGTTTCTATGAAGGGAATGCTCGACAGCAACGAAAAAATTCAAGAATTAGTCAGACTTATCGAAGAGATTGGGGAGAAGACCGAGATCATTGATGAGATTGTATTCCAAACTAAGCTCTTGTCGTTCAATGCTAGTGTCGAAGCTGAAAGAGCCGGGGAACACGGTAGGGGATTCGCGGTAGTTGCGCAAGAAGTTGGAAATCTAGCCCAACTGAGTGGAAAAGCTGCTCAAGAGATCTCCAGCAAGGTTAAAAATTCTATTCGCACCGCAGAGCAAATTGCTGGTGAAAACAAATCAAAAGTAGAAACCGGTAACCACGTCATTCAAGACACAGCTAAACAGTTGCGTTTAATTGGTGAAAACGCAGAAAAAATGAGAAAAATGTCAGAGCAAATTTCAACAGCCTCAAAAGAACAGTCTGATGGCATTGCTCAAGTCACTACTGCTATGAGCCAACTTGATCAGGCCACTCAGCAAAATGCAGCAACCGCTGATGTTTCCGCCAGAAACAGTGATCAGTTAGCTCAGCAAACCCACAATCTTCAACAAGCTGTATATGCTCTTATGAAAGTTGTAGAAGGTTCCGAGAATGCACCGTCGAAATCGAAGTCGAAAGAAGTCTTAAGAACTACCGACGCAAATGTAGTTTCTTTATCGAAGGCTCAGCCTTCTGAAATGAAACGTGCCGTGGGTTCAGATCTTGCGAGTGACGACTGGGAGAAAATGTGAATGATTATAATAAGTTCGATTCCTATCCCGCACTGAGTCAAGAACAATTCGATTTTTTTGTAAAGCTCATTTACAAAATAGGCGGCATTCAACTAGATCACAAGAAGAAGGATCTAGTCGTAAGTCGCCTAGGTCGAAGGCTTGCCTTTCATAATTTTACAGGCTGGAACGAATATATCAATTTTCTAAAATTGGAATCTCCGGAAGAGCTTACTGAGTTTGTGAATGCCCTAACAACGAATAAATCTGAATTTTTTAGGGAAAATATTCACTTTAAGTTTATGGAAGAAAAAATCCGTGAGATCCATGCCAAGGATCCGAGCTATACGTTCTATTTCTGGTCTGCTGCATGCTCTTTTGGGTGCGAGCCCTATACCATTGCTATGGTGATGGAAAACATCAGCAAAGGACTTGGAGTCACTTTGAACTATCGTATTCTCGCCACGGATATCGATACGGAAATGTTAAACAAGGCCGATTCGGGAGTCTACAGCCTTCAAGATGTAAAGCGTGATGTTCCAGATAATTTCTTGAGGCAATATTTTTTAACTGGAAAAGGTCCTAATGCATCTTTGGCAAGGGTCAGACCCGAGCTAAAAAGCAACATCAAGTTTCGTCCCTTCAACTTAATTTCAAAAGACAAGTTGCCTCTGAAATTTGACTTTATATTCGTTCGAAATGTCCTGATCTATTTCGATCCACCAACAGTTGAAGGTGTATTAAAGAAGCTTTCTTCCCATCTTAAGCTCGGGGGACATCTGATCACTGGTCTTTGTGAGTCAGTAGTTATTCCTGAACTTTCTCCGCGCGGGAATTCTATTCATCAGCTGCCCCCTAAAGTGTCTGCGTCAGCACGCACGGCAGTAAGCGTAGCACCATCGCGAATTAAGGTTTTAATCGTAGATGATTCCAAAGTTATACAAACGGTTCTGAATAAACTTATCAGTGAAAATCCTGCATTTGAAGTTTCAGGAGTTGCAGGTGATCCCTTTGAAGCTAACGAACTGATTGCTAAGGATCGCCCTGATGTGGTTACTCTGGATATAAAGATGCCTAAAATGGATGGTATTGCCTACCTTTCCAAGCTCGCTGCTTTAAATATCCCGGCAATTATGGTCACTGGCGCCGCAGATGAGGACAATCATCTCATTTTAGATGCCATGGCACGAGGAGCAACGGACGTCCTCATAAAGCCTACGCCGAGTCAGTTTGAGGCTTTTAAAGTGCAACTTTGGGATGCGCTTTTCTCTGCAAAGTCTGCCAATCTGCAGAAATCTAAGAAGCTGGTTTCCTCGATCCCGCTTGCATTTGAGGGGAAACTATCGGAGCGCATTATCGCTATAGGATCCTCTACTGGTGGCACGAAGGCTTTAGAAGTTATTTTGTGTGCTCTTCCCATAGAGGTGCCACCCGTGGTGATTGTTCAACATATACCACCTATTTTTTCGCGTCACTTAGCGGAGCGTATCAACCAGATGGCACAAATAACCGTTAAGGAAGCTGAAGACGGCGAAATGGCGGTACCTGGAACAGCCTACATTGCCCCTGGTGATCGACATATGGAAATTCGAGATGTTGGAGGGAAATGGCGTATTAAATTAAATAATGATGGGCCACGCAATCGCCACAAACCTAGCGTAGACGTCTTGTTTGATAGCATCGCCATTGAGGCAGGGGAAAGGGCTCAGGGAGTTCTTCTCACTGGTATGGGAAAAGATGGGGCAGAGGGTCTCTTGAAGATTAAACATCGTGGCGGTTCCACTTTTGCCGAACATGAAAGTTCCTGTGTGGTATATGGAATGCCTAAAGCAGCCATTGAACTCGGCGCGGCAGACGTCATAGCTCCTCTTCAAGATATCCCCATGGCATTAGCTAAACGATTTAACTCTAAAGCTAAACTAGCTGGGTGAGCGAAATTAAGTCTACCTGTTCAGAATATGTCTTGCTTCGGACAAAGAGCCGCTTGAATTTTATACAATACTTGACGTGGCAAAGAATCCACTGCCCAATGAATGGGCGATGTAGTGCCCCAGCAAAAACTTAAAATATCGATATCATTCGTTTTTACGCTCTTCACTGTCGAAGTCAGGAAAATGATTGCTTAGATGAAACTCTTTCGCAAGGTTGCATACGTCACGAGTTTCTTCAGCAAGAAGTCATGCAAAAAAGGCCCTAGGAATTCCTAGGACCTTTTCTTCTAGTTCAGAAGATACAAATCTATGCTAAAGACTTTCTTGCTGTCTCAACCAATTGATTGAATCCAGCTTGATCATGAATAGCTAGGTCAGCAAGAACACTCCTATCCAGTTTAATCCCGGCTCTCTTAAGGCCATTCATAAATTCTGAATACTTGAGTCCAGCCATACGTGATGCCGCATTGATCCTTACGATCCATAGACGGCGGAAATCACGCTTCTTAACTCGACGATCACGGTACGCATAACAGAGGGCGCGACGAACTACGTGAATGGCAGTACGAAAGCGGCTATTACGCGCCATCTTAAAGCCTTTCGCTAGGTCTAGTACACGCTTGCGTCTGCGACGCGCTTTGAAACCACGTTTAACTCGAGACATACTCTAATTCCTTTTCACTTACCCGTTTGGTAGACAACGCATTGTGTTATCAAAGTTCGCTGAATTCACATATCCACCCTTTTTAAGTCTGTTCTTACGTGAACGTGACTTTTTAGTGGCGATATGTTCCTTGTTAGCGCTAGCACGTTTGATTTTACCAGACGGCTTGACTTTGAAACGCTTTGCAGCTGCCCGCTTTGTTTTAACTTTTGGCATACTTAAAGCCCCTATTTGAAAATAGCTCCCAGCTTTCTTCCACCGAGAGCGAAGTTTGTATCACCGCAATGCGCTCAGCGCAAGGACTTTAACGATATTTTTCATTCGACCACAACAGCTACTTTGGCCTCTTTCAAAAGAGGTAAGGCCTGCTGAGAGACTTTATCCCAATCTGCCTTAAGAACTGTAAATTCGCCATCTTTTGTTGCAGTTACGTCTATAGTCAGGGGGGCCTGCCCTGCCGACTTTTTTTGTTCCTCCGCAGTCAGGGGCGTTTTGTACCAGCGCCCCATGAGGTTTTTCTGATAGGCCGTCTTATTTATTTGGAGAGGTGACAAAAGAGTGCCCTCGGACTGTTCTTTCAATGTGTAGACAGCTTGGGGTTTAGTATTGCCTTTGACTCGAAAAATAACCCCGGTTGGGCCATCTTTGGGGAGCGGGGCGCTTTCGCCCGTCAGCCCATCAAGCACGAATAGGCGCGCCATTCTGGTTTCTAAATTAACTCTTAGTGAGCCATCAGAGCCATATTCATTGCGTCTTGAAAAGGTCGCAGATTTCAGTCTCTGCTTGGTTTGCAACATTTGTGGGTCTAGCTGCTTTTGATCTAAAGCGGCTTGTCTCTCTATAAATAGGGATTCTGCTGCTTTAGAGACAGCCTCCCGAGCAGCGTCGGTTGCGAGTCGCTCTGCAGTTTTCCAATCTTGACTTGTGCTCGCAGCTGATGTCCCCGTAAACTGCAGAGACTGATTGGACCAGTCTACCTTTAAATCCCCAAATTCTTCGACCAATGGCGCTGCGATAAGGCTTGATGCCCAAAAAGCCGACATCCCACTGCCCAGCAAAATAATTCCCAACTTCATGATTGTCCCCCTATTCCATTCTATATTTTGCAAATGTTTGCTTAACATATTCCACTAATTTATGGTTGCCCGCAACCACCCCTGGTGCGAAGGGGTCAAAGGGCAGATCATCACAGAAATTACTTACGCTGCAGCCGGCTTCTTCTATAATTAAACTTGCGGCAGCCATGTCCCATGATTTCAGATTCGCGGCAAAATAGACATCAAAAACTCCGGCTGCAACATAGCTAAGGTCTAATGCGGCAGCACCCATCCGCCGGCTCCCGTGAGCCGCGCGACAAAGATCTAAATAGGGCTGTACCAAGAATTCATCGCTCCCGTCTAAAGACAGCCCGCATCCCAAGTAGGCATCGGACATCTTCTCGACCGCACTCCCTTTTAGCCTATCGCTGCCCCAAAAAGCCCCACTGCCCTTTTGGGCGTAGAACATCCTGTCCTGCATAGGATCAAAAACTACGGCTCCCCTTGCCGAAAACTTAGGTCCGTCAAAGCGCCCAAAGGCTAGGGAAATACAGAAATAAGGCAGTTTATTAGCAAAGTTAGAGGTCCCATCTAGGGGATCTAAGATCCACCCCCACCCCGAGGCGTGTCCGCTTGCTTCTGTACGACCGGACTCTTCGGAAATAATTAAATCGCCTGGATAATGGGCCTTAATCCAGTCCAATATAATGCGCTCACTCAAGAGATCTGCTTCGGTGACCAAACTTCGATCAGCTTTTTCCTGCGGCCTGACACCTTTTAGAAACATGTCGCGCAAGGCTGCACCCGCCTGCCCAATCACAGGCATTACGTTAGCGACTAAACGGTCTTCCATGCTCCCACTCCCCAGGCTTCTTTTATAGTATCACAACAAACAAAGTAGCCTGATCATGGCGTAATGGGTAGAATTTTGATAGGATGAGTTGTAAATTGATCTCTAATTATGGCAACACGCTAAAATAAAAGATAATTTTTACATTTTTTGCAGATTCAAGCTTTCATTAGAACTTTAGGGGAACACGTGGACCTTTTATTATATCCATTACTACCGGCACTCATACTTGGGTATGCAGTGCTTCAACTTCTGTTAAGAATTCTACCGTCACGAATTCATGCCAGCACGAAGTCACAAAGCCAAGAATTAGTTAAAGAAGCTAAGGTACAACAGCAAGCGATTCTTCAAGACAAGAAGAATCAGGCTGAGGAAGAAATCGAGCTTTTAAATGAAGAACTTGAGACTGAGCTTTTAGAATTAAATGAGCGTATCCAGACGGGCGAGGCCGCTCTTCAAGAGCGAGAGCTTTTAGTTCAAGAATATGATGAAACGGTTGCGAAAAAAGAAGCCATCTCGGAACATGCTAGCTCACAGGTGGATCAACTTCGAGTGCAATACGAATCGCTTCTCAAGACTCATGAGGACTCTAAAGCTCAGCTCATTTCTGGACTAGAATCTGCGTCCAAACTAGATGCTAAAACTGCTGTCAAAAGTATCAAAACGACTCTTACTGACCAAAGACAGCTAGAAGCTCAGAAAATCCTCAAAACCTTGAATGAAGAGATCGGCTCAAACTCAAAGAAATTAGCGAACCGCGTCCTTGAAAGGACTCTGGCAAGGTACTCTCCAGACTTCGCATGGCCAAAGAATACAAATCTTGTGGAAATTGAAGATCAAGACCGATTGCTTAAATTTGCAGAAAGCGGCTCTGACTTATTCGAAGAGCTCAAACAAATCTCTGAAATCGATATCCAAGTGGTAGGCCTAGACGACAATCGGCACTATCCTATGATTAAAGTCGCCGGTGGATTTGGTATCAATCGCGAAGCTGCCCGCCTTACCCTTATGGAAATCTCGAAAAAAGATCAGGCTTCATGGAAAAATCCGATGTCCATTTGGAAAATCCATTTGGATAAGCTAGAACGCGAGGCCATGGACTTAGGAAAGCGTGCCGTCAATGATCTGCGCCTCCAAGGCATCCACCCCGAAGTCCAGAGGTTGATTGGAGCCCTCAATTGGCGGACTAGTTACCGTCAAAATCAGTGGTATCATACTGTTGAGGTAGCAGTGCTCGCCGGTATTCTTGCCGCAGAACTGGGAGTTGACCCAGATGCTGCAAAACGAGTTGGGCTCCTACATGATATTGGTAAGGCGATTGATTACCGCATCGATGGAAGCCATGCCGTAATTTCAGGAGACTATGCGGATCGCTATGGAGAATCTCGCCTCATCTGTGACACGGTCATGAGTCACCATGCTGATCTTATTGTAGAGTCGCCACTAGCGTTTGTTTTAAGAGCCGCGGACACTCTTTCAGGGGCACGCCCTGGAGCGCGAGTAAACCTAGAAGAAGGGTATCAAATTAGGTTAAGTGCTATTGCTGAAGCGGTAAAAAGCTTTCCTGGAGTCAACGATTTGGCCATTATGAATGGCGGTCGCGAGGTCCATGTAGGTGTGAGTCATCATAGAGTCAGCGATGCCCAGATTAAGGAATTAACTGAGGCGATAGCGAGAAAGATTGAAACCGACGTAGCTTTCCCAGGTCAAATTAAAGTACTTGTAACGAGAAGCTACGAAGCAGTAACTGTCGCCTAATCCTTTTTCGACCTCTATCAGCTTGAACTCACAATTAAATAGCATGTTTTTTTCCATTGACTAAATTAGTTTTAAACTGAATGGTTTATGTAAAGATTTTTGCCTCTGATTTCTTTTTTCAGGCCTTAAGAGTATCATTTATAGAGACTTTAAAAGAGACTTTAAAAGAGACTTTAAAAGAGACTTTAAAAGAGACTTTAAAAGAGACTTTAAAAGAGACTTTAAAAGAGACCACAAACGAGATCGAGCGCCTATGCTTCGTGAAGACTTAACTGAAATTCAAAAAAGAGTTCAGATTTATCTGAGTGTCGGTCGTTATGACGCCGCTGAGAAACTTCTCAAGATTGCTCTCGAAGAGTTCGGCAATGCAGCGAATATTAGAAATTTACTGGGTGTAACCTTTCACCGCCAATCTAAGTTTAAAGACGCTTTAGAGCAGTTTGAGTTGGCCCTGAATCAAAATCCTGAATATACAGAAGCTATTCTTAATATGGCGGTCACACTTGCTGACTTAGGATTATATGAGGATTCAGCTGCCTTCTTTCAAAAAGCCGAATCGACCGTCAACGCCCAACATGGGATACCAAGCCTAATCTTAGGTCGCCTCGCCAATCAGCACGCACGACTAGGCGATCTCTATGAAAACTCCAATATGAAGCGAGATGCGTTAAATGAGTATAGAAAGGCTTTAAATCTATACCCCGAAATGCCTGATATTCGGCTCAAGTTATCTCGTCTCCTGATTGAGCTTCGCGATTTTGAAGGAGCTCGCAAAGAACTTAAGATCCTTGAGGATTCAAGTCGTGAATCAGGGATCTCGGGGCTGTGGCTAGGAGTGATTCACTATCTGTCTGGAAGCAAAGTGCATGCAGCTGAACTTTGGCAACAGGCCAAAAAGCTTCGCCCAAATGATAAAGTCTCCAGGGCATATTCTTCATTTGCTTTCTTTATTGGTCGCACAGACACAAGTCAAAGGCCTCCCTTATGAGTCTTCGTTGGTCATTACAAGATGTGAAGGTTTTGGTCGTTGATGACCAAATTCAAATGAGAAAATCTATTTCAAGAATTCTATCTAGCATGGGCATCGTCAACATCACCGAAGCATCAAGTGGCATTAAAGCTTTTTCTCTTTTTCAACAAAGCAACTTTGACCTTGTGATTACCGATATTTTAATGGAAAAAATGGACGGCTTTGAACTTATCGAGCTCATTAGAAAGCGCAACGTTCGAGGCGACATACCTATCATAGCTGTTTCTGGCGAAAGCGGGAAAGATGAAATCGTTAAAGCAAACACTCTTGGTGCTACTTTTTATCTCATGAAACCCTTCTCTGCTGACGACTTGGACGATAGGGTTAAAAATTCTCTTGCAGACTACTTCCAGCCTAACGAACCTCTGAGCAGTATTCGAAACATTGAAATCATGTTTCAAAAGAATAACTTCGAAGTTTGTTTGAAGCTTATTCACATTTTAGAGCAGAAGCATACGAACCAAACTAGAATTATACTGTTAAAAATATTGGTTTTAGAGAAGCTACAAAAGATAGACGAATCAATTGCGCTAGCACTTGAAGCGATAACTCATCATCCTGGATATTTTCGCTTTTACGGAGCACTTGCCAATCTATACAATGCAAAAAATAATTTTGCAGAAGCAGCTCTGGCAATGGCCAAAGAACTTGAAATCAACCCCAAGCAGCCAGCCCGGCAAGTGGAGCTGGGATATTTGCTTATGCAGCTAAACAACCCACAGGAAGCCCTTAAACACTTTCAGCTCGCAATTGCCGAGAAACCCAAACATAAACAAGCCTTAATCGGAGCCGGAAATGCATTTGCCATGGCAGGCGATCTTGATAAAGCCATTTACTACTTTCAACGATACCGCAAGCATCATCCAGAAGACATCAGACCCCTAGAGGCCCTTGTAGAGTGCTGTTTTGAGGCTAAAGAAACCAAAAAAGCGGAAACCATATTAAAAACGTATATAGGGGGACAATCGACTCAATCCGATGCCTATATTCTTCTCGCTAAGTTCTATTTTAGAGCTCAGAAGAAAGCCGAAGGAATAAAGACCCTTGAAAGCCTATTAAGCCGGACCCCTGATAGCCCAGAGGCCCTGCGCCTCTTAGGGGAAGCCTCCCTAGAAGCTGGGCAGTTTGCAAAGGCAGAAGAATTCCTTCTCAAGGCCGCTAGAATGCAGATTTCAGAAGAAACCCTTATCTTTCTGGTAAAAACTTATTTTTTGCAAAAAAAATATGATGAAGCGATCGCCCAGTTGGAAAGAGCCCTGCTTATATCCTCAGCTCCCGCAAATATCTTTGTACTCATGGGAAACTGCTTTACAGCCAAGAAAGAGCACAGGAAGGCCCTGATCGCTTACCAATTGGCCGTACTTTCAGGAAATCATTCGGCAGATTGCCAAAACGCTATAAAAAGCTGTAAAACAATCCTTGAGAAAGAAAAAGGCGGCCGAAAAGCGTCCTAAAGCTGGAGAATTCATGTCAGTAGTCACTGCCTATACAAATTGGCTGTCAGAACGAGGGCTTGTCGTGCCTTTTTATAACGCTCCAGCCGCCGAGGTCGGTCACCCCTTCGCTGACCTGCGCTCCCAGCACATTGAGGTACAGTATTCTGGCGCACTAGAGCCTAAATGCCTCTTTATTTTGGACGCTTACGACATGGATCAATGGCAGGTGGCTTTTGCATTTATGCTTAGAATTTCCCATGCTTTGGGGCTTTCCCCTTCGGATGTTGGCGTTTTGGGCGTTTTAACACAACTACCAGCCTGGCCCGACACTGTAAACGAGCCCCTAAAGTCAATCGTTGAGCAATTGACTTCAAAGAACGTCAGTCAAATTCTGAGTGTAGGTAAGCGTGCCCATGATCTATTTAAGTTAAACATTGATTTTGAACGCGCCACTCTAGCTCCAGACTCTATTTCTATTAACGGACGTGAGTTTCGCTATCTTGCTATTTGGGATCACCGCGACATGACCAACCAGCCTGCCTTAAAAAAGACGGCATGGCTTGCTATGCAGCAGCTACTGAATCATTAAAAAAAGCCAGCTGGATGAGAGCTGGCTTTTTAACTATTTCATTTACTTTTTAGGGGCAAATCTGCGAGGAGCTTTTTTGCCGAAGGTGTCCTTTGCTTTCAGATCCCTTGGCGTTATCGAACGCTCGCCCTTAGAAGAAGGTCTAGCAGATTTCGCGCCATCTCTTTTTTCAGTCAGATAAACTTTTCCTTCAGGAAAGGTTGAGCCCCCATCCCGATCAGAACCCTTACTACGCGATCTAAAACTGCGTGACTCAGAAGCTTCAGCATTCATTTCATGCCGGCCTGAGCCAAAAGAAGCGGTCGGTCTATCATTGTCAAATCGTCTTGGCCTAAACCCGTCACGGGGGCTTTCGCGTCGTGCTGAAAAGTCATTGCTTGAAGATCTGCCGAAAGAGCGTTTGCGATCATCGCTTCTTCCATAGGAGCGGGCTTCCGGCTTTGCACCGCGATCATTTGGATTTAAAGAAGAAACTGTATCTAAATTAAGACGTTTAATGTTTTTAGTCAGCAATCCCGCCAAAATAGCCACGGCTTCATCAGGCATAAGGCGCTCGACAGCACTTCTTGCTAGAGCTTCCGATTCACTCGGAGTTCCTGACAAGCTTGTGAGGCCCGCTTTCATCTTTTCAAGTTCATTTGAAGCAAATTTAAGAAGGATATCACCTTTGCTTGGCAGCGATAATGCCGAAGCACTCACGCTAATATCCCGCATTAGAGAATGATACTTTCTTTGATTTCCTGGAGTTAACATTGTCCATACGCGCCCACTTGCCCCGGCTCGTCCTGTTCTACCAGCTCTATGGGTATAAGAGTCTCTATTTCTAGGTGGCTCCATATTCACTACGAGAGGTAGTCCTGCAATATCAATACCCCGAGCGGCAACGTTTGTCGCAATCAAATAGCGAAGTCGTCCTGATCTAAATTCATCTAGAGTTCTACGTCTATCATTTTGACCTAGATCAGAATTAATCGCTTGCGATGGAATCCCGCGTGCTCGAAGAAGATCCGCTAAATCGCTGCACTGGGCTTTAGTTTCACAAAAAACGATCGCTTGTTCTGGATCTTCATATATCAAATTATTGACTAATGCCGACAAAGTCTTGGATGACTCCACCAGAATGTACTCATGTTGGATGGTCGAAGTAGATGTCACAGAACTGATCTTAAGCTCTACAGCATTTTTCAAAATCTTATCAGCAACACGTCGAGTGCGCGGGCCCATAGTTGCCGAAAAAAATACCGTTTGCGCTGATGAAGGAACTGACTTTCTAATAAGATCTATGTCTTCAGCAAATCCTACATCTAACATTTCATCAACTTCATCTAGGACAAACATGCTGATATTCTTTAAATCCAAGGTGCCCTGATTCATCAGGTCAACAACGCGACCTGGAGTTCCAATCACCACGTCAACTCCCTGCCTTAGGGAGTCTCTTTGTCTTTGGTAGGACGCGCCGCCTGTAATGACTAACTGTCTAAGACCAGTGTTGGCTAACGCCGTGGAAAATACTTTACCCACCTGCTCAGCGAGCTCCCTAGTCGGGGTTAACACAATAGCTCTTAAGCCTTTTGCGCCCATGAGGCGAACAGCCATAGGGAGGAGGAAGGCCAATGTTTTACCTGAGCCCGTATGGCTTAGGCCGAGTAGGTCTTTGCCATCGATGACAGGCTTAAGAGCCTCATTCTGAATCGGAGTGGGGTTTAAAATCCCCATATCATTGAGGTTTTCCTTTAGTACTTCGGGTAAAATATCAAAGGCGCTGGTTTTTTTTTCTGAGGTCATGTGTTACATCCGTAGATAAGAAGAGATCCCCACGCAGGGGCTTTGCACAAGCCTTTAACCCGCCGTAAGAGGATTTACCACTAAATTCGTAAATATATTTTTTAGATCCCCCATGGAGTTCTATAAGTACCCGTATTACATCACAATGTTGGAGGTTTAGCATGTGGACCGTAGTTCGCCACTTCAAAGGGGCTGAATATTTGCAGCTCGGTGAGGCAAGAAATTCTGAAGATTTAAGCACGTCTATCCTCTACCTTAGCCTTTACAAAAATAACCTCTCCTCTCTTTGGACAAGACCAAGAGATATGTTTCTTTCCATGATGGAAAACGGTTCGCCAAGGTTGGAGCCGGTTTACATGATACGAAAGGCAGCACCAGATGACATTTCGGAGCTTCTATCGGATTGTCGGCAAGTACTCCAGCCATAGCCCGTCCCGAGCCAGCGAGGAACCAGACGGGTTTGGCTGGTGGTGAAAGCCGACTGCCGTGATCCGAGCAAAGCGAGGTGAGCGGCCTATTCGACTTCCGCCTGA
>CAIMVM010000341.1 GCA_903844895.1 uncultured Pseudomonadota bacterium
CAATCACATAGCCATCATGCTCTACTACAAAATTTTCAATATTATCAAAAGCAAAAACAAATTAGGAAAGCTCTCCCCAAAAGATCTTCTCATGAGGCTCCAGCGAGTAACTAAAATACGAATTGGTACAGAGTGGATTTCTGCCGAAGTGCCACGCTCATCACAGATCATTTTCAAAGAATTGGGGATCGCTGTTACGTAGAATTTTTAGGAAGTTAGGGCTCGATTTCGGGAAACTCCATTTTCGTCGTCCGAATCGGGAGCATTTTTGAGTGCGCTGTCTTTGCCCAAGCCCCAAATGACGCCCCAACCCCGTGGCCGGTGACAACGACGAGACGCACTAGCTAAAATTTTTTTGCCGTCTTTAGAGGTGAGACGCGCACGTTGAATCAGTCTCTTCCCAGTTTTGATGCCGATTTTTATGTGGCGCGCCAGTGCCAAATCTGATGGAAAAATTTCATTGAGGGCAGCGTTTGTTGTTGCCACTCACCTGCTGTTTGAAGTTCTATATCCTGAATGGCATTTTCGGTTCTTACCTGCGCCAATTCAGAGATTTTCAAAGCATCGGCACTGAATACTCTCGGTTTCCAGAATCATTTGTCTAGAGATGCCACAGTGCTTCGATTCAAAGCATTTTCATACTTACTATTTTAATATTCAGTGTTAAGGCCCTAAAATATCTTGGTTGGTCCCAGCGCTGCAATTCAGTGCAAGCGGCTGAATCAGCCGAGAATAGTCAAAGTAAAATTCAAAAGGTTATTGATACTGTCGCTAAATCTAAAAAAGACCAACAAGCGCTTAATATCTTAAAAAAATGATTTTGCAGCACTACAGACTGCTTTAAAAAAACACCAACGAAACGATAATCAAGATAACGAATTTTCATTTTAGAAAGATGTCCCAATGATTCTAGCCTTTCCATCGAAAAAAGACGCTTGGCCAGTGGCTATTTTGTGGTTTGGCGTATTGTTTATGGTCTTGCAAGCATTCATGGCATTACAGGGAGTCTTTGGAAAACACAGTATTGGAATGCCATTCCTGCTTAATCTGATGGGAGTAGTATTGATCCTATGGACTTTGTATGGAACCTACTACAGGCTAGAGAAAGATAAGCTTATCATCAAATGTGGTCCTTTCTCATGGGAAATAGAGTGTTAGTCAGATTCATGAAGTAAAGCCTTCCCGTGTGGCGCTTTCAAATCCTGCTCTCTCATTAGATCGTCTTGTGATTGTTTATGGGCCTACTAGAAAAAAAATTTGTATCTCCCCTGAACGTAAAGAGGAGTTTTTGAAGGCATTGGGTTGCCATTAAGCCAGAATTCACATCCCTCATGCAAGACTCTTTCTAAGACTCCTTTAGTGAGACTGTGTCTTTCTTGGGCGCTGGTTAAGAGTGATTTAGAGATGGAGCTTGCTAGATAGCTTTTTAAATCTGAAGTGTAGATTTGATTTAATCTTTAAGTGACTTGAGTTCAGGGTCTTATCCGCTAAGATTGCCCATAGGGCGTTTGCAAGGAGTGCTGCCTTTTTTATAAAGCATTAATCTTGCAAACGTCTGCAAATTGGCCGCAATTACCCAAACAGCCGGAACTATTGTAAAATAGAGGTCGGAGGCACAGATGGACCGGCTTAAAGAAGAGTTTGTACCAGTAATGCAAGTTTGGATGAATTGGCTGCGGCAATTTGTGAAGGTACTATTGGCAACGGTAGAGGACTTCGGCAAATTACTTATCTTTTCGTTTGAAGTTTTGCGTAAGGTTGGAAAACGACCCTTTAGACGCACGGATATCTTTAAGCAGCTTGAGTTTATAGGGAATCACTCATTTGGTGTTATTCTGTTAACCGGATTTTTTGTGGGTCTAGTTTTTGGGCTTCAAGTGGGCGGTATCTTCAAAATTTTTAAGACAGAAGCCATGATGGGCGGTGCTACTGGCAAAGCTTTGGCTAGAGAGCTTGCGCCCTTAATGACTGGTTTTTTGTTGGCTGGCAGGGCGGGATCTTCTATAACAGCCGAAATTTCATCAATGAAAGTTAACGAACAAATCGACGCGATTGAATGCATGGGAGTAGATCCTGTGCAATATTTAGTCGTGCCAAGGGCGATTGCTGGCATTCTCATGACTCCCTTGCTTTGCGGTCTCTTTAATCTGATTGGTATGATCGGGGCATCATTAGTAGGGATTTACATGTATGATGTAGATTTAGGGCTCTATCAAGAGAAACTAGTTTGGCTCGTTCAATCTAAAGATATCATTGCTGGACTTGAGAAGTCTGTTGTGTTTGGATTCATATTTACTGTAGTGAGCTGCTATAAAGGACTTAATGCATCAGGTGGAGCGAAGGGGGTAGGTGTGGCGACTACGGATTCAGTAGTTCTATCGCTTCTCATGATTTTAGGGTGTGATGTGTTAATTACGTTTTTTCAGGTGATGAGCAAATGATTCAATTTCATTCAGTCTCCAAAAAATTTGGTAACTATACGGTCCTAGACAACTTAAATCTTAATGTAGAAAAAGGTAAAATTACTTTTATAGTTGGAAAGTCTGGTGAGGGCAAATCAGTTACCATCAAGCATATTATCGGACTTATGAAGCCGACTTCTGGGCGGATTTTTGTAGATGGCAGCGAAGTGACTGAAATGAATCCCCAACAGCTTAGGATTCACCGCTTTAAGTTTGGGATGTTGTTTCAAAATGCAGCTCTTTTTGATTCGATGACTGCTCAGGAGAACATTCTTTTTCCTTTAAACGAGAACACGGATCTGACCCTGAGTGAGAAGAGACAAAGAATTGATGAAGTATTAAGTCAAGTAGGCTTACCTGATGCCCATAATAAATTCCCAAGTCAATTGAGCACTGGTGAAAGAAAGAGAATTGGGCTAGCACGGGCCTTAGCGGCTAGGCCCAAAATTCTACTATATGATGAACCTACAACCGGCATGGATCCTTTGGTTTCTGAGATGATAGATGGGCTTATCGTCAAGGTAGGAAAAGAAGTAAAAGGAATAACATCAGTAGTTATTTCTCATGACTTAAAGGCTGCTATGGCAACAGCAGACAAAATAATTATGCTTTACAAAGGTCGCTGCGTGTTGGCTGGAACGCCCGCTGATTTTGCGGCGACAACCGATTCGGTCGTCAAACAATTTTTTTCGGGTAATGTTGAGGGCCCTATGGAGTTTTTGTAACTTCTTTTCCCAATAGATTCCGTCGGTTAAATTTACATGATGGACTAAGCGGTAGGCCCTTTAAATTTTTTCTTATATTTGGACCAAGAGTTGACGAATAAGCAGCCTTGCTGCAAGTAAGCGACTAGTTTCGCTTCTTTAGGTGAAGGTACCTGACAACTTTGGGCTCCTTCAAAGCATCTCTATTTTAGGGCAAGGCAATCCTTACCTAGGATGGCTTGATTTCATTTGGGGTAAAATCTTAGAGAACGGTTCGAATTAAGGCGGTGTATGAAATTAGGTACCGAAATGAAGGTTGGCATCTTTACGATAGTAGGGATTGTTGTACTCATTTATATGTTCGTGGTTCTTTCGCCTAGAGCATTTAATAGCTCGAGTGTTAACTCTTATTACACCGTAGTAACAGATGCCGCAGGAATTGTTCCAAAAACTCATGTCAGAACCAATGGTGTTTCCGTTGGTAAGGTTGAAGAAGTTGTTCTAGAAGCGTCTCGCTCTAAACTTATATTTTCTATCGATACATCCGTTAAAATTCCAGTGGGATCCAAAATAGAAGTTCGAACTAGAGGTTTTCTAGGGGAAACGTTTCTTGAGGTTGTGAGAGGCCCCGATGCGGGTGAATATATTGCAAATGGTGGAATGATTCCGTTAAGCGAAGACACTATCGGTATGACTCAATTGGTTTCCGTTTTGGGAGCTATTGCTAAAGATGTGAAGCAAGTCACCACATCTTTAGCTGCAGCTCTCGGAAATAAGGATGGCGAGCGCAAGTTGGTAAATATAGTTGACAACATCGAAAATTCGACAGTTACGATTAGAGGAATGCTAGAAGATAATCGTGCTAAGGTAGGTAACTTACTTTCTAATCTGGAGAAGACTTCGGAGTCTCTTCGGAGTGCGATCGGAGATAGACCTGAAGATCTCAAAGCCGTTGTTCAAAATATAAAAGAGACTACAGCAAAACTTCGTGGATTCTCAGACAGTTTAAGTGAAATACTTGATCATGAGAATAAGGAAAAAATTGAACGTATTATTGCCCAGTTCGATCAAACTATGGACGACGTCAAACATACAGCTTCCAATGTGAGATTGGTATCTGAAAAAATCGAACGAGGGGAAGGCACCATTGGGCGTTTAGTAAATGATGATGCCGTAATTACTGATATTCAGAGCGCTATTAAAGATATAAGGCAAGTGCTAGCTCCAGCCAATAAGCTACAAGTCACTGTGAGCTACCGAGGTGAAGTATACGAAAGCAGTACACAGCACTATTTCAATCTTTATTTTAGAACCAGACCCGACAAATTCTATTTGTTAGGATTTACCGATGTTGCCAATTCCGTGAGGGATGAGGTTACGACTACGGAGCAGTCGATTAAAGATGGTGTGACCACGACAAAAACCTCCGAAAACTTTTCAGAGAAAAGAAATCTTAGGTTCAACTTGCAGTTTGGTAAACGCTGGTCGAATTTAGTCGTACGTTTTGGTTTATTTGAATCTACAGGTGGGATAGGAGCAGATTTCTTTTTGTTTAGCGATAAACTTAAATTCACTGCTGAGGTATATGACTTTGATAAGGCAAGTAAGCTTCGTAGGACTGCCCACGGTAAGGCCTATGCATCCTACTTATTGTTCAATCACGTATATGCCATCGGTGGAATTAACGACCCCACCCAATATGATGTCGATGGCAAGGTTAAAACTAAGCTTTCGCCTTTCTTTGCTGCCGGCCTAGAATTTAATGATGATGATATTAAAGCCATTGCGGGTGCTGCAGCTCTCGCCAAATAGTTGGCTTTTAGGCAAGACAGTAGAAAAGCCTAGAGCTTCTGGGCATAGGTGTTGGAAACAGCAGTGCTATCCTTGCACATGCTTTTTAGAGCACTCCTTTAAACTCATATCCGAGGCTTGGAATATTCAAAACAAAAGGGTCGCCTACTTGGATGGGGCCTACGCCTTCGGGTGTGCCGGTATAGATAAGATCTCCGGGAAAAAGATCCTGAAAGGAACATAGATAGTCTATGATCTGGCCAAAGCTATGAATCATTAAAGCCGTGTTGCCTTTTTGCTTTAGTTCTCCTTTTAGAGAGAAAAAGAACTCTAAAGATTGAATATTGGTAGGTAAGTCCACAAAGTGACCCAAGATAGCACTGCCTTTAAAGCTTTTCGCGAGAGTCCACGGTAGGCCTTCTTGCTTAAGTTTCGATTGCTTGTCTCGCCTTGTGAGATCCAAGCCCAGGGCGACTTCTGAGGCAACAGAAAGCCCAGGGGTTGTCCCCATGCGGGCAAAAGAGCCTATCTTTACTACTACTTCCGCTTCATGGTGAAAGACTTCATGGGGGAACGCTACGTCCCCGCAATCCCCTCGTAAGGCAGCGTTACTTTTAAGAAAAACCACGGGTTCGCTAGGAGTTTGGTTGCCAAGCTCTTCTATGTGAGCTTTATAGTTACGGCCAATACAGTATATCGATTGAGGTTTTATAGAATTGTTTAAAATCATTTAAAATCCTATTGCTAATGTTAATGACTCTGTGCTATAAATGGGCACATAGGGCTATTGACCAGATAGCTACGCCTCTTCCTTCTGGCTGGTCACATCTCACGGAGTCTACTATGCGAATCTGGAATCTTGTAAGCGCAATCTATGTGATCAGTTTAGTTAGTTCGTTAACTGCCTATTCTTCGAGTGTTGAAAGTTCCTTGAAGGGCCTCTTTTCCGAAGGCAAGGCTCTCACTAATGGGACTGTCGAAGCAGATGGTTCTAGGATGATGAGTAGTGCTCCCAGGTTTTCGATCGTGCCTCCGGCTGGCTGGTCTGTAACCTATTCCACTGAAAATTTAGGGCCAACGCTCGTTATGCAAGAGGCGGCTCCCAAAATGGTTCCTGGTTCATTGGCCCCCATTTTTAGAAGAAATATAACCTTAGCTATCATTCAGGAAGCTAGTCCCATTGATAGTCTGCGTGAGAAGTCCTTTAAAGAGCAATTGGCGAATACCTATGGCAAGAATGCATTGACTAAAGACTTTCAGGTGATTGAAACGAAGTTTGCCGACTGGAAGTCTACGAAAGATGCGATTTTAGCCTACTCTTCCTGGATGGCTGGCGATATTCAGATGATGCAAATGAATGTCTTAATGAGCTCTAACAATCAACAATACATGTTAACCTACACCGATATGGCCTCTAGATTTCTTCCAGAAAGTCCAGAAATGGCATTGGCTTGGCAGTCCATCATGAGTCTTGATTTAAGCGATGCGGCGCCTTCCAGATTCACCTTGCCTCTAGCAATTGGTGCCCTTGTGGCCGTTGTCGCGGGGCTCTTGATTATGTTTAAAGTCGGCCGCCGCCGTCGATTTTCTGGCCTCTACGATGACGTAGATGCTGGTGCAGAAAGCCTAAGCGGTCTAGCGTTAAGCGAAGCAGATGTAAGCATGTCTGAAGACGTTCAAAAAAACAAGAAAGCTAAAAAACAAGTCAAAACAGCCCCAGAGTTTGATCCCATCTCCTTTGAAACATCCGAAGCAGCAAGCGAGCTACCGATGAAAAAGGAATCTAAAGCCAAAGAATATAGCAGCTTCGATCTTTCAGCTGAAGATCAAAATGAACATGTGAAAGTATCGCAAAAGTCTAAAATGAAAAAACCTGCCAAAGATAAAGTGGATGCGTCGTTTCAGGAAGAATTTTCAATGGCAGGTGAAGACGCCTCGTGGGCCTTGAACGTAAGCAATCAATAATCTCTCTACAATACCTTAGGAGGCCGCACTGCAAACGTGCGGCCTTTTGCTTGACTCAGCTCTGAGCTCATGCCACAAAAGTGCTTCAAGTTGGAGGATGGGGATGTCGTTAAGTCAAATGGATCATGGCTGGCTATGGGATAAGCTTGATGCGTATTTAGCCCGCCATAGCTTGCGTCAGACCAATCAGCGCAAAGACATAGTAAATGCCCTCATTTCCATGCGTGAAAAGCACGTCGACGCCGAAAAACTTCACAATGCCGTAAAGGACCTTGGGCTCGATATAGGACTTGCCACAATCTATCGAACTCTTGGTCTTTTGCGAGAAGCTGGAATCGTCGAGCAAAGATCTTTTACTGATGGTCGCGCTATATTTGAACTGGCCATACCCGATGAGCATCATGATCATTTGATTTGCATAGATTGCGGTATTGTTAAAGAGTTTGAGAATGAAGAAATTGAAGCGTTACAGCTAAAGATTGCCAACTCACTCGGATTCTCACTCTCCTCCCATAAGCTAGAACTTTATGCCCGTTGCCTTAGAGAGCCTTGTCCGAATCGGGTTAGGTAGGCATATTTTTCGCATCCACGGAGAATCACGATAAATATCCCAGACTTTTGAGCACGGCTAATATTTCCGACTCATAGATTTGCATTGCCAGCTAGACTTAAGTAGTGGTTAACTATATTAAATGGCTTTGGAGTCGCGATGTTGTCTTTTTTTAGGAATTTGGGATTTGGTATTGTGCTCGCAATGTATGCCGCAGATGCGTTTGCTTTAGGCTGCCGAGATATTCGACTCATCGCTAATAATACAGTGCACCTCCACTTCTCTTATGACAAAATCGATCAAACCCTTGGTAAGAAATCATTGAGCCAATTTATTAAATCTTGGGATCCAGGGAAAGTTTACTTTTTGGAATCTGATATCCAACGTTTTGAAAACGAATATGCTCTAAAGATTGCCGATAAGATTCAAGCGGCAGATTGTAAGTTTATTGACGACATTGCCTTTACTTTTAATCAACGATACAAGGATCGTCAGGCTGGGATTAAGGCTGCTATTCAAGCGAAACATGATTTCACTGTCGATGAATATTTGACTATAGACTCGAAAACATTAGAGTGGGCTAAGACCCCAGAAGAGTTAACGGAACGATGGAGGAAGCGTATCAAGTTTCAAGCGCTTAGTTTGAAGGGAACTGTAGAAGACAGCAAAGTGCCCGCAAAACTTTCCAAACGCTTTGAACTGGCTGAAAAACGCCAACGAGAGACCAAACTTGACGATATCTATACGATGTACCTTAATGCGTTTTCCACAAGTTTAGATCCCCATACAGAATACTTCCCGCCGGTGAATTTGGAGGAATTTAGAATACAAACGCGCCTTTCCTTGGAAGGGATAGGAGCCGTGCTTAGAAGTGAAGATGGCTTTACAAAAATTTTAAGCATGGTTCCAGGTGGTGCGGCAGCAAAGACGGGTAAAATAAAAGCAGGCGACACTATTATAGCTGTAGCTCAAGGTTCTGCGGCTCCTGTTGACGTGATTGATATGGATCTAAAGGATGTTGTAAACCTTGTAAGAGGCAAGCGCGGTTCAGAGGTTCGCTTGTCGATTATGCGGGAAGCAAAGACGGGTAACGAGAAGATGATTGTGCCTATTATCCGAGAAAAAGTTGATTTAGAAGATCGCGCCGCTAAGTCTTGGGTTTATGAAGTAAAACCTAAAGAAGGTAAAGTTCTTAAGGTTGGTGTTTTAAGTCTACCTAGTTTTTATATGGATTTTCAGGGAAGACAAAGTGGCAAGGATGACTTTAAGTCTTCTTCAAGAGATATGCTGCGCGAAATTGATTCTTTAACGAAGCAAGGTATTGATTCTCTCGTGCTAGATCTCAGAAATAATGGGGGTGGTAGCTTAGATGAGTCAGTGAAAATAGCTGGTCTTTTTATTGACAAAGGTCCTATCGTTCAAATCAAGGCAGCTGGAGACAGGTCTATGTCTCAAGATGATACAGATCCAAATATTTACTATAAAGGCCCCCTTGTCGTGATGATCAACTTGCAATCCGCAAGTGCAAGTGAGATTTTCGCAGGAGCCATAAAAGACTACCAGCGAGGGTTGATTGTCGGTGATACCCATACTTTCGGCAAAGGTACCGTTCAAAATCTAAATGACTTAGATGCTCAAATGGGAGCTATTAAAGTCACGATATCTAAATTCTATCGTCCTAGCGGCTCCTCGACCCAATTAAAAGGCGTGGACTCCGATATCGCCTTACCTAGTATGTGGGAAGAGTTAGAAATTGGTGAGAAGAATTATGATTATGCACTTCCATGGCAAAAAATCGATGCAGCAAAATATACCAAACTTAACTTAGTAGAGCCCTATCTTCAGGCAATTACGGAAGCGTCCCAAAAACGAGTGGCCAAGAGCGAAGAGTTTGTAAAACTTAAGAAGACTATCGACGAATATAAACAAAACTCTAAGCTGAGAACTCAAGTAAGTTTGAAAGAAGATAAGTCGAAAGAAAAAGAACGCAAGGAGCTAGAAGCGGAGGAGTCCGACGATGCGATTTCCAATATGTCTAGTCAGCGACCAGATCTTTATAAAGATATTTCCCTAAATGAAGGGATTCAAATTGCTGCAGACTATGCTCGTGTTTTATCCAAAGAAGCATTAGCGGACCTCGATGTGCCGGACTTCAACAAATCTAAGGCCGCCGCTAAAGTAGCAGAACAGGCCAAGGCTAAGCCTTCCGTAGTCAAAGAAAAGAAAAAATAACTTACCTGTAAAGGCCTCATGTTAGACACATGGGGCCTTTGCTAAATCATTTCTTCAATCTCCCTAATCCGGTTTTAAGGATCTTCGGTCTGCTAAGGTGTTTCCCTTTCGTTCTAGGCGCGAATGCCTATAGCTTTTCTTGACTCTCGATTCTAGAAAAGATGAAAACCGTTAGCACGGTAAAAAACTGCAAAAAAGAGTCTGCAAAGGAAATCAAAACCGAGATGTATGCCTTTTGCGGCGGACAAAAATCAGTTCCAAATCTACAAAACCTTTGCCCGAGAATAGAATTTTAGCGCCTACAAAATTGAAAATGTAGTGTTTCACCAAAACCTATCTAGTTGATTCTATTTTTTGTCGTTCTGCTATCGAAGATGTAAAAATTAAGTTTTAGCGTTTCAAAAATTCAAACAGAGATTCCCTATGCGTCTCAAGGAATTCCTAGATGGATTTTAGAATCCACCGTAAATGATTAATTGCGTGCGATTTTTTTAACTTCGTCAACGGCGTTACAGAGCGCGTTATCAATGGAGTTCCGGCCACTGTCAACGGACTTAACGCTATCCCCTAACATCGCAAACACCAAGGTCCAGCCATTTGAAATATGGGCGAACCCTGCTAAGGCAGCTTCAGGATCATCGGTTAAAGTGCCTGTTTTGGCTGTGACAGTTGCGCCACACTGTGACTTAGATAGTAAGTCTCTATGCTCTAGGGTTCCGTCGACACCGCCAATGGGTAAAGCATCTCGAAACGCTTTCTGGTAAATTCCATTTCGGATCGTAGAAAGAGCTTTCACTAAAGAATAGGCGTTAACTTTATTGCTATAACTGAGACCTGAACCGTCAACCGGAAAAACGCCATTTATTCCATGCTCTCTAAAAATAGACATGACGGCTTGTTTGCCGCCGGCCTTAGCCTCTGCAGCTCGATAAGCCTTTTCAGCTAAATAGTTATCGCTGTACTTCATCATTTCTTTGAGCTCTTCGAACTGTGCCCCTCCATGGATTACTTGTGGGAAGATGTGAAAGTACGCCCAAAGAGTTAAAATTTTATTGGTAGAGGCAGGGCGAACCAAAGTTTTAGAATTATAAGTATACAAAAATATTTTCTCATTCTTCGGGCCATAGGCTCTTATATCAACACTCCAAGTGGTGTCAGAATCTTGTGAGGCAAAAAAATTCTTATCGACTAGCTGCTTAAACTGTGGATTTTTATAAACTTCTGTCTCGTCGAAATTTTCAATAGGTCTATCTTTGAGGTAGGATTCTTGCTGGTGTCGACATTGAACTAACATAATAAGGAGGCAAGGTACCAAAATCTTGATCATAAATTTTAACCTACAATTATTTTCCCAAATATAGTGGGAATGGAAAATAGAGGCAAGCTTAAATGCAGGGTATTACCTACCTTATATACCCGCTACATGAAACTTGCGCAATCTTGCGCATGCAAGCTTGTGCAAGTTTCATGTAGCGGTCCTGAATGAAAGCCTGAAAGCCTGATAGCCTGATAGCCTGATAGCCTGATAGCCTGAAAGTAACGACACTCCACTTTCTATCGGATTGTCGGCAAGTACTCCAGCCATAGCCCGTCCCGAGCCAGCGAGGAACCAGACGGGTTTGGCTGGTGGTGAAAGCCGACTGCCGTGATCCGAGCAAAGCGAGGTGAGCGGCCTATTCGACTTCCGCCTGA
>CAIMVM010000342.1 GCA_903844895.1 uncultured Pseudomonadota bacterium
CTAAATTTCTTAAGTCCTATGATGCATTTACGTTTCTATCAATTAAAATCCTCCAAATTATGGGTCAGTAAGAAGAGCACATTTCAAATCCAGATCTGCTTTCGCCCATGAAAACTTGTATTTTTTAAGCATTTCAAAAGCGTTTAGATCTGATGTTGCAATACTTTTATACTGGCTCGAGTGGTAGCTTGACATAAAAAATTCGTTTGAAAACTGCAACCGGCAATAACCACACATATGTATAGTTATTGCCGTCAAGTGTTTTTTATGTTCTTTTGAGATCTTTCTTCCCGTAAAGGCTTGCAGAAAAACATGGATGGTTTCTAAAATATCAAAATAGGTAAATCTGTTTATCTGATAGGTTTCTATGCAGTTTACCCCAGTTGGTGCCTTCGTGATTACCGGCAGTTACAAGACGGATGATCAAGTTTGAGTAAGATTTTGACTTACTGTTTCAGCCCATGCATTTTCGGGTTTTAGCCCTAAATAATTGATTCACTAGTGCCGTTTTATAATCATCGCCATCTGATGTGAGCTCTCAAAGTATCAGAGTGCTGCGCATTAGAGGAATCCTCTAAAAACTCTTCAGAAAGACCTCTAAGTCTTACTTACATTTTATATTCTGAGTTATAATAGACTATACGATGTATTCAAGACTTCTTCTTTCTTTATAGGTGGCCTTGTGCTCAATCAAATGAAGCGTACCATTTTCTTCAAACCTCTTTATCTTTGCTTCGGTCTACTTTCGCTCGCGGGGTGTATCACTCGCGGCTCGCAATTTGCTTCCGACACGGATTGGATTCGCATAGGTAGTACAACTCAAGAAAGTGTAAGCAAGCTTTTAGGTAATCCCCATGGTGTGGGGAGTTCGAGCGGAATTCCCACTTGGACTTACGGTTTTTACAAGTATGGTTTTATTGGTACAAATGCTCAGAAAGAACTTAAACTCTATTGGAATCCTAATCGAACTGTTAAAGACTATTCTTTTAATTCTAGTTTTCCTGAAGATCGAAATGTTTCAACAACTAAAAAAGCGACAGATACCTGGGTAGAACCTTAATTCTTAATGCCTGAATTTAAGAATGAGAGATGGGAGCATAGGATGGTGAAGTGGTTGGTCGTTATGCTTTTGCTTACGGGATGCCGTAAATCGCTTTACGCGATGCTAACAAGTCCTGAAAAACAATTAAAAAAGGAACAAACGGCAAGTGGTTCCAATGAGATTGAGTTGGCTGCTGGGCTCTATGAAAGAGCTTTCGGGGCCACTTTTAATCGCAAACTTATCGAATTGCCTACGTCTTCGCAAGCTACGGTCGTTCCTAAATCAGGTTACTGGTATCCTCAAAGCACCGGTGGAACAAATGTTTTCGGTGCATTGACGAAGTATGATCGCGCATTTAATGGCGGGCAAAACAAAGCGGCTCAATGGGAGGCTACCTATCACGCTCAAAATGTCCAGTGGGCTGGTCATTGCAATGGGTTTTCTGCCAACGCGATTCGTCATCAGGAGCCAAGACTCAATGTAACTCGCGGGGGTATTGTTTTTACTCCTTATGACATAAAGGCGCTCCTTGCAGAAATTTATATGAGTGCAGGTTATGCTTTTACCGGAGGCTCAAGATGCGAAGCTCGGCCTGGGAGCCCAGCCTTTAGAAATCCAGCTACACTAGATCGAATGGACGCTTGTGAAGATATTAATCCAGGAGTTTGGCACTTAGCGGTAGCGAATTGGATAGGAACAAGAAAACAAGCGATCATTTTCGATAACAATGCCGATAATCAGGTTTGGAACTTCCCGCTTTACAGCTATTCCTACACAACGCAAGAAATTTCTGCTCAAGATGCTTTAAGTCTGATTCGCGTGGGTGGGACATCTTGGCCATTTAACGCTGCGGCTTCGAAATTCTATTTGGTGCAAATGCAAATCAAATATAGCAAAGAGGGAACCACTGAAACTCTGAATCAAGTTGTGGATAGCGGTCCAACTATGTTTCAATATGTACTTGAAGTCGATGCCTCCGGCAATGTCATTGGCGGCGAATGGCATCAGCAAAATCAAGCGACGCATCCGGATTTTATTTGGATTCCGCTAGAAACAAAACCGGGTAATGGAACTTCAGATGAAGGAAATCCCTATATTGATCCTGATGAAGTTTTGCAAATGTGGGCGGAAAGCCGTGGACTAACTTCACCAGATGCGGAACCGCCTCCTTATGACATCGCTGATTTTGACACAAAATGGGGTAATTACGATAAATTTAGAGTTTCGATTTCAGGAGTGCAATATGGAGTTGCCGCGCGTGGAGCTCGCAATGTCGTCAAGATAGAGCCTATTCAAAGTCTCATTCAAAGCACCTCAGACAAGCTAGATGTTTTAGTAAATGGGAAATTTTATTTAAGTCCCACACTCTCGCCAGGCAACATCGTGGAGTTTCCCATAAATTTAGACCCTGGGTTTTCTAAGGTCACATTAAATTGGAAAACAAGTCAGTATAGAGAGTTTTCCGAAGATGTAGAAGTCTATACCATGGAGTAGCCATGAATTACCTAATCGTATTTCTTGGTGGTGCGATGGGCTCGCTTTTTAGATACTATTTAAGTCCTTTAGGTTCCTCTATTTTTCCTTTTTTTGGCACCATGTTTGCCAATCTTATAGGATCTTTTCTTGTGGGAGCCCTATACTGGCGACTGAAACCCGGAGATTTGAGGCTTTTTTTAATAACTGGCTTTCTTGGCGGTCTCACAACTCTTTCTTCGTTCTCGGCAGAAACGCTTGATCTAATGAAACAAGGCCTCTATGGGCAAGCCATACTATACTTGGCTCTAACAATGATGGGATCTCTTCTCCTGGTCTTTTTAGGCATTTTTCTATCTAAGTTTACCGAGTCCCTTTAGATCAAGAGCCTTCCAAAAGTTAAAAAACACTCTTAGAAAGTTTGATAGTAGCGGCCTTCGGGGTGAGGCCGGCTTGATGGGTCTGAGTAAGGGCATACAATGCTAGACTTTGACTTAGTGGCTTTAACTTTCTCTTAATGCGGATCGAATCATTACATGCGCCAAAAGAAAGGTACTTTTTGTTACCTTCGACTTGCAGATGAATCCAAGGACATATACGAATTCGTCTTTAGGTTTCTATCGGATTGTCGGCAAGTACTCCAGCCATAGCCCGTCCCGAGCCAGCGAGGAACCAGACGGGTTTGGCTGGTGGTGAAAGCCGACTGCCGTGATCCGAGCAAAGCGAGGTGAGCGGCCTATTCGACTTCCGCCTGA
>CAIMVM010000343.1 GCA_903844895.1 uncultured Pseudomonadota bacterium
TAGTTTTTCTATAAACTCCCCTGGTGTGAATAGAAGGTGCGATGTGCCATCACTATAGGCGGTCTTTAGCTTAAGTTTTACTTGACCTGACTTAGTGATTTCCAGACGTTCATTAGACAAGGGACCGCGGGAAATATATTCCACTAGCTTTCTAAGGCGGTCTCGGGCCAAGGTGTTCGTAGCAGTATTGGCATGGAGAGAAAAACCGTTGACTGAAAAACACCTGTGGCCCTTGGCCAAAGGTATCTCTTCATAATAGCCAAAGCCTGATCCGATCCTGGTCACTTGCTTACCAGCATTGGGGCCAAAGGCGATTCTACCGATAATGGATGATGAAGTGGCCATGGCAAGAGATTCGTGGTCTTGAAAGAGACAGTCACTAAGTGGATGGTTCACCATCTCCCCTTCATGATTTAAGTAGCCTAGTTTTTTAAGTAGCTTCAATACTTTACCGCTTATGTCGATGAGGAGTTTTTCTACCTCTTTATCGGTAATGGCTTCGAGATTTCGAAAGCGGAAGGTTTCACTGTCGCCTGCAAACACGCCATCACAGAAAAGTATATGAAGGTGCGGGTTAAGGTTTAGAGCTGACCCAGCCAGCTGGGTAAAACTTATGGCTCCTGGCCTAGGATGCTGACCCTTGCCTTGAAATGTGTCCACTGCGGACTTTTTCTCCAGAGGAATACTCACCCCTTACCGGACGCACAAAAAAGGGGCCATCATTGGCTCCTTTTTTATGGATCTTGCCTAAATACTAGAAGATATCTATTTAGGACGTTCCTGTTTTGCTCTACTTGCACTCAAGTCCGCTAACGATATATTTGTAATATGGGTAACCGCAACCCAACGCATCCGGTGCTGGGCTCGAACATAAGGCAGCTTTTGTTGAGAACTTACAACTGTAGGGAACTCCGGTTTTTAAGTTTTGAAAATGCGTAATGTCAGCATCACTTAAGACGCTATATCTGGCCGGACGGGGGCCGTAAGCGTCTGAAATCAAAATCACCAGCGTGTTCGGAGAATCTTTTGCCACATAATAGAAATCAACCTCTTGATTCAGTAGCAAATCGTCATTGGAGTCCGCGTACGCAAAACTTCCGAACGACATCGTTAGAAACGTTAACAGTGCTAGCAATTTCATAAAATCCCCTTGTTTCTACTTTCAATTGAAAGTGTTTTTTTGAATAAAGTACCCTTACTTTAATCATAAAAATAATCTATCTTGCCCTGCACAACTCATCTTTTTCTTCGCTTGAGTCCCCTCAAGATGAGCCGAACATGAGTTTATGTATAGCTGAGTGAAAGCCCACATTGATAGCTTAGAGATCCTTAAAGCTAAGATTAGCACAGCTTCACTTTAAGAAGTTTGGTCTTCTGGAAACACCCCCAAATTTTCGGTGGCATAACCAATTGAAACTATTGTTGTAATTGCGCCCCACTTGAGTAGTGCCGAATTTTAAGCTGAATATCTCTACTTAAAATTGGATACACTCTGCTAAGAATTTGACGCCTTCTAAATCTTCCCTAACACCATCTACTTGATCTTCTGCCTGGATCCATAGGCGCACTTAGGCTTTCGGAATTTGGGGTACTCGCATTGGTCTTAACTTGATTGAGTTGGAGCTAACATGTAGAACAGATGGTATGGAATTACTTTGTTCACTCAAATCTAAAAACGTGTATAATCAACAGATGTCAAGAGATCTAAATGTTGATCAAATTAAAAAGCTCTGGATTTTGGATCTTATTATCCAATCCGGAAGCCTTAAAAAAGCGGCTTTGCAAGCTAAGGTTTCACCTAGTGCTATTTCCCAAACGCTTGCCTCTCTGGAAGAAACTTTTAAAAAACCTCTTCTCATTCGAGATCGCGGATCCATCACACCCACACAAGAAGCCTACGCGATTTTAAATGTTGTCAGGCCCGCTTTTGAGGCTTTTGAACGTCTGAAAGACATGAGTAATAGCCCAATTCCGGAAATTTCTTGGCTTAACTTTGGAACTTACGAATCTGTAGCCATCGATATTTTGCCAGGACTTATTCATGCATTTAGAGAAAAATTGCCGAAGGCCCGTTTGGGATTACGAATCGCCAGAACTAGTCAACTTTTAACAATGGTCAGAAAAGGGGAACTCTGTTCGGCCCTTATCACCGATGTTGACGACTTGGATCGATTTTATGTTAAAGAAGTTTATAGGGATCGACTTGGTCTGTATATTTCGCCAAATCATCCAATTGCAAAACTTGGTTGGGACGCTGTTGAAAAGTTTGGGTTTGGATCTCTAACACCTTCTAAAGATGGGCTTCCGAGGTACTTTACGAAGTTTTTAAAGCAGCTGGTACCTTTGAAACCCTTTTTTTTAAGTGAAAGTTTCGAGACTTTGCGGGCTACTGCAGTTGAGGGAGCGATTGTTTCTGTTTTACCTCATCGGGTCGCTATGCGATCAAATGATTTGATTGAACTCCTTCCGCCCAAGTCGTTCAAAGATGTCGGAGAGCACAGGCTGCTTGTCGTAAGCCAACATAATTGTGACAAAGAAGAAACTGATTTTTTAGCCGAAGAAGCCTCAAGGTTGTTGAACAAGCAGTAATTCTTCCGACCCATTGTACGAAAAAGTGAATTTAATTTTTTAGCTGATTTTCACTTATTTGATTTTAACTGATGATCCCGACAATTCTGCCCTGCAGCGATTCAGGACTTTTTGTATTAATCCGAGCGAATATTCGGTTGATTTACTTTACAATGGTCTGAATCGACGCCCTGCAGCAGATGAGAGAAAAAGGGTTGAAGGCTCAATCAATTCTTCATGTTTTTAATATTCTGAACCAGTGTTTTAAAGATGCCATTGAATACTATGGATACTTGCAGAAATCCCCGGTGCTAAAACAAGATCGTCCTAAAATTCACCGTGTAGAGAGGTCCTACCTTACACCAGAAGACTCTTGGAAACTTTTGGAGCATTGCAAGGACCATTATTTGGCACCAGCAATTTGGATTTCAGTTCTTTCTGGTCTTAGGCCCTCAGAGATTCAAGCTTTGCAGTGGAGAGCGGTTGATTTTGACAAAGGTCAGATTCTGGTTTGTGCGGCATATAAGAGAACCATTGGGAAGATCGAGCCCTACCCAAAGCAAAAAGATTGGTTAATGGTGCCGATGCCAGGAGTCTTAATGGACTTTCTTTTAGATCGCTTCAAACATCGTTTTCCTATGGCATTCACGGCACCGGCATTTAGAGGTGGAATGCTGGAATATAAAAAGCTGCATGGCGGATTGCGCAAGCTTTGTGATCAAGCTGGGGTCAAACGGGTTTCTCCCCATGAATTAAGGCATTCCTGTTCCGAGATCTGGTTTAGATGGGGAGCTTCCCTGGAAGATATCCGGCGGCTTCTTGGGCACAAGAGTGCCGAGACGACCCAGAGATATGTCCACCGTACCGATGATCGGCTGCAATCCCTTGCCAAAGTCATCGGTCGACCAAGCTAAAATGGAGCAAATTTTAAACCGGCTGCACTTTTGCTGCACTTGAGGGGTAATTTTTGATGAGGAGGAAAAAGAGGTCTTTGTATGTATCTGATTTTAATGAGGAAAAATGGTCGGGGTGATAGGACTCGAACCTACGACCTCATGCTCCCAAAGCATTAAGCCTTGCAATCAGGATCCTAATTACTTTTAAGGGAGATGAAAAATCGATGCTTAAGATTTCCGTTTGCGCCGTCTAAGGTCTCTGTCTTCGGCATAGGTGGCTGCACGGCCATTTTTAACTTCATTATAGATCCACAAGGCTTCCGAAGCGATTTGTGGCCCTTTGATCACCCAACGTTGTCCAGCCACGGTAACTGCCGTAACAACTACTTCTGGTCGACCTACCGGCATCATGCCGGCAAACCACGTAGTAAGACCTTCAGGCGATTTACCGTTAAGGGTGCCGGTTTTTCCGCCAGCAAAAGGCCTAATAGCTGAAAATTTTCTATTGCGAAATGCGGCGGTGGCAGTCCCTCGCAGTACCGACTGACTCATGATGTTGCGCAATACCTTAGCAGCATCTTCACTTATCACCCGCGGCATAGGGGGCATAGAAGGGGAGGAGTCTTCTAAAATCCGAAGAGGCATGGGCGCCCCGTCGTTGGCGACGGCAAGCATTTGCCAAGCTGAGAGTACTGGAGTTAATCCTACGAGTCCAAAGCCAGCAGCAAATGCACCGACGGTATTTGCTGAGCTTGTTTGGGGATTCGGCGAGTTTAGTGGGCTCACTGGGATATCAAAATCGGCCGGTATAGGGCGATCAAAGCCAAAGCGATGCGCAAAATCATTGATAACCCCTAGTCCTAAATCGCTCACGGCGAGCCGGGCATAATAACCATTACATGATAAGCCATAGGCCTTTCTTAGGGAAATCCCCCCGAATTTTCCAATGGGAGTGCTTCGAAGCCAGGAACCATCGGGCATAACATGGGAGCAGCCTCCCCTTAAGCCAATTTCAAAATCTGGATTGAGATTGCTGAGCTCGATGGCAGCTGCAGAGCTGATGGTTTTGAAAAGAGATGCCGCCGGAAAGCTATTGTGCAACGCTGTATTTACCGAACTTCCCCAGTTTTCAGGCTTTAATCCTTGGGCCATAGCTAAAATTTTCCCGGTCTTCACTTCGACTACAATCACAGAAGCAATCTGATTGCCTTTGCTTGCGATAAATTTTTCCATATGTTCTTGGATCTTAGGAACTAAGGTCGTATTTTTACCTTGGATCTGAATTTTACCGGATTCGTTAGGAGCGTCAAAATTTAGGGGAATTTGTACACCCGCCGCGGCGAGGTCTGATATCATAAGGGCCAAAATTTTTAAAAATATCGATATTAGGCATCTCACCTGGAGACCTCATCTCGGAAAAGGATTAGATTTATTGAAGTATTTTCAGTTATAGCGACTATAACACATTTAGGCCTAGTCCGGGTATCTAGAAATTTTTGTAATTTTTGGCCACAATGGTAAGACGGACTTGGAGGACGTTTCAAATTAGAGTTTTTATTTATCTTTTTGGGGAAATTGTCCCGCAGTTTATATCTACGGTGGTTATTTTTTCCTCAGTTCTTATTATCTCGCAGCTGATTAGGCTTACAGAGCTTTTAGTTGCCATAGGTCTTTCTTTTGAAAACATAGTTCTCCCCATAGTCTTTGTAGCGGTGCCTTTTTTAAGCCTAACCATACCGATGGCCTTCATGTTTGCGGTGATGTTGGCATTCTCCAGGATGTCTGCAGATGGGGAAGTCGTCGCCCTACTTGCGTCAGGATACTCCCTTCGTAAGGCCCTTTTGCCATTGATGATCATTGCAACCGTGCTTGTGGGCGGTGGGCTCGCTATTTCTACTCAATTAGAAGCTTGGGGGCGGCGGGAGTTTCTATCCTTCACCTACCGCAAGACCCAAACGGAATTTGATAACATAATCCGGTCGAAGATTCAGCCGGGTGTTTTTGTCGATAACTTTTTAGGTTTTGTTCTCCATGCGGAAGAAGTTTCAAACGACAAAAAGGAATATAAAAAACTTATTTTATCTCCCCAAAAAAGGTCCGGAAAATTTGATGGTTTCACTCTATCTGCGCCTGAAGGAAAGATTGAAGGTTCCGTAGAAACGGGACAACTCATCTTAACTTTAAAGAACGGATTTGGTTACAGCTCAAAAGGAGAATCCTATCGGTCGTTTCGTTTTGAAACTATGAAAATTGATCTATTGCGCCTATTTAGAGATCAGATTTTTGGTGGTGACACGTTGAGCAATGACTACCAAAGTCTTCCCATTTTTGAACTGAGGGACTATATAAAAGAGCAAAGAAAATCCGCTGGGACGGAAACGCCTGAATTTAGAAAGGCTAACTATCTATTTCACAAACGATTTGCGGCACCCTTTGGAACCATTGTTTTCTTTTTATTTGGCCTGGTTTTTGGAATCAGCGAGCAACGCCGCCCCAAAGGCACTGCTTATGCGTCTTGTATTTCTGTGATTATTATAAGTTATCTACTGACCGTAGGCTTTAAGTGGCTTGCAGAGAACGGACATATGGCCGCTATTTTAGCGTCTTGGGGGCCCCATCTGCTCCTTTTACCTTTTGGTATTTTTATGGTTTATCAAAGAAATCGGCTTCCTATTTCTGAACCTGTATGGGCATGGCGTAACTTAGGCTTTCATAGAAAGCAAAGGCAGTTTAGGCAATAGAAGGTACAATACGAAAGCTCGGTTTTCTATCGGATTGTCGGCAAGTACTCCAGCCATAGCCCGTCCCGAGCCAGCGAGGAACCAGACGGGTTTGGCTGGTGGTGAAAGCCGACTGCCGTGATCCGAGCAAAGCGAGGTGAGCGGCCTATTCGACTTCCGCCTGA
>CAIMVM010000344.1 GCA_903844895.1 uncultured Pseudomonadota bacterium
ACGGCTAAGATAGCTGCCTGAGGGGGATTGATGATGGCAGTAAAGTCTTCGATACCTGTCATTCCCAGGTTAGAAATCGTGAATGTACCACCCGCAAAGTCTTCGTTGGTCAATTTGCCTTCTTTAGCTTTTTGCCCAAAGTTTTTTGCACTTGCGGCAATCTGAGTCAGAGTGAGCTGATCCGTATTTTGAATCACAGGCGTTACCAGCCCTGTAGGAAGAGCCACAGCCATGGCAATATGAATGCTTCCGTGCTCTAAAATAGAGTCCCCTTGCCAACTTGAATTCACAGTGGGATGCTTTTTTAAGGCTCTTGAGGTCGCTAAAATGATCATGTCATTGATGCTTACTCGAGCGAGTTTTTGAGCTTCACGCTCCTTATTTAATTTCTCTCGCCAATCCATCATTTGGGTCATATTGGCGGACTGTTTCAAGTAAAAATGAGGGGCTTCGTTTTTACCTTGAAGAAGTCGCTTCGCGATAGTTTTTCTCATCATCGACAAGGGGATTTTTTTATCTTCTGCACGCGCAGTAGTTACCACTCTCGCTCCGCTGGCACCTAGGGAGTCTAAATCTCGAACTACGACTCGCCCATTAGGCCCAGAGCCCATCAACCCTCTCAAGTCGAGCCCGCGCCCTTCCGCCATTTTTTTGGCAAGAGGAGATGCTTTTACGCGTGTAGACCCGGATATAGAAAAGGAGCGCTTGGAAGGAACAGAAGAAGCTTCAGGACTCACACCTTTTTCAGAGTGGGGAGCTTGGGTAGAAGACATAGAACTAGCCCCCCCTCCCGCTGGCCCTGAAGGAGTCGTGAGCCAATTCGGATCAAATACCATACCTGGGCTGGCTAAAACGCAGATGGGCGCATCTAAAGCTACACCGCCACCCTTAGGCGTTACAATTTTGATCAGGATTCCGCTTTCCGGTGAGGCGAATTCTAAGGTGGCTTTATCGGTCTCAATTTCAACCAGAGGCTCACCATCTCTTACTTTATCGCCTTCTTTTTTAAGCCAATTTGCGATCCCGCCTTCTTCCATCGTGTCAGAAAGCTTTGGCATTCGTACAATAAAAACACCACTGGGCAGGGCCTGGGCCACCGAGGCACTCGCCGCGGAGGAGTCGGCTCCTGAGGACTTGCCTGTAGAAGCTTGGTCCTTTAACGGAGCTTGATTGGCAGTATCACTTTTTCCTGCGGCTTTAGAGTCAGCAGTTTTAGATGCAGGTGCCTTTGATGCTCCCAGCATGGAGGGATCGAAAACTTCGTCTTTAAGGCCTAAGACACAAATGGGAGCATCGAGAGCAATCGCATCCCCTGGCTTGTGAAGGATCTTTATTAAAAACCCAGACTCAGGGGAAGAAAATTCTAGAGTCGCTTTGTCGGTTTCAATCTCGACAAGGGCTTCTCCATCCTTAACTTTATCGCCTTCTTTTTTTAACCACTGAGCAATGCCGCCTTCTTCCATAGTGTCAGAAAGCTTCGGCATGCGAATTATATGAGCCATTTTTTCCCCTTAGTCGGCATAGATAACGCGGCGAACCGCTTTTACAATCTTATCTTCATTTGGCAGTACTTCATGCTCAAGAGCTTCATTATAGGGAACCGGCACAAAATCAGTGGAAACCCGCTCTACAGGAGCATCTAATTCGTCAAAACACATATTATGAATCCGATCTGAAATCTGCGCTCCGACAGAAGCAAAGCCCCACGCCTCTTCGACGATCACCACGCGATGAGTCTTTCGAACAGACTGAAAGATCAGATTTTCATCTAGGGGAAGAAGTGTTCTAGGATCGAGGATCTCGACAGAAATTCCAAACTCTTTTTCGATCTGCTCGACGGTTTTTACGACCTTGTGGTAGGTTTTTCCCCAAGTAATGATGGTGACGTCACTTCCCGCTTTTTTAATTTCCCCGACTCCTAACGGAATCAAAAACTCTCCGTCAGGAACCTCACCTTTCATACCATACATCATTTCCGATTCCAGAAAACAAACGGGATTGTTGTCTCGAATGGCTGCTTTTAATAGGCCTTTGCCATCGGCAGGGGTTGCAGGGCAGACGACTTTAAGACCTGGGACGTTAGTTAGAAAAGGGTCGACAGCCTGTGAATGTTGAGACGACAGCATATGGGCTGCGCCGTTTGGCCCCCGAATAACCATAGGTATGGGGAACTGACCTCCCGACATATAAAGCATCTTGGCCGCATGATTGATGATTTGATCAAATCCTTGAATCCCAAAGTTCCAAGTCATCATTTCAATGATGGGCCTTAGTCCCGTCATGGCAGCTCCGACTCCAAGACCGGCAAAACCAGCTTCCGAAATCGGAGAGTCAATTACCCGCTCAGGTCCAAATTTGTCAAGAAGACCTTTGGAAACCTTATAAGCGCCATTATACTGCGCTACTTCTTCGCCCATTAAAAATACGCTTGGATCCCGCTCCATTTCTTCATACATGGCCTGACCAAGGGCTTCTCTAAATGTTAATATTGCCATCTTTTCTCCTTAGTCTAGGTATACGTGCATCCAGGCCTCTGACATGTCTGGATTTGGGGATTCATCAGCAAACTGCTCATCTGCGCGCACACGGGTTTTAATTTCATCGTCCCAGGATTCCAATAATTCCTCGGTCGCTAATTTTTCTGACTTCAACTTTTCACCTAAAACTAAAACGGGATCTTTTTTAAGCCACTCAGCGACTTCTTCTTTCGTGCGATAGTTCTGTGGATCAGATACGGAGTGCCCCTTGTATCGGTAGCATTTGGCTTCAAGAAGGTAAGGCTTTTTGTCTTTACGCATCTTCTTAACAATTTTATCGACATGCTGAATCACAGTCTCCACATCCATGGCATCGACCATGGAGTGGTCCATATCAAAAGCTAAGGCACGCTTATAGAGATGATCCACAGAGGTGGTACGCCTGATATCAGTCCCCATGCCATATTGATTGTTTTCAACAATAAAAAGGACGGGCAAATCCCAGGTTGCGGCCATATTCATGACTTCATAAACTTGCCCTTGATTCATAGCCGCATCACCCATGTAGCAGACGACAATGTCATCTTCTTTCATATACTTGATACGAAACGCTGCCCCTGTTGCAAGAGGTGCTTGTCCGCCAACAATCCCATGCCCGCCCAAAAAACGATGTTCTTTAGAGAACATATGCATGGAGCCACCTTTCCCTCTGGAGCAGCCTGTGACTTTGCCGAAAAGCTCTGCAAAGACTTGGTTCCCAGGTATGCCCTTGGCAATGGCTTGGGTGTGGGAGCGGTAGCCAGAAATCATGTAGTCTGATGGTCTTAAGCACTTTTGTACGCCCACACAAAGAGCTTCTTGACCGATATGGACGTGACAAAAACCAGAAAATTTCTGATTCGTATAAGCTACCAGTACACGCTCTTCAAATCTTCGGTAGTAAAGCATCTCTTTGTAAAGCGCCACCAAAGGATGTGCTTGATCTGGTACAGTTTTTTTACCTTTTGAACTCATCAAAGCTCCCTGCATAGGCCCCCCTTTAGGGCATGTTTGACCTTATGGTTTAACTGCTTACGGCCAGTTTAGCAACCATTTGAAACCAACCTCTTTATGTACAAAGGAAGCACTAAATTTAGACATCTCACCGACGTCCCCTTTATAGAAACTTCCCGCCGCCGCACTTGACTCTGCCCGACTCTGGCTCCAGTAGAGCGAAAATGCTCCTTCTCCGTGGCGTAAAAATACAGCTTCAAAGGTAACATGCGCAGCTTTAAATAGACTAACTTTAGACCTTTGAAGAAAACTTACTTTTTCTTTTTGATCATTTATGGTGACAGTCCCGGCTAGCAAAGTTCCCACAGGACCCGCCGTTAGAATCAAATCTGGAAGACCACTAGGAGTCCATCCTACCCTGACATAGGGCTTTACTTGGAATCCCCTAAGGGAGTAGCTGAGGTTTTGTAAGGTATCATCTACTTCCCCTTTGGCGGGCTTAATATACTGGCCGTCGAGGATTTGAAGGGCAAAGGAAAGATCCACTTGCCAAAAAAAATTTTGTCCTTTTTGTTCAAAAGGATGTTCCACAAAAAAGCCAACTCCACCTAGAGTTTTTGACTGCCCGCCGCTTTGGGCAGCCACCGTGCAGCGAGAACTCGAAGATTGAGCTTCGCAATTAGATTTGCCCTGAGAAGTGGAAGATGACGAATCATAGGAAACTCTAGCAAATTCTGCTGCTCCAATAAGGTTCAGTCCGAGGTTATAAGATTTGACGTAATCTAGGACCGAAAAACCAAATGCGGTTGAGGCGCAACAAAAAATCCATCCTAATGTTAACTTCTGAAATAGTAACATTAGGCTTTAAACTTCTTAAACAGCACAGATCCGTTAGTCCCACCAAAGCCAAAAGAGTTGGACATCGCGTATTCGATCGCCATGGGTCGAGCCTTTAGTGGCACATAGTCGAGGCTTAATGCAGGATCAGGGGTTTCGAGGTGCGCCGTAGGCGGAGCAACCTGATCCATAATCGCTTTCACGGTAAACACAGCTTCCACTCCACCGGCTCCGCCAAGCAAGTGACCTGTAACGCCTTTGGTCGAGCTCACGGCCAGCTTGGGAGCGTGGGCCCCAAATACATGCTCAATAGCGCGTGTTTCATAAAGATCATTAAGCTCTGTTGAAGTGCCGTGGGCATTGATGTAGTTTATGTTCTCAGGTGCTATTTCTGCCATTTCAATGGCCATGCGCATGCATCTTTGTGCACCTTCACCTTCTGGAGCCGGCGACGTAATATGATAGGCATCACCGCTCATACCGTAACCCACCATTTCAGCTAATATCGTAGCGCCACGTTTCTTAGCATGTTCCATCTCTTCCAAAACCAAAAAACCTGCCCCTTCGCCCATGACAAAGCCAGACCTTGTCGCATCAAAGGGGCGGCTGGAGGTTGTGCCAGCATCGGAATCGACGCAGAGCGCCTTCATGTTAGCGAAGGCAGCAACGGAAAGCTCACAGATAGCTGATTCAGCACCTCCCGCAATCATGCCATCTGCCATGCCGTTTCTAATCAATAAAAACGCCTCGCCCACTCCATGGGTACCGCTTGTACAAGCAGTCGTTGTGCAAATATTGGGTCCTTTGAGTCCGTAAGAATTAGCTACAATTCCAGCGGCCATATTGGGAATTGCATAAGGAATAAAGAAGGGAGATACGCGACTAGGCCCCTTGTCCGCCGCAATAAGAGTGTTTTCACAGGTCCAACTGATTCCCCCCATACCTACACCGATGGAAACTCCAAAGCGAGTTTTGGGGGTTTGATCATTGACACCTGCTTGCGCTAAAGCTTCTTTGGCGGCAGCTACTGCCAGCTGAATGAAGCGAGTCGTTCGACGAGCCTCTTTGGCTTCCATAAATTCAGAAGGGTTAAAACCTTTTACTTCCCCAGCAACTTTTACATGAATGCGATGATTATCAAACTGAGTGATGGGACCGATTCCAGATTTGGCTTCAAGAGCATTTTTCCAGGACTCTTCCACAGTATTTCCAACAGGAGAAAGCATGCCCATTCCTGTTACCACAACTCGTCTCATATACTTCCCCCAATCCACTCGCTAAGTATGTATTTACTATAATCACAAGGATTTCCTGGCGATAAACATATTTAAGGCTTCTAAATGTATATCTGAATCATCTCTCTTGGCAACCGCCTTTCCTTCAGAATGTGTCTGAAGTGCACGATTGAAGAGCATCTCTTGTAGAAAAAAGCACTTCTATATCCTATCTTTACCCAAGATTTACCCAATTTTTTTGTCCCCCAGAGTCCCTGAGAGCCCACCTTTAACGTCAATTTCCTGAGGTTTTTCCGAGAGGTAGAGCCCAACCCCAAAAGCCCCTTATTGCGTTAAGTAAAGCTTTAACAAGATTAAAAACTGTACTTACATATCTCTTTTTTTGATCGGAGGTACCAGGTTCCTAAGCGCTCATAAGCGTTCACTTGCTGAATTAGGCTGTAAAATAAACCTATGTAATCACTGCCTACAATTAAAGGCCTATCATTTAGCAATCCAGTCCGGCGCTGTCTTGCGCTGATCTCTATGAATGGCACAAAGCAACAGTTAGCAACAGTTAGCAACAGTTAGCAACAGTTAGCAACAGTTAGCAACAG
>CAIMVM010000345.1 GCA_903844895.1 uncultured Pseudomonadota bacterium
AGATTTGATGTCGGTAAGCTCACTCTTAAGTCGAAAAATCTCAGCGCCCAATTCCAAAATAGTTCTTTCTAACTGATCAAGCTTATCTTTTCTTTCTAACATTTACATCTCCGCTACATAATTCCAAGTGACTCACAACCGACCCTAAACCTATCGGAGATGGTTAAGATCGATTAAGTCAGCAAAGTGACGAATTATTGCCGAGAGGGGGCAGCAGAGAGGTTAAGATCTCATAATCTATATTTAAAATCAGGTATATAGGTCATGTCGTTGATTGGCTAATACAGGCAGTCTAGTTCTAAAGGTACGGGTCTTTTCAAAGTCTATCTCATAGAATGCGGTACCGGGCGCGTCACCAGTCTCACTACAGATGTTTCCCCAAGGATCTACAATCATAGCATGGCCATAGGATTCTTTATTTCCATAATGGCATCCCACTTGATTGGGTGCTACCACCCAAGCCTGCAAATCAATGGCTCGACTTCGGCATAACAGTTCCCAATGGCGCTCGCCCGTGGCTTTGGTAAAAGCAGAAGGCGCCATCAAAACATCACATGAACCTAGCTTTTGCAAAGTGGAAAACATTTCAGGGAATCTCAAATCATAGCAAACCGCTAAATGAACTCTAAGGCCATCGATTTGGACACTCACGAATTCACGTCCAGATAGATATCCATCTGGCTCGGAATGAATTTTTTCACCAAATTCATTAGCCAGGCTAAAAAGGTGAATTTTTCGGTATCGGGCTAAGAGCTCGCCTTGTCTTCCAAAGACATGGGCGGTATTAAAAACTTTTCTCGTGCCTTCAGTAGGAGCTTCCGAAGGCCTGGGTCTTTCTCCCCAGGTTCCGGCAAACAAAACGATGTTGAGTTCTTTAGAAAGCTGGCTAAATGTTTGAAAAAGGTCTCCCTCAAAGGAATCTGCCTTCTCCCAAAGCGTGTCATAGGGCCCTAGGTAGGAGATCATTTCTGGAAGAGCGACCCATGATGCCCCATCAGCAGCGCTGGCTCTTACGGCGGAGATCGCATTTTTAATATTGCTCTTTTGATCTGAAGTAGCCGTTAAGCTAATACAGGCGACTTTAATTTTCATCAAAGCTCCGGCATAATAATACGATTATCGACGCCTAAAATATTGGTAATGAGGGCCACTCGCGTCCACATTCCATTCCGCTCTTGGCGCCAGTACTTGGCTCGAGGATCCTGGTCCACTCTCGGATCGATTTCGTCCCGACGAGGAAAGGGGTGCATAATCACACAATCTTTTTTAAGAAGCGGAAGGTGCTCAAGTCTTAGATGAAACTCTTTTGTGTCTATTTTTTTGGATTCGCCACTCAAGTCATATTCGTCTTGAACTCTTGTCATATAGATGGCGTCGGCAGCCCCGATAGCAGCTTTAAAATTCGAAGTTTCTTCAAAAGAAAGCCCAGGGGCCTCAGCTAGCTGTGTTCTTAAGTCCGCACCTATTTTAAATTCTTCTGGTGAGACAAAGAGAAGTTTTACGCCCTCATATTGCATCAAAAGTTGGGACAAAGAACGAACGGTTCTCCCCCTTTTTAAGTCTCCCACGAGAGCGATGGTTTTGCCCTTGAAACCACCCGACTTTCTGAAACTTCGGTTTAAGGTGTACATGTCTAATAAGGCTTGGGTGGGATGTTGGTCCGGACCGCTTCCTGCGTTTATGATGGGAACTGGGCGATGAGTTGAGTTTAAGAGCTGAGCCATCTTGTCACAAAGCCCTGCGATAGGTGAGCGCATGATAATGAGATCCACGTAGCTTGAAAAAGTCTGTAAAGAATCCTCAACGCTTTCCCCTTTGCGCTCAGAGCTTGTGGAGGAGTCTCTAATTTCAAGGGACTTTATACCAAGAATATGGCATGCAGACTGAAACGACATAAATGTGCGCGTGGAAGGCTGGGTAAAATAAAGCATGGCTCTCTTATGATTCAGAAGAGACTGCAAATACATCTGGCCCTCTTTAGACTTATCCAGGCGGCGAATATTGTCGGTGAGTTCAAAAAGGTAAGCCAAAAAGTTTCTATCAAATTGGTCTGCTTTTAAGATATGCATGGGCTTTTTCATAACTTTCCTTTCACCAAAATGTGACCGTGGCTTCTTTTTGAGTTTCATCTTTTTCTAGATGTCCAATCACTTGGCACGGAAGGCCAAGAGCCGTAGCTTTAGAAATAAAAGGCTCGCCATGTTTAGAATCTACTACGGCAATCATGCCGCAACCTAAATTAAATACGGATTCTAGACTTTGTATCGAGCTTCCATGGGCTTCCATAAAATCTCTCATCCAAGGAGGAGTGGGAAGATCCTTCAAACTTATCTTTGCATGGGCCCAAGACGGAAGTACTCGGGGAAGATTGCCCGAAATTCCACCTCCTGTGATATTTGCTAGGGCATGAAAGACTTCAGTACCAACTTGATCTAAAAGGTCTGGAACTTCCGAGTAGAGGCGGGTTGGGGTCATGAGGTTCTTGATCAGACTGGGTGATCCTGGCTTTTCACTGAGCCATTTTCGAATGAGAGAAAACCCATTTGAGTGAAAGCCGCTAGCGGCAAATGCGACGAGAGAATCCCCTTCTTTGACGTTTTTAGGGCCAAGCATTTTCTGGCCATCGACGACGCCAACAACAAATCCAGCTAAATCAAAATGACCTTTACCATAAAGCCCCGGCATTTCGGCGGTTTCACCGCCAAGTAAGAGAGCGCTACAATGTTTTACTGACTTTTGAATGCCTGACAATACGGATTTAAATTGGGTGGAATCGAGCTTTCCTGTTGCGTAATAGTCTAAGAACCAAAGGGGCCTCGCTCCGAGGGTGTAGAGATCATTCACACACATACCCACAAGATCTTGTCCTAATCCTTCTAAATGTCCAGATTCACTTCCTAGAAGAACCTTTGTGCCGACGCCATCTGTGCCAGTAACGAGAAGGGGATCAGCGATACCCTTGAAATTCGGTCGAAATAAGGCCGCAAATCCACCTACACCGGAGACCACTTCACCTAGAGGTATTTTAAGATCAGATTCATCTTTTTTAAGCCAGTCAACTAGACTGTCTGCTAAGTCGATATCAACGCCAGAATCTTTGTAAAGCTGATCGTCTTTCATGTGGACTCCTCTTGGTCAAGGCCAATGACTTTTCAGCAATTAACTCTTGTGGTAGGTCGCCTTTGGCATTCAAATAAAAACAGTTATAGCCCAAGCATCGCAGCTTGCCAACGTCCATCAGATTTGATTTTTCTAGCGCTGCTATTGCCAGCCGACCCCTCCCCCATCTCCGTAGCTTCTCAGCCGCGCTTGAAAGATCGATTTCATCTTGGTAAATGAGCAAAAACTTGGCATCTGTTTCCAGGGCCAAATCAAAGTCCCGCTGGCTTTTAATCTGGAGCAGAGCTTGGATGGAAGCTTCTTTGCAAGTCTCAATCAGATATTGCAATTTCGGGAGCTGGTGAAACTTCGGGTCGATCACTACCCCATCAAGCTCTAAACACCGAGCTTCCCAAACCTCGTACTCATCGATTAAGGGCCAGAAAGCAATCGTGGGACAGGCCGTCTTTGCTTTCAAGGAGCCTAAAAGGGAGAGATCCTCTGGGCTGACCATGACGGTGTCAGCAAAGTAGGACGAACGCCCCCCAATTTCGGAGGACAATATATAGGTAACTGGGCGGTTAGATAGGGCAATGAGAGCCCCAGCTAGGTCTCTCGGCCTAGGAAGGGTTTCAGATAAGGCCCAAAGCTCTTCTGGCGGCAATAGACGCTTTCTCTCTTCCACAAGATGTTCCTGGAGTTGTAGGTCCCTAGGTAATTCTTGCACACCCATAGTGCTGAGCCCCCCCCTTAATGTCTGATAAGATTTTACCAGATGGAGGATCTTTGGCATGAATGATTATGTCGTTTATATCGTGCTGGCGCTTCAAAGCCTGTTTCTAGGTCTGCGAGCCATGGCAGGAGAATCGGCTGGGGCTGCCCATGCAAACCAGATTTTGCAGTTTACGGAAGAGTTTGCTTCCGCAAAGTTAGCGATTCTTCCTACAACTCAAGGCATGCAAGTGGGACAACTCTATAAAACAAGCAGAAAGACAACTTCCAAATCTTTATCACTTATTCCAACGGGTATGGTCAAAATTGTAGAGATTCGCGACAAGTTGGCGTTTGCCCTAGTGGTAGAAAGCGGAACAGGGATCTCAAGGTCCCTATTTCAAAAGTTTGCGGGCCCAATGGCTGGCGATGAGCTCAAGGAGTACAACCCAACCATAGCCAAAAATATAGAAATAGTGCCAGATGTAGAAGAGTCTTATTATGATGTGTTTCGTGATCCTAAGTCCAACCCCACAAGTTTTGAACTTACGGAAGAAGGGTCCATGCGGCTTCTGGAAAAACTTAAGCCATTTAAGTCCAGTCGCGTGAGTATGGTTCTTGTTGAAGGATATACGGACAGGGTCGGACTTAGTTCCGAAAACCAAGCAGAATCCTATCAAAGAGCGTTGGCTATCAGATCCCTAATGATCCAAGAGCTCGATATGTCCCCAGATCGCGTCGTAGCAGTTGGCTATGGTGATGGGGAACAAAAGCCAATCTTTGTGGCCCAAGAATCGAAGCGCGGAAACCGGCGCTTTGTGGTTCGTGCCGTAAATCTTCCGCCTGATATGAAATAGACTACACGCGGCTTCGCGGCCGTTTTAAATTTTCCTAAAGACCCTCAGCCAACTGACTCCAGGTTCAGCGGGCTTTCATAGCAGTATTCTCTTTATCTCTTCCTGTCCTCTCCCTGACCTCTCCCCGTCCTCTTCCTGACCTCTCCCTGTCCTCTCGAAGCCTAGGAAACGCTTTGCAAGACTTGGCGTTTAAAGGTAGGTTGCGCTCGCATGCTAAGAGGATCCTATGCCTGAATTGCCTGAAGTAGAAACCGTGGTACAAGGGCTATCATTGGCCGTTACCGGCCACTCCCTATCAGCCATCACATTCCACAGAGATAAAATTCGGGAAGAAATTCCCACCCAGCTTTTTCGCGAGTTGTTCGAAGGCCAACCCGTTTTAGATATATTTCGGCGCGGTAAGTATATCATTTTGCGCACTGACTTGGGCTTTGGTCTTATTCATTTAGGGATGTCTGGGGTTTTAGCTGTAGAATCGAAGGCATTGCCCCTTCCTCGCCATACCCACTTTACAGCAGATATTGATTCCACTTCTGAGCGACTAAGATTCACAGACCCGCGGCGATTTGGTCGCTTGGGTGCCGTTAAGAATCTAAATGACAGCATTTGGCTCTCATCGTTGGGAGTCGAGCCCTTGATCCAAAAAAATTTAGCGGGCTATTTGGGTAAAATGGCAAAAAACCGAAAAGTTCCGATTAAAAACTTTATAATGGATTCAAAAATTTTGGTGGGTGTCGGTAATATCTATGCATCGGAATCTCTATTTGACGCCGGTATTTCTCCTCTGCGATCTGCCAATTCTCTCATTAAAATAGAGTGGTTACGCTTGAGTAGGTCGATACAATCGATTCTAAAGAAGGCGATCAAGGCCGGAGGCACCACTCTTAAGGATTATAGAACCAGCGGTGGTGAGATGGGATATTTTGTAAATGAATTAAGTGTTTATGGCAAGAAAGAGCCTTGTATGAAATGCTTTCATCCCATCATGCAAATGCGCCAATCGGGGCGCTCTACATGGTTCTGCTCAGTGTGCCAAAAGTAATCTTTTCATTAGATCGGAAGACGTCGTGTAGGGAAA
>CAIMVM010000346.1 GCA_903844895.1 uncultured Pseudomonadota bacterium
ACCCACATTGAGCAGGTACCTGGTCTAGAAATTTAATTTACAATTGAACCTTTTGTTGTTTTCAATTGGTCCGTTGTTTCTTAAAATACGTCAATTAAAACAAATGATTGACGAGGTTTTTGTGGACCTTTTATCTGTGGAACGCATGGACCACTTGGGTTTGATTGCCGGGGTTATTAAAGATCTTGGTATTGTTCAATCGATAGACGGTCGGATTGGTCGCCATGCTGAGGAGAAAGTTTCCTGTGGTGAGGCGGTCGCTGGGATGATTGTTAACGGCCTTGGCTTTTCTGATAAGCCTTTGACCTTAGCTCCCCATTTTTTTGACAATGCTCCAACTGCTTTACTTTTGGGCCCTCATGCTGAACCAGCTCATTTTAATCGCTTTAAGTTAGGCAGGGCCTTGGACGATGTCCATGGCTATGGGTGTGATCTACTTTTCTCTGAATTAGCTATGTCAGCATGTAAAAAAGAAGGTGTAGAAACCCGTTTCAGGCATCTTGATTCGACCAGTTTCAGCTTGAATGGCGAATATTTGCCAGATCTTGATGTGGAAGCCGTTACCATTACCCATGGGCATTCAAAAGACCACAGACCTGACTTAAAGCAAGTGGTCTTAGAATTAATGTCAACTCAAGATGGAAGAGTACCTCTCATCAGTAAGAGCTGGGACGGCAATACATCAGACAATGAAATCTTTAGAGAAAGGGCTAAAGCCATCGTGGATGAGTTTAAGAATGGCGCTGATAAGCACTACCTCATTGCTGACAGTAAGTTATACAGTGAAAGTAATGCAAAGAATCTTTTAGATCTACCATTCATCACTAGAGTTCCCGAATCCATAAATCTCGTCCAAGACTATATTAACCGCGCCTTGACTGATGATAGTTCATGGGAAGTCATTTCTGAATCTCGAAAAATCAAAGTTTTTGAACTAGAACATTATGGGATCAAGCAGCGCTGGTGCGTAGTATATTCTAAGGGTGCCAATGAGCGTTCAAAAGTAAGCATCAGCCGCAATATTTCAAAAGAGCAGGTGGCCATCGATAAAGAGCTTTTCCATCTAGCTGCACAAAGATTTAGCTGCGAACCAGATGCCAGAAAAGAACTAGAGAAATTGTCGAAAAAATGGAAAAGCTTTACCCCTGAGAATATTGAAGTTTCAGCGGTCAGTAAACATCAGGGACGTGGCAGGCCAAAGGCCACCACCGAGCCTATCGAAGTACTTTACAAGATAAGTGCTACAGCTAAGGCCCTTGAAGCCATTTCTGATGAACGTATAGAACGGGGCTCTTGCTATGTTGTTGGAACTAATATTCCCGAAATGGAATTAACCTCTAAGGAAATTGTAGAAAACTATAGTGGTCAAGACTCTGTCGAACGTGGGTTTCGCTTTTTAAAAGATCCCGTGTTTTTCGTATCTTCCCTGTTTGTCAAGAAACCGAGCCGAGTCGAAGGACTACTAATGGTAATGACTCTGGCACTTCTAGTTTATTCCATAGCAGAGAGAAGACTACGCAAAAAACTACTTGAAACGGAGGCCACACTTCCGAACCAAATCAAGAAAGAAACAGCAAGTCCTACTCTAAGGTGGGTATTCCAGCTCCTCACAGGAATCAATCGTGTAAAAATTTCGATCAATGGAGTTGAAAGCTATATTTGGCATGGAATCACAGATATTCGACGAAAGATACTAAGCTTACTTGGAGACACCGTGATGGAAATCTACGGACTAAATCAGACATAAGCTCAATTTTCATTGAAAATCAGCAAAAAAGAACAAAAATGATTGAGCTTAATTCAAAAATGTCAGACATACCCCTGCTCAATGTGGG